>NZ_JAELUG010000050.1 GCF_016429255.1 Rhizobium sp. ASV8
TTGATGTGCGGAGCGAGTCGCAACCGAAGTTGCCGTCTCGTCGGCTGCGGATCACAAGACGCCTCAAGACGGAACACTCGTTAGTAAAATGTTAACCTCCCAAGACCACGCTTGACCATATTGGACCGCCTGAATGTGGCGACTGATCGACCTTCCGGCCCGAAACCGTTCGGGTTAAGATTAAATTTCAATAGAAGGTGACTGGATGCCTGTCTCTCTCGTGCTTTTCGTGGCAACGTCATTGCCGCTAGTGGTTTTTCTGGCTGCCAGTCTCTCTTCAATGATGTAGGTCGTCGAATGCGGCTTTCGCCCTTCCTTGCAGCGTCCCTTCTTCTCATACCCCAGATCGCGTTAAGCGATGAAGAACCAGAAAAGCCCGCACCTGTCATCGGACACGTCGTTACCGGCAAACAGCTCGACGAATGGTGCGAAGAGGATCGAGGGCTTGCGTCGGCCTATGTCCAGGGCATTCTGGACGAAGCGCAGCGCACGAAGAATTTGACGATCCATGCCACCAAGCAGACACCAAAGAACTCGTCGCGCTACGAACGCTATCTTCAGCAGTTCGTCGGCGCTTTCTGTCTGCCGCCGGATCTCACCAACACGCGGGCGACCATGATCGCCTGCAAGTGGATGGAGGAGCATTCCTGGCAGCTCGAGCGGCCCGCCAGCTCGCTGATTGCACGCTCCTTCAAATTCGCCTTCCCTTGCCTGGAGGAGTGATTGCTCTTCCGGTTCCGCGCATGTGACGATGCCCTGACGAATTCTGCGCTTGGGGACTGATGCACGAATTGACAGCCAGCATCACCGCAAGTTGCTGCTGCCAGTGAAAAAAGAACGATAATCAGAATGAGGCCCTTGCGCCGATTCAAGATTCGTTCTAAACGCCGCCCATCACTCGCCTTCATACATCGGATGGCCTCGTGGCGGAGTGGTTACGCAGAGGACTGCAAATCCTTGCACCCCGGTTCGATTCCGGGCGAGGCCTCCATCCATTTTCTCAAGTAATATCAATTACTTATGCGACGTACGGGCCGACAAATATGCCGGTCTCGTGTTGCGTCGTGTTGCGTTCTAATTCCCTTGATTTTCAGCGGTTTCCCGCCACACTCGGCAAATCCATGCAACATGATTTGCAGCATGCGAGGGCAGTGACAATGACCGAATACATGCCCGATGGAACGCCAATCACAGTTGAACGCGTCGAGCAGGCGCTGGATTGCCTGGCTGAAATCATGATTGTCCTGGGGCCAACGGAGGGTCCAGCCTGCCTCCCGCTCTATCGCCGCCTGAAGGACGAGATAACGAAGCTAAAAGCCGACGACGAGGCAATGGCAGAAGTTCGCGAACGAGTGCGCCTCTTGGATAAGAAGCGCGGCAAGGACCGGAAGCGTAAGCTTTCGCCGGAGTGACGCCGCCGCACGCTGTTTTCGAGAGGAGAACGAAGTGACTTGCCCAACTCGAAGCTCACCAAAACCTGAAAGAACCGTCACGGCAGGAGAGATCGAAATTGCACTCGATCGAATCGCGGAGATCATGGTCGCCAGGGGAAGTGCAGGTGTGATCCTAATACCCTTCTACGAAAGACTGGAACACGAGCTGGAGCTTGCGAGGTCAACCGAGCGTAAGATGGTCGAGATTCGCGAACGAGCTCGTCTCGTACGGGAGAAGCGCAATGAGCGCCGGAAGCGTAAAACGCCGCCAGAGTGAAGGCCTAGCTCGGTTCTTGGAAAGCGAGGACGACATGGCCGGCCCACCAAGCTCTCAAAAAGCCATTACCGCTGAGCGGATAGAAGCAGCCCTCAACGCGGTTGCCCGCTACATCGTCGAGCTTGGCGCCGAAGGACCGGTCATGCTGCCGATCTACGACCGACTCGAGCGAGAATTGGCGATCTTAAAAGGCGCCGAGCGCAAGATGGCGGAGATCTATGAGCGGGCTGGAAAATCGAGGCGGCGTGATCGGATGCGAAAATAGCCGTCAAGCCTCTCATTCGAGGAGGAGCGCCTTGGCCGTCGCCGATGGCGAGCACTTGTGCAAATCGGCACGCAGGATTTCAATCCGTTGCAGAAGCAATTGCCTTGCCTCCTCCACGCCGTCTGATCGACCGATACCCATAGGTGTCTTTGCGACTTCCATGGCGAGCAGGTTAAATGCGGACAGAACATCATCTGCAGAAGCCACGGCCATATCGGTGCGAACCACCATTTCAAAAGCGTTCTCCAGGCCTTTGTGGAGATTGTCTTTTACAATCTGGAACGAAACACCATCAGCTCTGGCAACCGACGCCTTGATCATATCAAGATGGCCGTCAAAGGCGCGCTCCTGCCCCTCAAAGTGCGAAGTCATATCGAATCTCCCTGTTCGTGGAGATTCAATCACAGAGATTTCCGGAAGTCGATTTTGCTACAGGGGCGTGCACAACTAATTGGACGCGCTGTAAGCTCGACGAGGTTGAAAACAACTCGTGACAAACCATCCCGCCGCACGCGGGCGATCTCGAACTTGCGCAAGTCATCGGTCTTGAGACGGTCCCCTTGCTTCGCCTCATCGGCGCGCGAGTACCGTATCCTGTCGACACTCATCTCGATCGCAACACCGGCAACCAGGGTCTCTAGATCGTTGCCAGTGCGGTTTCGGCTGCCCATCTCAACGGCCGGGTAAATGGGGATCTCCTCCAGGACGCCCTTGCCGTCCCACGCTTGCCGATCAGGGTCCGGCCCATAGCGGCCGTTCGGCGTGGCCTTGCCGGGTTGGACCTCGAACCGGATGGCGAATGTGCGATCGACAGCGTGGCTCGTGAGGCGGTCTAAGCGGTCAAACATGGACATCGGCTTTCTCCTGAAAAGGCCTCCCTCGCTCCGTAATGCCGGTAACGGGTCCCAAAGAGGCGGCCGCAGTGGCGGCAGGATGACGTTTGCCCGTCTGCCCTGCACTCCCCAGGAAAGGGGGAGTCAGGTTATTGGGTGATTACGAAGCGATCACCTGCGCCTTGCCCGGGGCGCGAAGCCGCGAAGGCTAACCCCGGCAATTCGATACCGAAGTTATTCCGTCGGCTCTATCTGGGCGTGATCGAGTCGTGTCCAAGACCGCCACTCCAGCCATCCGAGACCATGGTCGTGGCGGATTTTGAACTTCACCCCATCGATCTCGAACCCGACCTTTGATTCTGTGTGCGGAGATTCCGTGCCGTCGAGGAAAACCTGAACGGCGCCATCAGTCGCGCCCGGATCGGCCACGAGCCAAGATGTGTTTATGCTCGTCAGTCGTGGATCCGAGACGATGGCGAGCCGTCCGGCGATAGGGTTAACGTCGTTGACAGCAGACGCCTGCACATTGGCAAGGGTCTTGATCGCGTGCTCTTCAAATTCCGGATGAACGACCCAGAATTTGGGGTAGACGCCAATGATGACATCTCCTTTGCCCTTCCGCTGTGCCATTCTTGCGCGATACTTCATCAGGTCTGTCGCGGTGACGGACGGGTCAGTAACCCTAAGGCTCTCGATATTCGCGCGGCTGCTATGAAAGACGGCTCTACCGTCGCTTAACCTGGGGCCGGCAAGATCCCCCTGTTGAATATAGTTTGCCATATTCGCGTTGACCTTTGCGGCAAGTGCCTTGCCCTGCATTGCGGCCATCTTTTCCAGGCCGCCGGCTGCGTTCACGATGAGCTGGCGCGACAAGGGGATGATCGTCCCCCAAGTAACAACCTGAATCGTCTCGCCACCTTCATCAACGTAGCTGCTCTTGAATTCTCCATGTTCATTCACTTTATCGATGACGATGGTGGTCCAATCCACAAATGCTTCGGTGTGTTTGTTGAAGTCTGGCACATTTCTGCGGCCGAACACCTGGGGCAGTTGCGAAAGGCTTTCGTTGTAGTGATCAACGATCCTTACGTTTGCGACACTGCCAGCTATCATCGCAAAATCGGAAGTGGTCAGGCAACCTCGCATTACACGTTGATCTGACCAACCTTGCACATTGCGTCCATCCCGCTCAAGGCACCGGCGAGCAAACGCTGCCTCGCCATCAGCCATGACTTGCCGAGCTGACGGACTTAGATCCCGTTGGCCGCGGATCTGGCCAAGTAGCGCTTCAACGGCGGCGGATCTGAAGAAATCCGGATTATCAAAAGTCCGGTCCGCGTCGGCGTGAGGGAACGTCGGGTTCGTTGCCTGGCGGGCGACTATCGTCTCCATGGCGCGAGTGCGGAAGGAGTCGGCTGTCGTGCCGTCATCAATGGCGCGCTCAAGCTCGTCGTCGCTAATTCCTGCAAGGCGAGCAATGCCGCGCAGTTCCTTGGCGCGAGTGCGTTCGTTGATGATGTTGTTCGGCGCCAGCCGCGGCGGCGGCTCTTGGTGCTCGTGCATTTCGTGGGTCTCTGGCATTGCGGATTCCTTTCGGGAAGTTGCTCCGGCATCGGCCGGTATCGGGACCGCCGACAATTCGAGCGGCTCCCAGTCGATCGCGCGCAGAACGGGAAGCTGCCCATTCGCGCCCTCGGTTTTCTCGTAGCGGTGGATTTTGTAGCCAACCGAGATCGGGAGAGGATGCCCGTCGCGGACGTCCTGCATGATCTCTTCAGCAAGTGGTTTCCTCGAGAACTTGAGGCGTGCGTACGCCTTGCCGCCCTCGATGCGGACCGACCCCGGGATCACGGTCCCCAGCCTCGAGGCCATTGTGGAGTTGTCGTGCGTGTCGAGCAGCGACATGGCATTGAAGCGGTCGAGTCGGATGGATTTTTTGTCCACGGCCAGCTCTTCCATGTAGTAGCCTTCATCCCAGGAATACCGCTTCACCGCGGCGCCCGTTGACCAGCATACTTCGACTGAGCGATCAGCCTCATTGAAGGTGTTCGAACGAAGGATGGCAGTTCGGCACCATTTTGCCTCAGCAGTTGCAATTCTCTGTTGCTGGGACATTACACAGCTTCCTTTGATTTCTTCGCCTGCAACCCGTCCAGGCGCTCCAGGGCGCGGCCGACGACCTCATGCAAGGGCAACACCAGGCTAAGTGGAAATGCATCCAACAAGCTCTCCAGGTGGTGCGCCGTATGGGCCGTCAGACGGAAGCTTCCATGTTCGTTTTCGACGAAGACGACCCAGCAGCGGCGCGACCTGTTAGCGGCGAGGTATCGGATTTCATCCGATATTTCGGCGATCAAGCGGATGGAGGCGGCTCCGTTCAATTTGTCCAGCGCCTGCAACTCGACACACGTCAGAGCCATAATTGCATCGGTCTCCGTCAACGGCTGTCCGTTGCGACGCAGCGCCTTCAACACACGGCTGACTGTCATTTGGCTGATCCCAAACTCTCGGGCGATGTCGGCTTGCTTGAGGGTGGTCATCTGGCATTCCCTTACGTGAACGGAAAGAGAACGTAACATTACACGCCGTTCTGTGCTAGAGGTGCAACTTATAGCGAATTAGGATTTCTTAAACTTTTTCTGATCGCAAATCGGAGCACTGCATCAATGACAAGCCGCGTTGCCACCCTCAGACTCCAGCTCGTCGACGCCGTCAGCGGCCCGTCGGCAAACGCAACCAAGTCATTGCGAGGCGTCGACAGCGCCCTCGCCCGTCTGGGGAAAGGAGGCACACCGGAAATCAGGAGGCTGACAAAGCAGCTGGAATACCTGCAAAAGAAGGCAGGCTCTATCCAAGACTTCACTGGCAATCGGCGGGGTTTCAAGGATCTCGCCACACAGATGGGTACCGCGCGGTCGAACGTCGCTCGACTCGAGCAAGCGCTGAAGAGCGCCGCCAAGCCCACCGCGAAGATTAAAGCGGATCTCGAGTCAGCGAAGATTGCACTTAAGTCGACGACGCAGGCATTCCGTGATCAGGGCGCCGCCGTTCGCCAGTCGGAGCGCGCTTTACAGGCATATGGCATCGCCGGCCGTCGCAGCATCTCCGGCGCACAACAGGGCATCCGCAACGAGATCGCCAAGACGATCCGCGAGATGCGTCGTCTCGACCAGGAATCTCGTAAAAAGCCACCTACCCCCCCGAAGCTCCCGCCGGAGCGCAGACCGCCAGGTGGGGGCTCTGCCGCATACGAGGCGGCTGCAGTAGCCGGCGGATATGCCGGAACGAAGGCGATCGAAGCCGCGCGCGTTTCCGTTGAGAGGGGCGCGGAACTTGAGTCGATGCGGAATCGAATCCGAAATGTCTCGAACAACGAAGACGAGGTCAGATCTGCCAGCGAGATCGCCGCGAGTGCGTCTGCAAAATATCCTTTGACGACGCAGGCGATGTCGTTGGAGGATTATGCCGAGCTTCGATCTCTTGCAGTCTCCAAGGACCACGGCAAGCCGATCGACGTGGACAAAATGCGGACCAACGTGATGTTGATGGCGCGGACGCGAGCGGCATTGGCATCATCCGGCCTTGAATTCACCGGCGAAGATGCGAAGGCCCTCGCCCAGGCAATTGAAGGCACCGGCCGCACCATGGACCCCAAGGCCCAGCAGAATATGCTGGAAGCCTACGTGAGCGGAAAGCAGGCATTAGGCAACGCGCTGAGTGCAAATGGCATCCGTGATTTCGTGCAGAACGCAAAATCCTCAAACTTCGCCCAATCGGATAAGAGCTTCTTTTACACGACCTTTGCGCGCCTTGCCCAAGGCAACGCGAGCCGCCTCGGTAACGAGTTCGCTCAGACCATGAGCACGCTTGTCGGCGGCCACATGACAAAGGCCGGAGCGGAATGGCTGGTCAAGCAGGGCATGATTGAGCCCGGCCAATTCAAGAATGGTGGCGGCGGCAAGTTCTCGATCGATGGCGACATCAAGCAGCAGGATCTTCTTTCCTCCGATCCGACTGCGTGGGCGCAGGAAGTGCTCTACCCCGGAATGATCAAGAGCGGCACCATCTCCGACGATAAGGTAAAGGCACGTGCCGAGATGCTCCGAGAGCAAAATCCGGGAGCAGACGAACACACACTTACTGAGCGAGCAATTCACGGCCTCATAGCCGATGAATTGCAGAAGTCCGGGTTTAGGTCGACCGTCACCGACAACCTAGCGCACGCCATCGCGAACGAATTCCAGACCAAGAAGGACGTTGAGCAGATGAAGGCCGCAAAGGGTCTCGGTGCGGCCGACACCATTGACCAGAACCCTATTGCGTCATTCAACGAGCTCACCAATTCGTTGCAGAATTTTGGCTCTGTGCTCACCAATCCGTCGATGGCCGGCGCTGCTGCCACAATGCACTCTCTCGCTGGCGGCATCTCGGAGATCACGACGTCGCTGCAACAGTGGCAGAAGGATCATCCGGGACCGGCAAAGTTCCTCGGCACCGCTGCTCCAGTAGCGGCGGGAGCTGGCGGCCTTGCCGCTACGTACCTCGGATTCCGAGCCTTCATGGGTGGAATTTTCGGCAATGGGCGCGGTGCCACAGCAGCGCTCGGCGAAGGGGGATCTGCTGCTGCAACAGCGGGGGGTGGCGGCTTGATCAGAGGGGCTCTTGGCTTCCTCAGTAGAGCCGCAGTCCCCTTGGCTGCAGCAACGACGCTCGGCCGCGGCTCGCTCGTCAACGACCCAAAGGTCGTTGGGTACACCAAGTCTCGACTGGAAGAACAGAGAGCCAAAGCGACCCAAGCCGCCCAAGTCAGTGGCATCGAAGACGATATCGCTCGTAAGACCGCGTCTTGGCCGATCGCCGCCCAGCAGGGCATCCGCGGTTACATCAATGCGCTGATAACCGGAGGCTCCGAAGCTGAGGCGAAGGCGCAAGCGACGGGCGCACAGATCAAGCAGGCGCTCACGGTCGACGGGAAGCTGACGATCGACGTCAGCCAGCTCGAGCACGCCCTCGGCCTCGCACGACAGTTCGCCGCTGTCGTGAGAGGTGAGGCGACAGGCGGCAGCGTGGCAACTCCGTCGGCGCCATCAAGCAGCCCAACGGTTGGCGGCCCCCGCGCTCGCGGCGGCCCCGTCAAGCGTGGGGTAACTTACCCGATCGGCGGGAGTGGGATCGAGCTGTTCACTCCCGGAGCCGATGGCTTCGTCACCCCGGGCGCGGGCGGTGGCGGCGCAGGTCCGGTGATCCACGTCAAACAGGTCAATCACTTCCATGGCGGTAAGGCCTCAGATTTCGATGAGGCTGCCAGGGTCTTGGACCGCCAGCTCAACCGAGCTGCTCAGACAGCTTTCTCGAGCATCAGATATGGAGACAAGTAATGCTTATGGCTTGGGGGCCGTATCGGTTCACCGTCCCGAACTATTCGGTGGAGACGCTGACTAGGTCCATCGTGTCCAGAGTTGAGGCACAACCCGGATCAGATTTCATACCGGATCCACGAAAGTTCATGGGACTCAGACGCGAAATAAGTTATTAGCCTGATGGCACCATATGGGTAGACTTTAAAATGTTAGAGCAAGATCTTTGGAATAAGATGCACGAAGAGAACGAGCGTGCTCGGGAGCATATAATTTGGTGGAACCAGAAACAGGATGCTCAGCGTCAACGCGATGAGAGATGGATATTATTTCTGAATAGATTCGAGGCAATTATTATTACAGCGATCGCCGCTATTAATATTGCCCTTGCTATTGGCGTTATAAATTTTGGATATATAATTGAATATTTTATATTATATTCTCCGGATCTATTGAAATTATTCACGATTCTTGGGACATTAATACTATTCTCAATGCGTGGATACATACCAATTGGATACGGTTGCTTGGAGATTACCGTTGGAATAGCCGCCATATTGAGCACCCCCAACGCTGCCTCATCAAATATCCCTGCTGCACTTCCACTACTATCTGGTGCATATATCGTAGTCCGAGGTCTTGACAATATTGCCAAAGGTCTCAGTCCGAATTCCTTCTTGGGACGTTACTTCAGCTTGTTGTTCAACAACCCTAAGAAAAATGGCTGATCAATCGCTAGAAATCTCCAAAGTCGACATCTGGATCTAGACGTCTTCGATGTTAGATAAACCGGAACCGGAAGCCTGAAATAGAAATCACCAAAACCGCTCAAAGCCTGCGCTGCCGGAGCCCCGCGGTCGGTGGGGGTGGGACCTGAAGAACCTAAGGGGCTGGGGGTCTCCTGCCGCCGTCGTTGCCCTTCAGGCGTGCGACAGCATCGTCGACGGCAGCAAGGAACAAGAACAGTTCGTCTCGCGCCCGGTGGTCAGGCAGACCTAGCAGGCGCATCTCGCTACGGACGGCATCGTCGACCGCCTCCGTGCATTTGTTGACAATCCAGTCGTGGTGTTCGGCATTGTCCGCGATGGTCGCTGCCATGCGGTCTACCCAATGCTGGCGACGGTGGAAGGGAAAGATCAGCAGGTTGCCCGCGCCTCCTGGGCGCGAGCGAGCGTTGGTTCCTTGTTGAGTGTCTATGGTGCTCACTGCAGTGTCCCTCCTTCTGCCCGCTCTGCGACCGCCAGGTGCGTCTCTGCCTCCTCCTCACTGGCATGCAAAGATCGCACGGAAATGCTATCGCCATCCCGTTGCATGAGCCCCCATACAATTTGCGGGGACGATAGCTCGACGAGGAGACTCGAGCCGTCGGGTAGCTTCAATGTCTGAGCTGAGATGGCGGCGGGGACGATTACGAAGTCGGTCATACTGCACCTATTGCTGATGAGGAAACATAGGAATCTGCCACCATGGTTTGTGCCCTTCATTTTGCATTGATGGGGCGACTCCAGCTACGGATAGGCATGGGTATTGGTTTAGGTATTGGTGTTGGTATTGGGGGGATAGCCTTTGCATAGGCTATCGAAAGACTATCGAAAGGCTTTGTCAGAAGGGAATATCCTCCTTTTCATCGCCATAGATCTTGCCCGGTCGATCCCGCGTCTGTCGCTTAGATCCGCGCACTTCGCTCTTCTCGAAATTGAAGCTCTTCGCGGAAAACTCGGCGGTGGCGACCGCGCGAATTGATTGGCTTTTCACCTCGTCAAATATTTTGAGGATGCCGGCCGCGTGCTTCTGGTTAGTTGGACCATTGAAGTCGAACCAGTTGCGCACGAACACTTCGTTCGTATGCCGGTCGGCTTTGATCAATCCCGCGGACTCTATCCGCTCCAGGGCAGAGATGAAGTCGCCTTCAGCCCGCTCAAGATCTGCAGCAGCATATTTTGCTGGGACACGAGCAACACCCACTGAGGACTGATGTTCGCAGCTACACAAGTACAAGAACACCACGCGATCAGCGTCGGATAAGCCTATGAAGCGGCCACTGGTCCATATCGATGAATATAGTTTCACGTATCGAGCCATTTCTGCCCCTTTTTATTGACTTTTTATGGGGCTTCGTTGAAAAAGGACTTGCGATATGCTTTTTCAAGAAGCTTCACCCCGCCTCACAACGGCGGGGTTTTCTTTGTGCATATTTATTGCCCTACCCTCCTGTGCTGGCAGCTATGCTCATTCAGCATCGAGACGATCAGCTCCGCCTTGCTGGCGTCAACCATGTGGCAGACGATGCCGGCTTCGTTACCGGATGCGATGTCCGCCAAGGTGACCTGGCTCTCGACCACGTAGACCTGGTCTTCGTCGGAGAGGTTCATGGTGATGGTCTTGAAGGCGGTCATGCTGCATCTCCTTTAAAGAACGCGACGAGCTTAGAGCGCTCGACTACCCACCGACCATTGACCTTTCGCGCCGGCAATTGGCGTTTCTCCAGCATGTCGAACGTTGCTCGCGCTGATCTCCCAATGATCTTTGCGATTTCCTCTGCGCCCCAGATGAGATCCAGGGATGTAGTTTCTTCAAGCTTCTTCATGTCACGGTAACCTCTTGTTCATATCCAGCAGATATGACATATCCAGTGGATAGGATTGACGTCAAGCGCAAAATGTATCTGCTGGATAGGTATTGCGTGAGGTAGAGCGAAATGGGCGTAAATCGAACAAGCACAGATCAATATCAGCTACGGCTTCCACCTGGGCTAAGAGAGCGCATCAAGAGTGCCGCTGACAAAAGTGGACGCAGCATGAACACTGAGATCGTAGAGCGCCTCGAGGAGAGCCTCGATGGCCGAATGCCGTCTAGTCAAACGCTGGGCCAAATAAATGACCTCGAAGGGCGGCTTGCTATCGTGAGTGCAATTTCCAACGCGAGACTTGAAACCATTGAGGCGTTCATTCGAATGCTCGCTCCCACCGAAGAAGCACGACAGGAGATCTGGAATGCGATTCGTGCTGGCGACCTTCAAGTCTCCGGCAGCCAGACAAAGGAAAAGTAAAATGTCTGTCCGCAAGCGCACATGGACCACGCCAAAGGGTGAAGAGAAATCCGCCTGGGTGGTCGACTACAACGATCAGCAGGGCAAGCGCCGTCACAAGACATTCACCAAGAAGAAGGAAGCCGACCAGTTTTCGGCTACTGCAACGGTTGAAGTTCGTGAAGGTGTCCACGTTGCTGACTCGGCTAGTGTCACGGTCGAAAAGGCCGGGCAGTTCTGGATTCGCTCTGGTGAAGCCGCCGGCCTTGAGCGGTCGTCCATCAATCAGCGGAAGAGCCATCTAGAGCACCATATCGTGCCGATGATCGGACAGGTGCTCCTGTCAAAGCTCAACGTGCCGGCCGTGCGCGATTTTGAGGATCGCATGCGAAAGGAAGGCAGATCGCCGGCGATGGTCAAGAAGGTTCTCACTTCGCTTGGCTCGATCCTGGCTGACGCTGGCGAACGCGGTCTAGCAATGCGGAATCCGGTCCGTGACATCCGCGGTAGCCGCAAGGGACGTGATGGACGCCAGGAGAAGCGCCAGAAGCGCAGACTTGAAGTTGGCGTGGATATCCCGACACCCGCCGAAATCAAGACGTTCTTGGCGGCTTTAGACGATCACTGGCGCCCTTTGCTCGTGACAGCTGTGTTCACCGGCATGCGTTCATCAGAGCTGCGCGGGTTGCGTTGGCAGGATGTCGACCTCAAGCGAGGTGAGATAAACGTCAGTCAGCGTGCTGATGAATTTAAAAAAATCGGCCCAACCAAGTCTGAGGCTGGCTTTCGAACTATTCCGGTGCCTCCACCCGTCATCAATGCACTCAAATCGCATCGGCTGAAACAAACGAACAAGACGGAGCTGGTTTTCGCCAACCCTGATGGCGAGCCGCGGTCACATACCAATATCGTCAACAAAGGTCTCATCCCAACGATGATTCGCGCCAGCGTTGTTGTCGAGGTTGGCAAGTATGAGGATGGTGCTCAGATCTTGAAGGCCAAATATACAGGAATGCACGCGCTTCGGCATTTCTATGCAAGCTGGCTGATCAACCGAAAAGAGGATGGTGGCCTCGGGTTACCGGTGAAAATGGTTCAGGAGCGCATGGGGCACTCGTCGATCGTCATAACCATGGACACATACGGCCACCTGTTCCCCCGCACTGACGACGGGACAGAACTAGCACAGGCGGCGAACATTCTGCTCAACTGAACGCAACATGGACGCAACAGAACGCCGAATTTCTTTTTGAAATCAATGGCGCCGAAAAGCCTGCAAATCCTTGCACCCCGGTTCGATTCCGGGCGAGGCCTCCATCCCCTTCTTTCACACAGTCATAACTTATTGACATTGCTCTGAAATGTCTTCGGCGCTGCAATTCGGGCCTTAAGCTTTCCGCCACACCAAACGAAGCACAGCAAGTCATTCCGGTTTCGGGCACTCAACTTCCCGGGACGCACATTCCTCCCTACCAGCCAAGCATATCGCGAAGCCGCAAATGGCTGCGGCGCATGTGCGATGCGCTGCTTTCGTCCGAAACCGAAACGCGCAAACCACGGAACCAAACTGCGCTCGCGCCGTTCCTGAGAAGCGAATTTACGCCACTCTTCAGGAGAACATCATGGCAGACATCAGGCTCGACAAGGATATCAACGCTCAGATCGAAGAACTTCGGAGCCAGATCGACAAGCTTTCAAGTGATCTGGCGAAGAGGATCGATAGTGCTTCCGAGCGAGCTGACGAGGCCCTTTCTTCGGCCAAGGCGAAGGTTACCAATATCGCCGACCACGCCCGTGCAGAGGGACGTAATGTTGTGCAGGCTGCAAGGGACAATCCGACAGCAACAAGCTCGATCCTCGTTGCGACCGCCCTGCTCGGACTTTTTGCAGGTCTCGTGGTCGGCAAGCTGGCGGATTAGCACCGGCAACTCCGTATGGTAGAAAAGCGACGGCCCGATCGGCAGAGATGTCGGCCGGGCTGGCGAGTCGACGATGAGGCCATCAATATTCACTCATGCGCGGGTTGCTCAGATCCAAATTCTTGCACAACCGCACAGTACCCTCGCAAACCTGGGACGCACGGAAATACTGCACGAATATGAAGCAGTACCGGCACGCGCATCTGAAACGGCAGACCTAGCGCTTTCGGTCTCCGGCTTCGTGTCGGTCGCACTCATCAGACCCGTGCGCTGCCGAATGTTCCCTGGCGACATCAAGATGCGGAGACAATTGCAAGGCGACCCGGATCGGAATAATGGATACCGATACACGCCAAGGGTACGAATGCAGATGAACGACACATTCCGGTTGAATGATGAGCAACCAGTCTTTTCCGCGACGGTGACGACGTTTTGGCAGAAACATTTCCTCACCGGCACCGTCCTTCATCACGACGATAGCTTTTCCCTCGCGGTCAGCCCGGATCTCGATGACGAAAACCGAGCGATGGTGTTGCATCGGCCCGACACACCGGTTCAAGCCGTCGTGACGACGGCAGTTGCCGACAGGCTGGGTCTGCAGGAAGGAGCAGCGCTTTCCGAGGCTGAATTTCGACACAGGCTGGATGCGGCTCAAATTCTTCTCAACGGCGCCGATGCGGTTTTCTACTATCTTGAGCCGGCAAAGCAATTGCTCTTGCAGGAGCCCCCCGCTGGCCAAATACGTCAATTGACGGAGCTGGATAGAGTTGCATTTGAGGAGTTTCAGGCCACAGCATCGGCTGAAGACCTCGACGCAGCCTATGTGGAGCTGGATCATTGGCTGGTATTCGGTGCGTTTGTCGGAACACAGCTGGTCTGCGCCGCAAGCATGTACCCCTGGGACGACGCACTCATCGCCGATGTCGGGGTTCTGACGCTGCCGACCTTCAGGGGAAAAGGACATGCGAGGAATGTGGTGCGGGCAATCAGCCGCCAAGCCTACGCTCAAGGATACGAGCCGCAATATCGATGCCAAGTCGACAATCACGCCTCGCTGGCTCTGGCGGCAGCCATAGGCCTGACGGAATTCGGAAAATGGGAAGTGGTTTTACCCGACTCCCCGAACTGATCGATGCGTGCTCCAGCCTCCTGAGACGACGGTTGCGGCACCTCGGCTCCACCAAATCTTGAGTGCGTTTTGGCGACAACTCCCGACTCCGGAACAATCGGCGGCATCTTTCTGATTGAGATTGCAGCCGGAAGATGATTCTATGGCGATCAGCGTAGTCGAGTATCCGCGTCTCCACCCGATCTTTGACCCGAGCGGCCCATGTCGATTTCAGACGCGATCTACCGCCCTTTCGAAAGGCTCATCCGGCCGCTCGATATCCCCTATCGACCGCTGCCGTCGAAGGGGCCAGTGGCAGTTCTTCTTCACTTCATCTCAATGTTTCGCGGCATCCTGATCGCGCTCGTGCTCTGCACCATGGCGGTTGAAATCATGAGCCTGACCATGGTTTGGGGCCTGTCAGTCATTGTTGATGGCGTCACGCAGCAGGGTGCTGCCGCTTTCCTGCACAACGACCGGATGCTGCTGATCTTCCTCGGCCTAATGCTCTTTCCCGCCATTCCGATCGGTTCCTTCCTCGTCAATACGCTGACCTCGCACACGCTTGGCATCGGCATGCCGGCCGCCATTCAATGGCAGAGCCACAGGGCGGTGGAGCGGCAGGACCTCGCCTTCTTCCACGATCTCTATGCCGGCCAGGTCGCCTCGCGCCTGCAGCAGGTGGCGTCAGCCGTTCAGCAGCAGGTCATTTCGGCTTTCCACTCCATCCCGCGCTTCGTTATGCAGATGGTCGGCTCGGTTATCCTTCTGGGCGCACTCTCCTGGCAGCTTGCCATTCCGACCATCGTCTGGATCACGCTCAACGTCCTGCTCGCCGTCAGGCTGGCGCCCGTCTTCACCGAGCGCTCACGCCGCTCGGCCAAGCGTCGCAGCCTGATTTCCGGCGCCATCACCGATCTCTACGCCAATATGCAGATGGTGAAGCAATTTGCAGCCGAAGACAGCGAGGCCGGCGCCATCCGCGGCATCATCGGCAAGGCCATCGAAGCGCAGCAACGTGAGCAGCGCATCTATCGCACCTCGGAGGTCGTCGTCGTTGTTCTCAACATGATGCACTGGCTGGCAATCCTGTCGATCGGCTTCACCGGGCTCGTCGATGGTTTCGTCACGATCGGCGAATTCACTGCCGCCGTTTATGTTCTCAACCGCTTCTCCGGTCACACATTTACGTTCCTGCAGATGGGCCAGCAGATCTTCCAGGCGATCGGCACGATCAAGGACGCCATGCCGGTCATGACGACACCACCCACCATCACCGACGGGCCGGACGCACAGGACCTTGTCGTTCCGAACGGCGAAATTCGCTTCGACAAAGTTCGTTTCGCTTACAAATCTGGCAAGCCGGTCATCGATGACCTTTCGCTGATGGTCCGGCCGGGCGAAAAGGTCGGCCTCGTCGGCCTCTCAGGCGCCGGCAAGACGACGCTCGCAAACCTGCTCCTCCGCTTCTACGATATCAAGGACGGTGCAATCCGCGTCGATGGGCAGGATATCCGTGAGGTCACGCAGGCAAGCCTTCGCCGAAACATCGGTGTCATAGCTCAGGACGTTGCGCTGCTGCACCGCTCGGTCGGTGACAATATCCGCTACGGCCGGCCTGATGCGACTCAGGAAGAGATCGAAGGGGTCGCGAAGATGGCGAGCGCCGACGGCTTCATCGCCGATCTTGCCGATAGCGAGGAGCGCAAGGGCTATAACGCCTTCGTCGGCGATCGCGGCATCAAACTGTCGGGCGGCCAGCGCCAGCGAGTGGCCATCGCCCGTGTGCTCCTGAAGGATGCGCCGATCCTCGTTCTCGACGAAGCCACCTCCGCTCTCGACAGCGAATCTGAGGCGGCCATTCAGGAAAAGCTCAATCTGATGATGGAGGGAAAGACCGTGATCGCCATCGCACACCGTCTGTCCACCATCTCCAAGATGGACAGGATCATCGTGCTCGATCACGGGCGCATCGTGGAAGAAGGCAGGCCGGATGAACTCGTCGAGCAGGATGGCCTTTTCGCCCGCCTATGGAGACGCCAGACCGATGGATTCATTGCCAAGGAGATCAGCGAGCTCCCATAGGCGTCGCATCGGTCCCTTGCGGATCGCATCGCAATGGACGATATCCGCGCAGTTGCGTGCGGCGCGTTCGATGAAGCGCACGAGCGCGGGCGCAAGCCGACTTCACGCGCTGTCGGCGGAACCCAAACCACTATTTTAAAACGATAGAGACATCCGAGGATAAGACATGTTCCGAACGCGGCAAGCGAAGCCGACCGACGTAGCGCGCAATTTCGAGATATGGCGTACGGCGGTTGAAGCCACCCATCATTTTCTCGATGCAGCGAATCTCGAAGCGATCGGCAAGATGGTTGCAGAGGAATATCTGCCGAATGCGGAGTTCACGGTTGCGGTCGACAGCCAAGACCTCCCCCATGCTTTCCTCGGAACAAGCGGAGACCATGTCGATGCGCTTTTCGTGCACGCCGACAGCCGGGGAATGGGTTTGGGCCGCCTGCTTCTCGAGGGCTTTCGCGCTGGAAAGGATATCGTGACCGTCGACGTCAATGAGCAAAATCCCGATGCAACAGGCTTCTATCGACGTCTCGGCTTCAAGGTGACAAGCCGCTCGGAACTGGACGATCAGGGCCGTCCCTACCCGATCCTCCATCTGCGATGGGAAAGCCCGACGATTTAAGTCGTTGTTCGTGATGCCCGGATGGTCGGCGAATCGCCCACACGCGCCTGGAAGATGCTCTTCGCGTCCCATGCTGTGCGCTTCAGAAAAAATCCGGTACGGAGAGCGTCGTAAGCCGCACTCCTACGGTGGTCCATCCAGCGTGCCGATCCATGCCGGAGTGGCACCCCCTGCCAGCCCATTCAGGTAGGTTATAGAAACCTATGGTAGATGCTAGGCTCAATACTACCGGTTTGGATGCCACCCCTGAGCCGGGCAGTGCCGCGTCCGACGAGACTACGCCCCCAGTAGTGTCGTCGGACGCACCCTCATGGTCGTAATGCACTGCAGGACCACTTCAGCAGAGCCGTTGAGGCCACATCCCTGCCATAGTTGATGAGAGTTCGCAGTCCTCGCGAAATGCGGCGATTGTGGAACGCAGGCGAGTGCGAGGCGCCGCTACCTCCCGTGACACACCTCCCTTGCCAGCTGTTTGACCCATATCGTCGGCGTGCCCCACGCATGCCGAATTGAGCACAAAATGGGGCGGGACGGCGGCTCAACTGGCGAATTGCGTCATTTTTGCAACAAACATTTTTTTCGGGTAGTGCGCATATAGTTCGCCCTTCTTAGTATCTTGCCAAATCAGTGAAGCAGGTTCAGGAAATAGTTCGCGAAGCTTATTACTTCGCACCTACTGACTAGGGAACATGAACGGGATGGGGTTGGGCACGTCGTTTTACGGCGCGATATCTCACGCCCAATCAAGAGAGATTGGAGTTATTATGAACATCAAGAGCCTTCTTCTCGGCTCCGCTGCTGCGCTGGCAGCAGTATCCGGTGCTCACGCGGCGGACGCAATCGTTGCTGCTGAGCCGGAGCCGCTGGAATACGTTCGCATTTGCGACGCCTACGGTGCAGGCTACTTCTTCATCCCGGGTACGGAAACCTGCCTCAAGATCGGCGGCAAGGTTCGTACGGAAGGTGAGTGGTACAACGCTTACAACCGCGACAGCCATCAGGGTACGCTGTGGCACACTCGTGCTGAGTTGAACGTCAACACCGCGACCGACACCGAATACGGTCCGCTGAAGACCGAAACCATCGTTCGTTGGGACTGGAACGACGGCGGCTCCACCAGCACCAACCTGCTGTGGTCTTACATCAGCCTCGGTGGCTTCACCGTTGGTAAGAAAGACTCCCAGTACAACCTTTACATGGGTTATGCCGGCGACGTCATCAACGACGACGTGATCTATGACGGCCCGTACGAACTCAACCAGTTGACCTATGAATATGACGGCGGCAACGGCTTCTCGGCTGTGATCTCGCTGGAAGATACCAACTCGGCCAACGATTCTACGACCTATAACGGCGCATGGGTACAGTCTGAAGGTAACCACTACGCTCCGAACGTCGTAGGCGGTCTCGGCTACAAGGCTGGCGCATGGGGCTTCAAGGTTGTCGGCGGTTACGACTCGATCGTTGAAGAAGGTGCAGTCAAGGCTCGTATCGACGCTGACTTCGGCGGCTTCACGGCTTTCTTGATGGGTGGCTACAACACCGACGGCAAGAAGCTGAACCAGTATGCCGGTTCGAACCAGGACATCTCCGCTTGCACCGCGCCGAATGGCACTGTGAACGGCGCGAAGTGCGGCTGGGGTGACTGGGCTGTTTGGGGTGGCGTTGGCGTTCCGGTCAACGACAAGCTGAAGTGGAACCTGCAGCTCGCCTACACCGACTCGAAGATCTTCGAAGCAACGACGAACCTGAAGTTCAACCCGGTCAAGAACCTCCTGGTCGAGCCGGAACTGACTTACGTTCACTATGATTATGCCCACGACGATACCGTCTCCGGCATTCTCCGTTTCGAGCGTAACTTCTAACCTGATCAGATTTGACCTCCGATCAGAGAACGAAGGGGGCCGGCTTTCCCTGCCGGCCCCCTTTTTCATGTCGGTAAACTCCTGAAATCGAAGGCCCCCTCCCTATTGGCGCGCATCGCAAGCTCCCCGGATCAACCGGAAGGGGGAACCTTGTCGTGGGCGTCGCGTTTACTAGCGATAAGGGACGTGACCGAACGAAGGAGTTACCGCCTTGAAATATGTTGCTTCACTTGCTTTGACCGCGGCATTGGCCGTGGGCTCTGTGCTATCAGCGACGCTGCCGACAACTGCAGCCCCGCTTGGCGTTTCAACCACGACCACTTCAGATATCATTCTCGTTCAGGATCACGGCACCCGTTGGCATCCCGACGTAGACAACGGCCGGCGAACCTATTGGCGTGACCGTGATCGTCGTCATTGGCGCGACGACCGAGGCTGGGATCGCCGTCATTCGCGTGGCGGCTGGCACGATGACCGTCGCTACTATCATCGACATCACGGCGGCGTAATGTTCGAAATCCGCCCCTGAGGCCTCTATGTGGCCGTGAGCGGCATGGCAGCCTCGTAGCGACCACTGCTGCCATCACCTGCCACGCAGACATTACGCCGTGAAAAAACCAACGGCCGCTGCCGAAAATATCGGGAGCGGCCGAATTGCCGTGAAGGGTAGTTTAAGTCAGTTCGACGCGTCTACCGATTATCGGCAGACGCGGACATTGCGGACGACCCAGTGGCCGTGAACCTTATGCTTCACCTTCTTCATGTGGCAATGTTGATGATGGTGATGGTGGTGACGATGATGCATCGGAGCCGCCTCGGATGGTGCGCTGACGGCGAATACCGATGCCAGTGCGAGTGCGGAAGCAAGAAGCAGATTTTTCATGTCGAACCTCTAAAGCATTGGGGGACTATGCTGCGCATTTCACGCATCCAACTAGATGCGCCTGCTCACATTAATACTACATGAACATCTGCTCACATTCGCGAGAGCAACCATGCCTTGAGCGAATTTTTATCGAAATATCACACGGATTCACCACATGATCGCTGGTGTACCGTCTTGATACACTCCATCACCGACACAACGGAGCGACGAGTCGGCGCAGATGCAAGAGCCTGTTGTTGCAGGAAAAAGGCTCTGCTTGAACGATTCTTCCATCTTCAGCCGATGGCGGCTCGGATGGGCAGAAGAGCTCGAACCCGCTGATCGCGAAGATACAGGCCGCCCCAGGCCAGCACGCCTAAAAATAAACTTATAAGTTGCGGCGGCGAACCGAGTTCCCCAAGGCGAAAATGAGCACAGATGGCGCCGCCCAAAAAGCCCGTGGTCAGGATCGCACCGAGAACCGCCGTGCGCGGAATCGCATAGAGAATCACACAAACAAGAATGATCATCCCAAGCGAGCCTGCATGGTCCGCTGCAAAACCCGTCGCCTCCATCTCTGCCTTGATCAATGATGGAAAAAACAGATCGACCGCCGCGTCAGCCGCCAACGCCAGAATCACGATGGCGCTGAGAACCCATCCCAGCAGCGCTCCTTTGCGGGAATTCTCAATCACGCTCATTCCATCCCCCTTTTTACGAAGTCCGGCTTGTAACGCACGTCGCCTGATGGGTGCATGCTCTTGGACAACTGGCGGCAAACTGACACCGAGAGAAGAGAAAGGTCAACGAGGATGAGGCGCCGGCGTCGCTAGGATATTGCCAGCCGCAATACTGATGTGGGGGCGGATCAGGAAAAGGGTCGAAAAGCTGCGCCGCTAATGGTGCCAGCACGGCGGCATGGGTTATGATGCCCAGCCAACGCGATGATATTGCGAAAAACTCTTTAGAAGAAGAGTGGCTCCCCGGGCCGGATTCGAACCGGCGACCTGTCGATTAACAGTCGAATGCTCTACCGCTGAGCTACCAGGGAATGCGCTTGGCGCGGTGTGAGTGGGCTTCTACAAATGCTTTCCCGATTTGCCAAGCGGTTTTTTCAAAAAAATGTATTTCTCTTGCATTATTTCGTCGCCTCACCACTTCCTGTGGATGACTGATCAAAGCGGAACGACAGCCAATACCGACCGAAACGCCCGGAAAACAAGGCGTTTCGGCATAGATCCCTCCACTCGCGAGCTCGTTTTCGGCTCTGTGAGAATTCCACTGCCCCGATCACGCCTTGCACGCGTTGGCCTGGGGATAGCGCTCGTTTTTGGCGGTCTGCTCGGTTTCCTGCCCGTACTCGGCTTCTGGATGCTGCCATTGGGTCTTATTGTACTGTCACATGATATGCCGGCTGTGCGCCGATGGCGTCGCCGCTTTTCCGTCTGGTGGGCAAGAAAGCGCCGCCCCGCGAACTAACCCCGTCTACCTAGAGCCAATCGGGCGAGCGGGATTGCCGACGACGGTTGCACCTGCCGCGACACTCTTCGTCACGACCGCTCCCGCCCCTATGATGGCGCCGTCGCCGATCGTCACGCCGCCGACGAGGATAGCTCCCCCACCGATCCACACATTCGCGCCGATCGTGACCGGCCGCGCGACTTCGATGCCCGCTCCGCGCAGCTCCGGGTCCTTGTGGTGCTCGGCGCAATATATGTGCACGCCCGGCCCCAGCATGCTGCCCTCGCCGATGCGCACGCTTCCGCTGTCGAGAATAGTACAGCCGGCGTTGAGATAGACCCGGCGACCAAGCGAGATGTTGATCCCGTAGGCGCAGTGGAAAGGCGCCTCGATAAAAGTAGTGTCCGCGACATCGCCGAAGAGCCCGGCCAAGGCCGGACCGAGATTGCCGCGCTGGGCGGGCGGCATCGTATTATGCTGGTGGACAGCTTCACGTGCCTGCCAGCGCAGAGCATCTAGTTCGGGATCGAAGCAGCAGTACCAATCCCCAGCTGTCATTTTTTGCCGCTCGCTCAAACCCATATTCTCATTCCTCTAGATGCCTTCGGGATTCGTTTGGTGTCATCTTGCAACATCATTCGAGGTGCCAGCAAGAAAGCCTGTCCGACGCAGCTCGTGCGCTGGCAAGCAAGGTGCGCGGCAACGCTGCCTGTGCGCCTTGATTAGCAACATCTCAATTGCACGATCCTGCGAGGCACGCTTGTTCGCAAGCCTCTCACTCGAGTGAAAAAGCCCGCCAATGCGGGGATTCTTGCCCTCAACAAACTGTCACACAGCTTGTCTATAACGCCGCTACCGCGGACTTGCGCAAGACCACCGGTTCCGAGCTTTCAAAAAGGAAATAGGGATTATGTCTAAACTTAAAAACTGCATTTCGGCTGCAGCAGCCGGTGTCATGAGCGTAGCGCTGGCCCTGCCTGCTGCTGCTGCTCCGACCAAGTTCGATTTCTGGTTTGGCCTGTCGGGCGACCTGGAACGTGTCGTCCAGACGCTGTGCAAGAACTTCAACGATTCCCAGAAGGACTACGAAGTATCGTGCGTCAGCCAGGGCAACTACGATGCCGCCCTGCAGAACACCATTGCCGCTTTCCGCGCCGGCAAGCAGCCGACCATCGTTCAGGTCTATGACGTCGGCACCGCCACGATGATGCTTTCGGGCGCCTACCATCCGGTCAGCAAGCTGATGTCCGAGAACGGCTACAAGGTCGACTGGAACGACTACTTCCCCGGCATCGCCCGCTATTACGCAACGTCGAAGGGCGAGTTGCTCTCCTTCCCGTTCAACTCCTCGACCGCCCTGCTCTACTGGAACAAGGACGCGTTCGCCAAGATCGGCAAGACTGCCGCTCCGAAGACCTGGGAAGAAGCAGCCGAAGACATGAAGGCGCTGAAGGGCGCCGGCTACGAATGCCCGATGGCCATCAACATCTCCGCCAACGAAAGCTGGCAGTTGATGGAGCAGTTCTCCGCCATTCACGATCAGCCGGTTGCCACCAAGAACAACGGCTATGACGGCCTCGACGCTCGTCTGACGGTCAACAAGACCAAGTTCGTCAAATATGTCACCGACCTCAAGAGCTGGTACGACCAGGGCTTCGTCAAGATCAAGTCCAAGGACCTCGGTCAGGACATGGTTCAGGCCTTTGCTTCTGGCGATTGCCAGATGATCATGACCTCGGTCGGCGACCATGGCACGGTTACCAAGACCCAGAAGGCCGGCATGAACTGGGATGTAGCCGAACTTCCGGTATACGCCGGCACCGAGCGCAAGAATTCGCTCGTCGGCGGCGCATCGCTCTGGGTTCTCTCCGGCAAGTCGGCTGGCGAATATAAGGGCGCAGCAGCATTCCTCGACTTCATCGGCAAGCCTGAAACCGCTCTCTTCTGGTCGACCAACACCGGCTACATCCCGGTGAAGAAGTCCGGCTTCGACTTCATGAAGTCCTCCGGTTTCTACGACAAGGCTCCCTATAAGGGCCGCGAAGTCGCTATCGCCAGCTTGACCGCTTCCGAGCCGACCCCGATCACCCGCGGCGTCCGCCTCGGCAACTTCACGCAGATCCGCGCTGAATTCGGCAATCAGATGCAGGCCATTTTCGCGAACAAGGTCGGCGTCCAGGAAGGCATCGACAACCTCGTCAAGAACAGCGACGTGGTCCTTGAGCGCTTTGAAGCCACCTACAAGGGCAAGCAGCTGCCATAAGCAGCGCAGCTCATGACAAACAGCGTCCGCCGGGATTTCCCGGCGGACGTTCGTTATGAGAACCCTTGTGGCATCGCGATACCAAGCCGGAAGAGACCATGGAAAAACGTATAACTTTCAGCAAATGGAGCGTTGGCATTCTGTTCGCAGTGCCGCAGCTGCTCCTCATCTTCACCTTTTTCTATTGGCCTGCCGGTCAGGCGGTCTTCTGGTCGTTGACCCTGCAGCAGCCCTGGGGCGGCGGCAATATCTGGGTCGGGCTCGATAATTTCAAAGCCATCCTCGCGAGTTCCGACTACTGGAATTCGGTGACGATCAGCATCATTTTCGCCGCCATCAGCACCAGCATTTCCATGGGAGGCGGCCTCATACTAGCAGCCTTGACCGATCGACAGCTGCGCGGTTCGAAAATCTACCGCGTGGTGCTGATCTGGCCCTATGGCATCGCAGCGCCCGCGGCGGCGATGGCTTTCCGCTTCATTCTGGCACCGGAAGCCGGCCTTATCGCCGTCGTCAATCAATGGTGGCCGGGAATCTGGGATCCGGGTCTCGACGGCAATGCCGCCATGGCTTGCATCATCGCCGCCTTCTCGTGGAAATATATCGGCTATAGCTTCATCTTTTTCCTTGCGGCTTTCCAGGGCATCCCGCGCTCGCTGATAGAAGCTGCTGCCATGGACGGTTCCAGCGTGCTGCGCCGCTTCTGGGACATCCAGTTTCCGTTGATCACGCCGACGATCTTCTTCCTGCTGGTCATCAACATCACCGAGAGCTTTCAGGATTCGTTCGGTATCGTCGACATCATGACGTCAGGCGGGCCGCACAACTCGACCAATCTCATGGTCTACAAGATCTATTCCGACGGTTTCAAAGGCCTCGATTTTTCCGGTGCGGCCGCACAGAGCATCGTTCTGATGCTGCTGATCGTCCTGCTTACCATTTTCCAGTTCCGCTTCATCGAGCGGCGCGTGCATTACCGTTGAGGCTGACATGGTCGAGCGCACACCCATCCTTAATTTCTTCACCCATCTCATCCTGTTCATAGGCTTCGTGATGGCCGTGGGGCCGTTGGCCATCGTGGCCGTCGCCGCATCGCACAATCTGGCCGACGTCAACAAAGTGCCGATGTCGTTGATCCCAGGCTCGGACTTCTGGATAAACATGAAGACGGCCTGGACCACTGCCAATCTCGGCCCCAAGCTGCTGAACAGCCTGATCTTCGCCACCGGCGTGGCAGCTGGAAAGGTGATCATTTCGGCGATAACAGCCTTTTCCCTGGTCTATTTCCGCTTTCCCGGTCGCCACTTCATCTTCTGGCTGATTTTCATCACACTGATGCTGCCGCTCGAGGTGCGTATCGTGCCGACCTATGCGGTCGCAGCAAACGTTCTGTCGCCCTATCAGGGGCTTCTCGACGTCACAGGTATCAGCTGGCTCATCGAGAAGGTTACAGGTGTTGAAGTCGCGCTGAACCTCGGGCTACTCAACTCTTCGATCGGCTTGATCCTGCCATTGGTCGCGACGGCGACGGGCACCTTCCTTTATCGTCAGTTCTTCCTGACGATCCCGGACGAGCTGACAGAGGCAGCGCGTATGGACGGCGCTGGAGCACTGCGCTTCTTCATCGACATCCTGCTGCCGCTGTCGCGCACCAACATGGCGGCACTCGGCACCATCATGTTCCTCTGGGCATGGAACCAATATCTCTGGCCGCTGCTGGTCACCACCGATCCGGCTCACGTGACGGCGGTGCACGAACTGAAGTCGCTCATCCCCAACTTTGGTGGCCTTCCGGAATGGCATATCGCCATGGCCGGCACGCTGATCATCATGCTGCCTCCGCTCGCTGTCGTCGTGCTGATGCAGCGTTGGGTCGTTCGCGGCATGATCGCCACTGAGAAGTGATCGAATAGCCTGCCGCACCCATCGAACGGAGCGGCAGGCATTTTGCGGGCGTACCTCGGCACGTGCCGACCATGTCTCGTTGCTCGAGCATCCCTCGATAGGGATAGCCGCAACTGAAGCCGCTCTGGCCAAGCTCCTTGCCTAGACGGCGGCCAGCTTCCTGCAAGACTTCGTTTTCAGACCTATTGCCGCCACGAGCCATATGACGTCGAGCGTCTGTGTGCTGCGCCCTTCCGATCGGCTTTAAGCCGTCAACGTCAAACCTTCTCGTGCGCACAAACAAAAAAGCCCGGAAATCGTGAGACTTCCGGGCGCACCTGCTGAAAATTGATGTTTGAAATTCTAGTGTGCCAAAACCTTGAGCGGTACGACGGAGGCAACGGCGTCAAGCCGCAAACCTGTATCCTGGGCAAAGAGGTGCGTATGCTGCTGCGGCAGCTCCAACCCGACAGACTGGCCGGTCTGACCGGTGGTGTGATCCGATACGGCAACGGCGAAGCTCGATCCGTTGATATCGCAATGAATGACGCGACCGGCGCCGAGTTCCTCGACGAAATCCACCGTGGCCGGAATGGAGCCAGGCGTCCCTGCCGGCACGAGGCGTGCATGCTCCGGACGGATGCCGAGAGCGACAGGGTTGCCGCCGTGACGCTTGCCGATGTTTGCGTCGATGCCAATCGGCAGGCCATCGAAGATGACCTGTTCGCCAGTGGCCGAGAACGTACCTTCCAGGAAGTTCATCGCCGGGGAGCCGATAAACGAACCGACGAAGCGCGTGCGCGGCGTGTTGTAGATTTCAAGCGGCGTGCCGACCTGCTCGACATTGCCCTTGTACATGACGACGAGCTTATCGGCGAGCGTCATGGCCTCGACCTGATCGTGAGTCACGAAAACCGAAGTCGCCGACAGACGCTTGTGCAGGCGGCGGATCTCGACACGCATCTGCACGCGCAACTTGGCATCGAGGTTGGAGAGCGGCTCGTCGAAGAGGAAGACCTTGGGTTCGCGGATGATGGCGCGGCCCATGGCGACGCGCTGACGTTGACCGCCGGAAAGTTCGGCCGGCTTGCGGGCGAGAAACTCTTCGAGACCGACGATTTTAGCGGTTTCCTTGATGCGGCGATCACGCTCCTCGCGCGGTACGCCGGCCACCTTCAAGGCATAGCCCATATTGGCGGCGACATTCATGTGCGGGTAAAGCGCGTAGTTCTGGAAAACCATGGCGCAGCCGCGTTCGCGCGGCTCAAGCTGGTTGACCACCTTGCCGTCGATAACAATCTCGCCGGAGGAAATATCCTCGAGGCCGGCGATCATGCGCAGCAGCGTGGACTTGCCGCAGCCGGACGGTCCGAGAATGACGACGAACTCGCCCGAGCGGAAGTTCAGGTCAACGCCATGGACCACCTCATTGCGGCCATACGCCTTGCGAACTTGTTCGATCCGAATTTCGGCCATTTCAATCTTCCCCGTCTGTCAATTCTGGGCATGTCAATCGGGTGGACTGCTAGCGAATTTGCATTACAGAACAGTGACAAGGATGCCTTATATCACAAGCGACATTCAGATTTCCTCACGGGAGTTGCGTCTAGGGTTTTCTTATAAAACGCTCGGTAGTGGAACCATTTGAAGACAAGCGCCGTATAGGGGCTCAGGCGGCGAAAAAGCCCATGAACAAGCACAGGACGAGCGAACAGCCAGGATCATGACGACATCGAAGAAAGAGCCTCAACCGGTCCTGCTGTGGTTTCGCAAGGATCTGCGCCTCGACGACAATCACGCCCTGCATGCCGCAGCGACATCGGGCCGCCCGGTAATCCCGGTCTATATTCGCGAGCCGGAAGCAAAGGGCTGCGGGTCGCTCGGTGCAGCGCAGGAATGGTGGCTGCATCATTCGCTCGCGGCCTTGCGGGAAGGCCTCGCCGCGCTCGAAAGCAAGCTCATCCTTCGGCGGGGCGATGCGTTGACAGTGCTCGACGCGCTTCTCATCGAGACCGGTGCGGAAGCCGTCGTCTGGAATAGGCGATACGACCCGGCCGGCATAGCGGTGGACACAGAGATCAAGACAGCGCTGCGGAACAAGGGCATCGAGGCCAGCAGCTTTGCCGGCCAGCTGCTGCACGAGCCGCAGCGGCTACGTACGGGTGCCGGCACCCCGTACAGGACCTACACGCCGTTCTGGCGGGCGCTGGAGCAATCCGGTGAGCTGCCCTTCCCCATCGACCCACCCACGAGCCTTGCCACGCCCCAGAGCTGGCCGCAGTCGGATACGCTCACCTCCTGGTCATTGCTCCCCTCAAAGCCGAATTGGGCATCCGACTTCCCCGATATGTGGACGCCTGGCGAGGATGCCGCGCGTGAAAAGCTCGAGGATTTCATCGATGGCGCAATCGATGGCTATGCGGTCGACCGCGATTTTCCGGACAAGCCGGCAACCTCGCTGCTCTCGCCGCATCTGGCGCTCGGCGAGATTTCACCGGCCCGCATATGGCATGCGACGCGCGGCCTCTCCGGCAAGGTCCCCACCGAGAATATCGTTCGTTTTCGCAAGGAGCTCGCCTGGCGCGAATTCTGCTACCATCAGCTCTTCCAGTTCCCGAAACTGAACTCCGCCAACTGGAGCGACCGCTACGACGATTTTCCATGGCGCGAGGATGCCAAGCTGTTCGACAGCTGGCGGCGCGGGCAGACGGGTTATCCGATCGTCGATGCCGGCATGCGGCAGCTCTGGCGCCACGGCTGGATGCACAATCGCGTCCGCATGATCGTCGCATCGTTCCTGATCAAGGATCTGTTGATCGACTGGCGCGAAGGAGAGGCCTGGTTCCGCGATACGCTTGTCGACGCCGACCCGGCGGCCAACGCCGCGAACTGGCAATGGGTGGCAGGCTCCGGCGCCGACGCCTCGCCCTTCTTCCGGATCTTCAATCCTGTGCTGCAAGGCGAGAAGTTCGATCCGCATGGCGGCTACGTCCGAGCCTTCGTGCCTGAACTTGCGGGGCTCGACGGCAAATATATCCATCGACCATTCGAGGCGCCGGACGGTGTGCTCAAGCGCGCCGGTATCGAACTCGGCGAGCATTACCCTCGCCCGATCGTCGATCATGCTGTTGCCCGCCAACGTGCGCTCGATGCGCACGCGTCGCTGAAACGTGATGAATAGACCCTATTCCGCCGGATGCGGGGTCGCCCGCGTTCCGACGGTCCGGCGCTTGTGGCGGTTGCCGAGAAAATATCCAAGCATTCGGAAATAGAGGCTATAGGGCAAAAGCTTCATCAGCTTCGCCCGATAGACCATGCCTTTCGGGAAGCTGATGTCGAAGGCCGATGATTTCAACCCCGCAGCGATCGCATCCGCCGCCTGCTGCGCCGATAGGATGTCAGGCATTTCGAACTTGTTGTTCGCGGTCAGCGGCGTATCGACATAACCGGGAGTGACGAGCTGGACATGGATACCCATGCGCTCCAGCTCGAAATTCAGGCTTTCGGCCATATTGATGAGAGCGGCCTTGCTGGCCCCGTAGGCGGCCGCACCGGGCAGGCCGCCATAACCGGCCAGGGAAGATACGAACGCGATCTGGCCATGGCCTCTGGCCCGCATATGGCGCACCGCAGGAACGAGACAATTGACCACGCCGTGAAGATTGACGGCGAAGCTGCGTTCGAACACCTCGTGATTGAGATCCTCACCACGTGCCGGCAGATAGATACCAGCGTTCAGAACCGCCAGGGCAACTGGACCATGCTGGTATTCGATGGCCGCGACGGTGTGTTCCATGTCCTCGGCGTCGGTGACGTCGCCATCGAGCACGATGATACTGCCTGCAAGCGGAGCAGCTTCGGCCTGCAGAGCCAGGAGCTTGTCGTGGCTGCGGGCCGTAACGGCGACCTTGTAGCCCTCCTCGGCCAGCTTCAGCGCGAGCGCGCGGCCGATACCGGAACTGGCGCCGGTGATCCAGACGACTCCGTGTTCAGGACGTGCGATGAACGGGCTCATGGCTCTTCTCCTTGGATGGCGGCCGTCGAAATCACACGCTTGAACCGCGGCCCTCCGTAGCATTTTAGAGATAGCGCATCATTGTGGCCTCTTTCGGCCGTTTTGCCGATCGCTCGCCGAAATAGACGTCACCAGTCGGAGACTTTCAGTTTCAGCGAACGCTCCGCTGAACCAGGCCTCCCAAGTTGAATTTTGCCGAGTGAACAAAGAGCGGGGAACAGAATTTCTTGCCTATGCAGCCTTGTGAAGGGAAAAGACCGTTCTTACAGTAGTTGCGAACAGAAGGCAGATTCCATGAGCGTCCATCCGTCCGTCCTCGAAGCAATTGGCAATACGCCGCTGATCAAGCTCAAGGGCGCCTCCGAGGCGACGGGCTCGACCATTCTCGGCAAGGCCGAGTTTCTGAATCCCGGTCAATCGGTCAAGGATCGCGCCGCGCTCTACATCATCCGCGACGCCGAAAAGAAAGGTCTGCTGAGGCCCGGCGGCGTCATCGTCGAGGGAACTGCGGGCAATACCGGCATCGGCCTGACACTGGTTGCCAAGGCGCTTGGCTATCGCACGGTCATCGTCATTCCTGAAACCCAGAGCCAGGAAAAGAAGGACGCGCTGAAGCTGCTTGGCGCCGAGCTAGTCGAAGTTCCAGCCGTTCCTTACAAGAACCCGAACAACTATGTGAAGGTTTCCGGCCGGCTTGCCGAACAGCTGGCCAAGACCGAGCCGAACGGCGCGATCTGGGCAAACCAATTCGACAACATCGCCAACCGCCAGGCACATATCGAGACGACCGCCAAGGAAATCTGGGACGATACGAATGGCAAGGTCGATGGCTTCATTTGCTCTGTCGGCTCCGGCGGTACGCTGGCGGGTGTGGCCATGGGCCTGCATGCCTTCAACAAGGGCATCAAGATCGGTATTGCCGATCCTGAAGGTGCCGCGCTCTACGAGTTCTACAAGAACGGCGAGCTGAAATCCTCGGGCTCCTCAATCACCGAGGGCATCGGCCAGGGCCGCGTGACCGCGAACCTCGAAGGCTTTACGCCTGATTACGCCTACCAGATCACGGATGCGGAAGCCCTTCCCTATGTCTTCGATCTGGTCGAACATGAGGGCCTGTGCCTCGGCGGCTCTACAGCCATCAACATCGCCGGTGCAGTCCGCCTGGCGCGGGATCTCGGGCCGGGACATACGATCGTGACCATCCTGTGCGATTACGGCAATCGCTATCAGTCGAAGCTCTTCAATCGCGACTTCCTGAAATCCAAGGGACTGCCGCTGCCGTCCTACCTTGAAAAGCGGACGGATATTTCCGTCCCGTATGAAACCATAGCGTGATCCCATGACCGTAAATGCCCTCTATCGTGACGATTTCTATCTCTCGACAGCCGAAGCTGTGGTAACGGCGATCCACGAAGACGGGGGCATCGAGCTGGACCAGACCTGCTTCTACGCCACCTCGGGCGGGCAGCCGGGCGATACGGGCTTTTTGGAGCGCGGCGACGGTTCGAAGATCATGCTCGGCCAGACGAAGCACGGACCGATCAAGGATATCATCATCCACGTTCCGCTCGAGGGAGAACCGCTGCCCATCGTCGGCGAAAAGCTGGTGTTGCACGTCGACTGGCCGCGCCGCTACAAGCTCATGCGCATGCACACGGCCTGCCATCTGCTCTCGGTGGTCTGCTCCTACCCGATAACCGGTGCCGCAGTCGGTGAAGAGGAAAGCCGGGTCGACTTCGACATGAGCGAGACGATCGACAAGGACGAGGTGACGGCCCGCATGATGGCGCTGGTCAACGAGAACCATCCGGTTTTCGTCCAGTGGATCACCGACGAGGAACTGATTGCCAATCCCGGCATCGTCAAATCCAAGAATGTGCGACCGCCGATTGGCCTCGGTCGCGTTAGCCTTGTCTGCATTGGCGAAGGTTCCGCCGTTGACAGCCAGCCCTGCGGCGGCACACATGTGTCCGAGACGCAGGAGGTCGGAGCGATCTACATCGCCAAGATCGAGAAGAAGGGCAAGGAAAACCGCCGATTCCGCATTCGTTTCGGCGCCCCGGCCGACGAGAATTGACCGGGCCGGCGCCCGTCTCCATATCTCGACATCAAGACCAATAAACTACAGCAGGGAGAGATCATCATGGCAGCGGACAAGAGCCGTTTCGTCGTATCCGCCGAGTGGCTGCAAAGCGAGCTGGGTGCCAAGGACCTGCGCATTCTCGACGCGTCCTTCTATCTGCCGGCGCAGAAGCGCAATGCTGACGCCGAATATGCCAGTGGCCATATTCCAGGTGCCATCCGCTTCGATCAGGACAAGATAGCCGATCACTCCACCAATCTGGCACATATGGTCCCCTCGCCCGAATTCTTCGCGGCTGAAGTCGGCAGGCTCGGCATCAGCGAAACAGATCGCATCGTCGTCTATGACGGCCCGGGCATGTTTGCCTCCCCGCGCGTCTGGTGGCTGTTCCATATCGTCATGGGCGCGCCGAATGTTTTCGTCCTCGATGGCGGCCTGGATGGCTGGAAAGCCGAAGGACGGCCGCTGGAAACGGCGGTACCGACGTTCGAACCCGCAACATTCAAGCCGACGTTCAATGGTGGCCGTGTCGTCGCTCTGGACGAGATGCGCGGGATCGTCGACAGCGGCTCGTCGCAGATCGCCGATGCCCGCGGCGCCGGTCGCTTTGCGGCTACCGAACCGGAACCGCGCGAAGGCATGCGTTCCGGACATATGCCGGGTGCCAGGAGCCTGCCATCGGGCGTCTTCGCCACGAACGGCAAGTTCAAGTCCCTGCCGGAACTGCGTGAGACGATCGAGAAAGCGGGTATCGATCTTGAAAAGCCCGTGGTGACTACCTGCGGCTCCGGGATTACCGCCGCGATCATCACGCTGGCGCTCGAATCCCTCGGCCATGGCAGCAACAGGCTTTATGACGGCTCCTGGTCGGAATGGGGCAGCCGCGCGGATACACCCATCGTCACCGGTCAAGATTGAGCAGCCAGATCGTGAAAACGCCTTCCTCGATCAAGGTCCATATCACCCGCCTGGAGATGACCGCGCCGCCCAAGACCAGCCTGGCGGTGCCCGTCAACATCCAGACGGCCATCATGCGTGCGCCCGGCATTCCGCTGCCGTTCTATCGCTATCTCTATCGTCAGGTCGGCGCGCGCTGGCACTGGGTCGATCGCCTTCGCCTCTCCGACGAAGAACTGACCGCGGTACTCCACGACCAGCGCAACGATATCAGCGTGCTTTACGTCAACGGCGCCCCTGCCGGCTTCTTCGAGTATTTCCGTCAGGACGAGGAGACCATCGAGCTCAGCCATTTCGGCCTTATCGAGCATGCGCTCGGCCTCGGCATCGGCAAGTGGTTCCTGCTCCAGTCGCTCTATGCCATCTGGTCGCTGAACCCGCAGCGCATCGTGACGACCACCAACGATCTCGACCACCCGCGAGCGCTTCAGCTCTATCAGATGTTCGGTTTCTCGCCGATTTCCACGGGCAAGGGCATCGTCCGCCCCTTGAGCGACAAAGAGCTGCTGGAACTCGCCAAGAACGGCTAGAAGCAGGAATCGGGTGGTTTCCCATCTCGCTCCAGCGCATCACATGGCAGATCTCGAAAGGAGTTTTGCCATGCCTTCCATCGCTTTTGCAGCCATGCCGACAACCGACGCGGAAGTTCTCTGGGCTGGCGGCGCGGATGCCTATGGCCACCAGCCCGAAACCATGGTTTCAGACGGCCCGGGCCATCCCTGCCGGCACTGCCTGCGCAACATAGACGCCGGGGAGGAACTGTTTGTCTTCGCGTATCGTCCCTTCCCGGAATTGCAGCCCTATGCGGAGACTGGCCCGATCTTCCTGCATAAGACGCCCTGCAAGCGCTATGAGGCAAAAGAGGTCCTGCCGCCCGTGCTGGCGGCAAGCCGGGATTTCATCGTTCGCGGTTATGGAAGGAATGATCGTATCGTCTACGGTACCGGCGCGGTGACGCCGACCGGAGATATTCCCGCCTATGCGGCATCGCTGCTGGAACGGCTCGATGTTGCCTATATCCACGTCCGCTCGGCGCGAAACAACTGCTATCAATGCCGGATCGACACAATCGAGACGCCGGCACATGTGGATGCCGGCTCTGGAATCTAACAGTGAGAGCGTGATGTCCTCCAAAAACCGCTGATACTTTCGGCATCACGCTCTATCTGATCGGTATCAGGCCACGTTGAGGATGCTCTCGGGAGCGATGGCCTCGTAACCCAGCGCTTCGGCCACCGGCTTGTTGGTGACGCGGCCCTTGTGCACGTTAAGACCGTTGCGGAGGTGTTTATCTTCCGCAATGGCGCGCAGGCCGCGATCCGCCAAGGCGAGACCATAGTAGATTGTGGCGTTGTTCAGCGCGTGTGCCGAGGTGACCGGAACCGCGCCCGGCATGTTGGCAACGCAGTAGTGCACGACGCCATCGACCACGTAGGTCGGATCGGAATGCGTCGTCGCGTGCGAAGTCTCGAAACAACCGCCCTGGTCGATGGCCACGTCGACGATGACAGACCCTTTTTTCATCCCGGACAGCATTTCGCGCGTGACCAGCTTCGGTGCGGCTGCACCGGGAATGAGGACAGCGCCGATGACGAGGTCCGCGGAGAAGACTTCCTCTTCCAGCGCCTGAATGCTGGAATAGCGCGTGTGCACCCGGCCGTTGAAGATATCGTCGAGCTGGCGCAGGCGCGGCAGGGAGCGATCGAGGATGCTGACGTCGGCGCCGAGGCCGGCTGCCATTTTGGCGGCATGCAGGCCGACAACGCCACCGCCGATGATCGTCACCTTGGCCGGAAGCACGCCCGGCACGCCACCGAGCAGGATGCCGAGGCCGCCATTGGCCTTCTGCAGAGCCGTCGCCCCCGCCTGGATCGACAGACGGCCGGCAACTTCCGACATCGGCGCCAGCAACGGCAGGCCGCCGCGCTCGTCGGTCACGGTCTCGTAGGCGATGGCGGTCACACCGGAAGCAAGCAGGCCCTTGGTCTGTTCCGGATCCGGCGCCAGATGCAGATAGGTATAGAGAAGCTGACCCTCACGGAGCTGGGCCCATTCGGAGGGCTGCGGCTCCTTGACCTTCACGATCATGTCGCACTTCTCGAAAATGTCCTTGGCGCTTGCGGCGATCTTGGCGCCGGCGGCAATATAGGCGTGATCGTCGGCGCCAATGCCGGCGCCGGCCTTCGTTTCGACCCAGACCTCATGGCCATGAGCGACATATTCGCGAACCGATGCCGGCGTCAGGCCGACGCGATATTCGTGATTCTTGATTTCCTTGGGGCAACCAACGCGCATTTCATTCCTCCTCGAATGCTTTTGCGTCTTCATTTTCTCCAACTGAAATCAGACCACCTCCGCTGTGCAATGTCCTTGCAAAGACAATTTGCGCTGCGGTCATTTTTCGTGATTTATTGCGTGCAAATCAGTTTTTTCGAAAGATCTTCGAATGTCCGACCTAGACGCCATAGATCATTCGATTCTGCGGATGTTGCAGCAGAATGCGCGCATCACCAACGCGGAGCTTGCCGAAAAGGTAGGCCTTTCTCCATCGGCCTGCTCGCGCCGGCTCGATATCCTCGAAAAAAGCGGCGTCATCGCCGGGTATCACGCGCATCTCTCGCACAAGGCGCTGGATTACAAGATGATCGCCATCGTGCACATATCGCTATCCGGCCAGTTCGCCAAAACGCTTTCGGAATTCGAGGCGGCGGTAAAGCGCTGTCCGAACGTGCTGGCCTGCTACCTCATGTCCGGCGAGTACGATTACATCTTGCGGGTCGCCACACGTGATCTGGAGGATTACGAGCGCATCCATCGTGACTGGCTGTCCGCCCTGCCCCATGTGGTGAAGATCAATTCGAGCTTTGCGTTGCGCGAAGTCATCGAGCGGCCGAATGTCGGTCTTTGATCTCAGTCAGCGCAGATCCAGCAGCAATGCGCGGTGATCAGAAACTTCCGGTTCTGCCACCGGATCGAAATCGATGACTTCGACATCTGATGTCACCAACATGTAATCGGCGAAGCGTGGCCGCTTGAGATAGTAGGATGTGCGCGTGTCGTCATGTCCCCGTGAGGTGACAAGATCGACGAGCCCCAGGCTACCGAGGATCTCGAAGGTCTCGCTGTCGGGCAGGACATTGAAATCGCCACAGACGACAAGCCGGTCGCCGTCCTGCTTCACCTGCCGGATCAGGTCCACCAATGCATTCGCCTGGTGGCGGCGAGCGGGCGTGTCCCCTTTGCCTGCGGTATCGCGAAGGCCGTGCATCTGAGCGATGGTCATCGGGCAGCCGCGTTCGTAGTCGAAAAGGCGGATGCAATGGGCGTTGCGCGACCGCGGATGCGCGCCCCAGCCATCGGCAGAGAACTCGCCATGGACGAAACCTGCCGCCTGAGCAATGATCGGATAGGTCCTGCGCACAAAGGTCGCCAGTCCGAACTCCGAGAAGACTCGGCGTTCACCGTCGAAGAGGTCCCCCCGCGCGACCGGTAGGAAAAATGCGTCGTAATCCGGCAACGCAGCCTTAAGCTCATCAAACAGGTTGGCGCGCTGTGAAAGCTCCACGCCGTGGTCGCGATAGATGAGCCAGTCGGAGTTGGTGTCGTGGGCACGGACCACTTCCTGAAGGCACAAAACATCGGCATCGACATCAACGAGATAGGGTATCAGCGGCTCATGCAACTGACCGCCCCAAGCATTCAAAGAAACGATCCGCAAAGTCTTGTTCCCTCAGTATCCGCCTGCCGGCTTACGGTCGCAGCCGAGCCGTCCAGTGTTCGAAAACCTACCAAATATCCGCGCCCTCCAGGGTTCGGCACCGGAATTCGGTGCCGATTCGGGACGACCGCCTACAATTTTAGCGGTTACTCTAAGAATCCCTCAATGCCTGCATGTTATCCAGAAGGGGAAAAACATGTATGAGCCGGGATTAACATCATGCAGCTCTCTTCGAAATCTCTCGTCCAAGGCAATCTGAAAATCAAGACACGAGGTTCGCCGCGCCACCATGCCCGGCTGATGGGACAGGTTCGGTATTTCACCAAACTCGTCGCCGGCCGCGTCGTCGATATTTCCACGAGCGGGATCGCACTCGATCTACAATCTCCGCTCTATGCGGCAGCCGGCAGTAAGGTTCGCGTCGAGTGTGATGATATCGGCCTGCTGGATGGCTTCGTGCGCTGGGCTCACAATGGCCGCATCGGCATCGAATTCGACCGCTCGTCCAATGCGTCGGCAAAGGTCGCTTCCTATTTTCGCTTTTTCCACAAGGACATAAAGCCAGTTTTGAAACGCTGATCAAAAGTTCACGCTTGCGGACTCACAACCACAATAAGCCTGTCACATTCCTGGTGCACACCTTCGCAAATCGTCCTAATCTCCGCTCGCCCGAGAGATGATCGACGGACAAAGCCCTATCGTTGAAGGAGTGTTTCATGTCTTCCATTCTGGATTTGCCCAGCATGTCGCGCCGTTCCCTGCTGCAAGGCCTCAGCGCCACGGCGGCGCTGATCGTGCTGCATCCTTTCGCCGCGCGCGCAGCCGGCAACCAGGCGCATCTGCGTCTCATGGAAACCACCGACATCCACGTCAACGTCTTCCCTTACGACTACTATGCCGACAAGCCGAACGACACGATGGGCCTGACGCGTACCGCGACGATCATCGACAATATCCGCGCCGAAGCCACCAACTCGCTCCTCATCGACAATGGCGACGTGCTGCAGGGCAACCCGATGGGCGACTACATGGCCTATCAGCACGGCATGAAGGACGGCGACGTCCATCCCGTCATCAAGGCGATGAATACGCTCGGCTATTCCGTGGGAACGCTCGGCAACCACGAATTCAACTATGGCCTGGACTTCATGTTCAAGGTGCTGGCCGGCGCGAATTTCCCGTTCGTCTGCGCCAACCTCACCAAGGGTCAGCTGGCCTCCGACCCGACGAAGGACGACCTGTTCTTCAAGCCGTACCTGATCCTCGAAAAGAAGATCAAGGACGGCTCCGGCAATGAAAGCCCGATCAAGATCGGCTTCATCGGCTTTGTGCCGCCGCAGATCATGCTCTGGGACATCAAGAACCTCGAAGGCAAGGCGCAGACGCGCGATATCGTCGAAGCCGCCAAGGCCTGGGTGCCGGTCATGAAGGCCGAAGGCGCCGACATCGTCATCGCGCTCTCGCATTCCGGTATCGATGGCAGCGGCCCGAGCGAGAAGATGGAAAATGCCTCGCTCTACGTCGCCGCGGTCGATGGCATCGATGCCGTCTTCACCGGCCACCAGCATCTCGTCTTCCCCGGTCCGAAGACCTGGGACGGCATCAAGGATGCCGATCCGGTCAAGGGTACGCTGCATGGAAAGCCTGCCGTCATGGCCGGCTTCTGGGGCTCGCATCTCGGCCTGATCGACCTGCTGCTCGAGAAGGACGGCAAGAGCTGGAAGATCGTCGACTTCACCTCCGAAGCACGGCCGATCTACCACCGCGACGACAAGAAGAAGGTCATCGCCGACGTCGCCGACAAGAAGGAAGTCGTCGAAGCCGCGAAGGCCGAGCACGAGGCGACGCTGGCTTACGTCCGCACACCGGTCGGCAAGACGTCTGCGCCGCTCTACTCCTACTTCGCGCTGGTCGCTGACGATCCGTCGGTACAGATCGTCAGCCAGGCTCAGGTCTGGTACATCAAGGAGATGCTGAAGGAGACGCAGTACAAGGATCTGCCGATCCTTTCGGCTGCGGCGCCCTTCAAGTGCGGCGGTCGCAACGGCGCCGACTACTATACGGACGTTCCCGCCGGCGATATTGCCATCAAGAACGTCGCCGACCTCTACCTCTACCCGAATACGGTGCAGGCTGTCGTCATCAACGGCGCGCAGGTCAAGAACTGGCTGGAAATGTCGGCCGCCATGTTCAACCAGGTCAAGCCGGGCGCCAAAGATGCCGATATCATCAACAACAGCTTCCCATCCTACAACTTCGACGTCATCGACGGCGTGACGTACCAGATCGACGTCTCTCAGCCGCGCCGCTTCAGCGATGACGGCAAGCTGCTGAATGCCGATTCAAACCGCATCCAGAATTTGCAGTTCGACGGCAAGCCGATCGATCCCGCGCAGAAGTTCGTCGTCGTCACCAACAACTACCGTGCCGGCGGCGGTGGCAATTTCCCGGAAATCGGTGCCGACAAGGTCATCTACCAGGCACCGGATACCAACCGCGACGTCATCGTGCGCTATGTTCACGACCAGGGCACGATCAACCCGACCGCCGACGGCAACTGGACCTTCAAGCCGCTGCCGGGCACGACCGTCGTTTTCCAGAGCTCGCCGAAAGCCAAGGATTTCCTCGACCAGGTGAAGAGCGTGAAGATCGAAGATGCCGGCGACGGCACGGACGGTTTCCGCAACTATCGCCTAGTGCTCTAAGCCCGCAACGAAACGCCCTCTCCCCTTGCGAGGAGAGGGCTTTCACTCAGCGGCCAAACGCTTTTCTTCAGGATTAAACATCTCGACCGCCGCCTTGAAATCCGCCTGATTCGGGCATTGCGACAGGCGTGAACGGAAGGCTTCGATCATCCAGGCCGCCGCTGGACCTGGCGGATTATCGAGCTTGCGGATCGCATAGATCGGATATTCGCTCTGATCATAGGCATCGAGAGGCAGCGGCACGAGCCGGCCTTTCTGCAAATCTTCCATGATGAAGGATGCCGGCAGCCCGCCCCAGCCGAGACCGCCTCTGATCAGCTGATGCTTGGTGGCGATATCGCTGACGCGCCAGGTCTTGTAGGACAGGACGTTGAAATCCTTGCCGTTGGTGAGGCTTGAGGCATCGGTGACGACAAGCTGAACCTCTTCGCGCACATCGGCCAGCGTCAGCGGCCTTCCGATCTGCGCCAGCGGATGCGTCGGCGCGGCGACCGGCATCATGAAGGAATGGCCGATGCGCTCGATGGCCAGCGCATCATCCTGCTTTACGACCGCGCCGCCGATACCGATGGTCGACTTGCCGCTTGCGACAAGCTCCATCATCGTGCCAAGCTCGCCGGTATCGAGACGCAGCGAAACGTAAGGGAAGCGATCGCGGAATTCGCGCAGCACCTCCACTGTCGCATGGACGGGCACCATGACGCTGATGGCGACGGCCACTTCTGCCTCGAGCCCGGTCTTCAAACCTTTCACTCTGGCGCGCATCACCTGCAGATCCGATAGGATGCGGCGCGCATCCTCCAGCATCACCCGGCCTGCATCCGTCAGCTTCGGCTGGCGTGAGCCGGAGCGCTCGAAGAGCGGCATTTCCAGCTGGGCTTCCAGATTGGCGATCGTGTAGCTGATAACCGATTGCGCCCGATTGAGCACGCGCGACGCCGCGGAAAAGCTGCCGGACTCTGCAACGGTCAGAAACACCTGCAACTGGTCAAGGGTGGGATTGGGAAGCATCTGCCATCCATTCTATCGATAATTACAATCCATATTATCACAGTTTTTCTCGATAGCACTGAGGACTTATCTATGAACCCGAACGAGATCGGACTCTCCCAGCCGATTTTCGCAACCCATTGAAAAGGAAAACGGATATGTCCTCCATTCTGCTTCTGACCTCCAGCCCGCGTCCGGACTCGCTCTCCTCCAAGATCGCCGTCGAGCTGGCGGAGAAGATCAAGGCCAACAATCCGGGCAAAACGCTCGTCAAGCGCGACCTCGCAGCCGACAACCTGCCGCACATCGACGGCCCTTTCACTGCCGCCATTCGTACGCCGGCCGACGCCCGCACGCCCGAGCAGCAGGAACTCGTCAAGGTTTCCGACGCGCTGGTTGACGAGCTGCTCGCAGCCGACACTGTCGTCATCGGCACCGGCCTCATCAACTTCAACATCTATTCGTCGCTGAAGACCTGGATCGACAACGTCGCTCGCGCCGGCCGTACCTTCACCTACACCGAAACCGGCCCGAAGGGTCTGGCAACCGGCAAGAAGGCCTACATCGTGCTCGCTTCCGGCGGCGTCTACTCCGAAGGCCCGGCTGCTCCGCTGAACCACGCCGTTCCCTACCTGAAGTCGGTTCTGGCCTTCATCGGCATCACCGATGTAGAGACGGTCTATGTGGAAGGCGTCGCCTTTGGTCCGGAAGCTGCCGAAAAGGCTATCGGCGCCGCTCAGGCCCGCGCTTCCGAGCTGGCCCTCGCCGCTTAATCGACAGCATTATTCCGATAATGGCAGGCGGCCGGCCCCAACCGGCCGCTTTGCTATTTTGCCTGTGGCAGTGCTTTCACGAACTGCTTCACCGTCTCCAGAACTTCGTTCGAAAGCGCCTCGTCGTTCGCCACACGCGCAAGGCCGAGCGCGCCGGTCATGAGACAGGAGGCGATAATTGCCTTGCGTCTGGCTTCGGCGGTCTCAGGCTCAGGCATACGCGCCGCCATGGTCTCGAAATTCCTTCGCAAGCCTTCAGTCGCCACTGCGCGAACCGCATCGCTGCTCCGCGCCATATCTGCCGTCAGCGCCGCATAGGCGCAGCCCTCGCCGCAGTGATCCCGGTGACGTTCGCTAAGGTAGCCGTCGACATAGTCGTTTAGCGATATGCTTTCGGGGGCAATTCCCTGCTCCTCCTGCTGCCGCCGCCACGATCCGATTGCCGATTCCATGGCTTCCGCCACAAGTTCGTCGCGGGAGCCGAAATGCTTGTAGAAGCCACCGACTGTCAGACCCGCCTCCTTCATCAGATCGGCGACGCCAATTCCTTCCAATCCTTCCTCACGCAGACGCTTGGCAGCGAGTTTGACGATGCGTTCATGCGTCTTCTGCTTTTCCAGTTGCGAGCGGCCCATCGAAAATCCTTTCGTGCCCGGCTTGACAAAATGGATTACGATCATAATCCTTATAGATAACGATCATAATCCAGATCGTGACGAAAGCCAACAGGAGCTACGAACATGCGTCTCAAGAACAAGGTCGCCGTCATCACTGGCGGAAACAGCGGTATCGGGCTTGCCACAGCCCGCCTCTTCCTCGCCGAAGGCGCCAAAGTGGCCATAACAGGCCGCAACGCGAAAACACTGGCTGCAGCGGCAGAAGAACTCGGCGATGGCGTCCTGGCATTGCAGGCAGACACGACCGACATCCCGGCGATGGAAAAGGCATTTGCCGAGGCCGCCGAAAAGCTTGGAAAATTCGATGTCGTCTTCGCCAACGCCGGAATTGCCGGAGAAACCCCACTCGGCAAGACCACGCTTGAGCAGTTCGAAACCATCGTGCGCATCAATTTCACCGGCGTCTTCTTCACCGTGCAAGCGGCTTTGCCGCACCTGAACGACGGCGGTTCGGTGATCCTCAACGGCTCGGTCCATGCCGTCCTCGGCATCCCCGGCGCCTCGGCCTATGCCGGCACCAAGGGCGCCGTTCGCGCCATGACGCGCAATCTCGCGTCCGAACTTGCACCGCGCGGCATCCGCGTCAACCAGGTGACGCCTGGCGCCACCAAGACGCCGATCTGGGATCCACGCGCCGCCACGCCGGAAGCTTTGGACGCGCTGCAGACCCGCTATGGCAATATGAGCCCGCTTGGCCGCATGAGCGAAGCCGACGAGATCGCCAAGGCTGCGCTCTATTTCGCCTCCGACGATTCCGCCAACGTCACGGCCATCGAAATCACGGTTGACGGCGGCGCCATCAACGCTCCATCCGGCGCAAAAATGTTTCGCGCGGCTTGAGCGCGAGCGAAAATACAACCAGCCATCGATTTGAATGAGTATTATGGGCCGCCAAAGCCATTGCGAGAGGCGGCCCTGCGATCAGGCGGGCACGAAAGAAACCCGCTGACAATCAGACCTGGCGAACCTTTTCGCCATCGCCAAACAGAGACGGGCCGTTCTGATCGATGATCTGCTGCGCCTTGCGGAAGGTCGATTCCACGGCATCGTCCGATGAGGTGAACACATCGGCGCGGATGAAATTGCGCACCAGTATCTCGCCGTTCACGTCCTTCTCGATCCGCCCCATGAGGCGGAACTGGTTACCCTCGCGCTGCGGGGTCGCATGGATCGTGCAGCCAGCATGAACCTGCGGCTCTGCGCTCACCGTAGAGCCGCCGGATTTCTCAGCGCCCGGCTGTGCCGCGCCACCGGTGAAAATCGAGATGATATTTGAAAAGAACGAAGCCATGGATCGCCTTTAGCATGAAGGTTGCAAGCTCGCAAAGTCAAATGATCAGGTTTGCCAGGATCTCGTTTTCGGTGATGTCCTCATAGCCCATGCCGGAGCTTTCGAAATTGGCGATAAGCTGTTTGAAATTATCCGGATTCTTCGTCTCGATGCCGATCAGAATGGAGCCGAAATTGCGGGCGCTCTTCTTCAGATATTCGAAACGGGAAATGTCATCCTCGGGGCCGAGCATGTTGAGGAAATCGCGAAGCGCGCCGGGGCGCTGCGCCAGACGCAGGATGAAGTATTTTTTCAAGCCCGCGTAGCGCATGGCGCGCTCCTTGACGTCGGGCAGACGCTCGAAATCGAAATTGCCGCCGGAGACGACAGCAACGATCGTTTTGCCGCGAATGCTGTCGCGGTCGAGCTTTTCCAGCGCCGTGATGGCCAGCGCGCCGGCCGGCTCCAGCACCACGCCCTCGACATTCAGCATATCGGTGATCGTGACGCAGATGGCGTTTTCCTCGATGAGCTGGACCTGGTCGGCCGAAAAGCCCTTCAGGGCGGCGAAATTCAAATCGCCGATACGCCCGACGGCGGCGCCATCGACAAAATTGTCCACCTTGGTCAGCGTAACGACCTGCCCTGCCTCGATACTGCGGCGCAGGCTGGGCGCACCGGCGGGTTCCGCGAAGGTGAACGCTTCGCGGGCAACCGTGCCGGCAAAATAGCCGGTGATCCCTGCTGCAAGACCGCCGCCGCCGACGGGTAGAAGGATGCGATCGGCTACGACGCCATCGGGCAATTGTTCTGCGATTTCGGCCGCAACGGTCGCCTGCCCTTCGATGATATCGGCATGATCGAAAGGCGGCACCATGACGCCGTCAATACGCTCAACATGCTCGCGCGCCGCCTGATAGCATTGATCGAAGAAATCGCCGAAGAGCTTTATGGTGATGAACTCGCCGCCGAAGATACGGGTCTTGTCGATCTTCTGCTGCGGCGTGGTGACGGGCATGTAGACCACGCCCGGCACGCCGAAATGGCGGCAGACGAAAGCAAAGCCCTGGGCGTGATTGCCGGCGGATGCGCAAACGAAGGTCTTTCCCGTGCCACCCTCGGCAATCACCTTGCGGAAAAAATTGAAGGCGCCGCGGATCTTATAGGAACGCACCGGCGTCAGATCTTCGCGCTTCAGCCAGATATCGGCGCCATAACGGGCAGAGAGGTGCTCGTTCAGCTGCAGCGGCGTTGCGGGAAAAAGGCCACGCATGGCCTCGGTTGCTTCGAGAACAGTCTGTTTGTCCACGGCTTATCCGTCCTTCTTCAATAAGCCCCCGCTATGACACAGGAAACATGACCAAAGAAAGCCTGTTTATACCGCTTTCGGACCTGCGAGCGCGATATAGCTGCCACTTACGAGCAGTTAACTATTTATGCCTCTGACAGCGGAAATCCTAAAATCTGCGAGTTGACAGCAAAGCTCCCCCTGCGTCCAATATGACACAGCCATCATGATGATGGTCAGAGGCCCGCCCCAACACCGATCCGTCGGCGCAGGCGGGCTTCGCCTGAGCCTATCCAACGCCTTCAGGAGCCGCTGCGGCGTCATGGGATATAAATAGGCGTGCTGCTGGCATATAACTCAGCTCGTCTTGAAAAACATTTCCTTGACTGAATCGCTCAAGTGCTTGAAGGGAAAAAGCACGCGGACGTGGCGAAACTGGTAGACGCAAGGGACTTAAAATCCCTCGACCTTTGGTTGTACGGGTTCGACCCCCGTCGTCCGCACCAAAATCGAATTCCACTGTTATGGAATCGATAAAGGCGCAGCTTTCGCCGCGCCTCTCTCATCAATATGCAGAATTCGAATTAGGCCGTCAGCTTGGCAGCAATCTTGGCGACGTGGGCGCCCTGGTATTTTGCTGCTTCCAGCTCGATTTCCGAAGGCTGGCGCGAGCCGTCGCCGTTGGTGATCGTGGAGGCGCCGTAGGGCGAGCCGCCCTTGACTTCT
>NZ_JAELUG010000486.1 GCF_016429255.1 Rhizobium sp. ASV8
CCCCCCCCCCCCCCCCCCCCCCCCCACGACACGTCGTCGGCAGCGTCAGATGTGTATAAGAGACAGGTCTAGGGTAGGTAGTCCAGGCACCCCTCAGTTACCCTATACCACCATAAGGTATACTAAAATCAACCTACCCGGCAGCATTATAGGGTAGGTCAAAATCAGCTTACCTGGCACCACTATAGGGTAGGACAAAATCAGCTTACCTAGCGCCACCACCGACGACCAGGGCCAGCACGCCGCCATAAGGCCTCTCTCGCAAAGCACGTAGGAGCCAGAGCGCCTGCTAACAGCCCTTTCGCTTCTACCTACCCGGCACCAGCCACAGGGGCCCCTCCCCCATAGGCCCTACATACTGCCTAGTACGCCATCCCCGCCACCCGACCCTCGTTGGCCACTTTTCGATTTCCCGCTAAAATACCCTACACCAGCCTCCCAGGC
>NZ_JAELUG010000487.1 GCF_016429255.1 Rhizobium sp. ASV8
CCCTATACCACGACCCCCCCCCCCCCCCCCCCCACCCCCACGACACGTCGTCGGCAGCGTCAGATGTGTATAAGAGACAGCGAGAATTCCGGTGCAAGAGGCGGTTGGTGGCGCCTGTCGTTGGTGTGGCGTGCGCGATGCTGTGGTGGGTGTATGATTTTTCGCGCAGCTGCACCGGGGGTATGCCGACGAACGCCCTGAGCTTTGTGTAGGTGGGTTTAGGTCGTATGGATGGGCGGATGGATGGATGGATGGATGGGTGGATGGGTACACTGGAGCAATGCCTGTTGCAGCAAATGCAAGATGTCGGCACTGGGATGAGACAGGCCAACGCGAAACTGGGAACGGATCCTGAACCCGTCTTCCCGCTCTGCGATGATAGTTGCAAAGTCAGCTGCAGTCAGAGATTGAGGCAGCCAATTGGCAAGCAGAGAGTCTCCAAAC
>NZ_JAELUG010000488.1 GCF_016429255.1 Rhizobium sp. ASV8
GGTCGGAGACGGCGACTGAGAGCGGACCACTAGCGTCGCCGTTTCGCGACCTAGAGTGGGAAAAAGCAGAGCACAAGTACATGGAGCTTTCTATCGACAACCTTAACGGCATGATGCGCAGCTACAACTTGATGGCGCCAGATGCGGCTAAGAAGCCGTATTTCTCGCTGCAGCGCGAACTGGCGGCGTGTTACGCGAGTGTTGCGCCGTTGCTGGCCAATGAGATTAAAGTGAGAGCTACGCGGCCGACGTCGACATCGTTGGGCTCGGTCGGGCCGGTGGTGGGAGATGGTGAGGGAATTATGGAGCGGTTTACGGGCAGGGATAATGTGCAGATACACGTAGAGGCTGATGAAAAGGCGTATGGGCTGAAAGAGTGGTGGCGAGATTTCTGGAAGAGTAAATAGAGAAGCGAGTATAAGATAGATATGGAGGCTGTACTCC
>NZ_JAELUG010000489.1 GCF_016429255.1 Rhizobium sp. ASV8
TAATTACTCTTTATCTAGGCTCTGGCTCGTGCAGTATATACTCGGGCGGCGAATTTTATCCTGGATGACCCATTGAGCTCAGTCGACGTGACGACGGCGGCAGCAATTCTGCAACACTTATTTGGCGAGAATGGTCTTCTGCGTAGAAATCACAGCACAGTGATAATGACAACCAGCTCAGGTAAGTAGTTAGATTTCTACATGGCAGAAGTACTGCATGCTAAGCCTTACTACAGAGAGCCACTGCAAAGTCGCTGACTCCGTTTTCACGATGAGCAGCGAAGGCGATGTCCAGCGTCGTCCGGGCGCAACACAAGATCCCAAGAGCTACACCGATGATAGTAAGCTTGTTTCCGCCTGCGCGCCGCAAGATGGGGAGGTACTCCTGGATGAAAAAGCGTGGCCATCCAGTGACTCTTCTCCTAAGGACACTGTTATGCAGGC
>NZ_JAELUG010000490.1 GCF_016429255.1 Rhizobium sp. ASV8
GCTAAAATCTTGGCCCTTGATCCATAGTTTCTTGGTATCCGCAACTGAATTATACGTGACAACCCGAGAGTCTGCAACAACTACTGCGTGAGAAGCGTCGTTTGCGCGGGATATAGGTCTCGATCCACTCTTGTGTTTGCGGGCAAAGAAGTCCTCGAACGTCGGATAAGCGTCGATATCGGAAGGAGTAAAATCATCCATGTTTATTCCGTACGCATCTACAAATGCTTTGATTTGCTGCCTTGACTTGAAAGTCCCTTCTTTCCTGCCTGGAGCGGTTTGTTAGCCTTGCCGAGGCACGCATCTCAATATCCCATCCATACCTTCAGCAACCGCTTTGTCGTGAATGTACAGCCGCATGAGATGTGTAGTATCGATCCATTCAGTGAGAGGATTAAATAGCAGTAGGAGCTTCAACTTTTTAAGTAGTGGCTGCTGCTCACG
>NZ_JAELUG010000491.1 GCF_016429255.1 Rhizobium sp. ASV8
CCCTATCCGCGGCTGGCCACGGCCACTGGTACTAATTACAGCCCCACCAAACACGCACGACGAACACAACTGCCATGTAAGAAGGCAAAACAGAAAACAAATGACCTGGTTTTGAGATAATTATGATCTTATTTTGACTCAATTTTATATTAAAATGAATACTATATACTATATGTATAGGCAAGTAATATTACGGCGTCTTTGACACGTCAAGTTTGGCAAAAGCAAACACGCGATTGGGCTTTTACCCATCAAGACCTTTGTCCACACGACGTCTTTGACGATGTGCCCGCATTCCAGAGGAACCGCATGTCCCAACACATTTGCTACCCAATCATCTGAATGCTCTAAATGAGTTCTTGCCCAGAGGCGACGCTATAGTCGCTATTCCTAATGCGTTTACGGTTCCTTCATCGTGACCGCGACTCCCCATCGCGCCCACTG
>NZ_JAELUG010000492.1 GCF_016429255.1 Rhizobium sp. ASV8
GCCCTAACAAGTCCACCACAAAAATTTCCCGGAATTAAGCGAGGCGGCGCATTTGGCGTTAGAGGCGGCCGCGAAAGCTTGACCAGCCAGCCCATTTGCTGGCCCGCCTACAGCACTGCGCTGGTCCAGCCCGCATCTGTGCTTTTTCCTGTGCAAACCGCAATCAGCACCACTGTACTGTGGCCGCACCCCCCAGCTCGATTGCTGACTATACCTCTCCCCCGGTGCCGTGAGCTGTTCCCCAATCACCACCATCCACCATCCACCTTCAACCACACCCCGACCTTCCGCCTACTATTCCGAAAGGTCATGCGATCCTAAGCAGATCCGCTTGCCCACCAGAAGTAGTACATCTCCGAACCGCCATTGAAGCTTCCCCTTGACGGCAGGCCTTGAGCCAAACAGCGACATGTCGCTCGCATCGCAGGTATGCCTCTGCTTCGT
>NZ_JAELUG010000493.1 GCF_016429255.1 Rhizobium sp. ASV8
ACTGGTGCGCCCCTCTGTGAGGACCGTCGTCTCCGGCGCATCGCATCGGTCGTGAATTTTACAGCAAAAAGACGCAGAAGAAGCCAAATGCAGGGTCGTGATTGGTCACTTATCCATAAATTGTGGGAGCCCTAAAATGCCCCTCCCAGGCAGAAAAATCCTTTTTTTTTTTTTTTTAAGTGACGAAAAAAAAAAAACCACTGGTCTGTTAGGGCTAGTGGGAACGCTGAGGGTCCCCCTCGCTGGTTGCCCCGCGCCAGCTTTCCAAGCAGCACAGTCACTCCACCCCTCTACCTCCACCCACCTTTTAAAACTACTCCTCCCACCTCTGCTTCTGGAAAATTTCTCTCTCTGCTCTTTGTCTCGCATACCCGGTTTCAAGCATCCGATCTGCGAATTTTTGTACGTCTTCCTCCTCCTTAAAGCCTTCTGCCATCCTCAGCA
>NZ_JAELUG010000494.1 GCF_016429255.1 Rhizobium sp. ASV8
AGTCTAAACAAAGAATTTAAAAAGAGCAATACTCAAAACGACGATTAAAAGAAGCACAAAACAGAAATCGGTGTGGAATCAAGGACTCAAATAGATACAAGGCATCGCTGAGCGAATGCCTAGCAGAGTAGTCAAAAGCCAACCTGATGGACGGAGACTGATAATGATAGAGAAATCTGACAAGGTTCGGTTCAATGTTCAAGCTATCGTGAGGCGACTTTGGGAGCAAGTACACACTGATTGGGCGTTGTATAATAAGCGGACAAGGACGTGTGAGATTTTTGTGCTCGGTACCTGAAGCGAGAGAGGCGTGGGGTTCCCAACTTAGCGCCAAAGGAGTCTAATTGAGCAGGTCCAGGGTACCACGAGGTATCATTGATTGTCGTCTTGTCTCTCGTTCCGATCAGACGTTTGGGTTTTTTGCGGGTTGGAGCTATGCGGAAA
>NZ_JAELUG010000495.1 GCF_016429255.1 Rhizobium sp. ASV8
TACTAGACCCTATGCGTATCATATACTGGTATTTTTTCGTTAGGTAATTAATTTGTTAGCTGGATTTGTTAGTCCCATGACCAACACCGATCCCATCACGCACGCCCCTCGGCGCCGTGCCGGATCAGCCGCCACAAATGACGGTTTCTAGCTTGGATGGTCGCTGGGGGTGAGTGGGAGCCGGTCCACGTAAATGTACATGATTGTGAGGATTGGCTGATCGAACATCAATTCCTAGGTACGTCGTACGATGAAGACACGAGGGGTTCTCTTTTTTGCTGATCTGCAAAACGGGCAAACCTCTGCACCCAGCCCGTAGACTGTCGTTGTAATAAGTCTCCCCGCGATATCAAAGTGACGACTGTTGAAGGGATAGTCCTGGAATTCACAGCGGATAATTTCGTTATGCACTACCTAGTATGGTATAATACCTACCTATATTT
>NZ_JAELUG010000051.1 GCF_016429255.1 Rhizobium sp. ASV8
GGACGCAGCCGAACGCGAAGCTGCCCGCATCGGCAAGACCTTGCTCGTGCTCGACACGGCAACCGGCAGCGATGCCGAAGCGATCTATCCGCGTCTTGGCTGGCAGCGTGCCGGCGTGGTGCCGGATTATGCCATGTGGCCGCAAGGCGGCCTCTGCGACACGACCATTTTCTATAAGCGTATCGCTGCGTGAAAAGATGATTCAGGCTGAGAAGGCGGCCATGGCATCCTCCAGCCTGGAGCCTGACGCCCACCGCATCGCCTTCCAGCCGAATTGCCGCGCAGCCTCGATATTGGCTTCCACATCGTCGATGAAGCCGATCTCGTTTGCGGCAAAACCGACGCGTTCGGTCGCCAGCTGAAAGAACGCGTCCGCAGGTTTCTGATGGCCGAGAGCGGCCGAATAGAAAATGCCGTCGAAACGCTGGGAGAGCTGAAGCGTCTCCATCAGATAGGCGGCGCGCATGTGCTCCTGATTGGTCGCAAGGAACATCTTCGTTCCCTTAGCCCGCAGCGCGGCGAGGTCTTCAAGCAGGCCGTGGTCGAGGCGGGAGTCGTTTTCAAACCAGTAGTCGATCAGTGTTTTCGCGGGCAGGTGCGGCGCGATCTCGCCAAGAACCTCTGAAAGCCTTGGCTCCAGCGCGTCGCGGCCGGTAACGATGCCTCGCCAATAGGGTTCGAAGAATGCCTCGCGAAGCACATCAAGCGGCAAGCCGAGGTCCTGCTCCAGATAGGTGAAAAGCGGCAGCCCGTCGCTCGGTCTGCCATGAACCAGGACACCGTCGACATCAACCATCAACACTTTCATGCGGTCGTCCCCACTTTGCCAGATGCAGGCGAAAAGTGCGGTCGTTTGCGGCAGTGTTCAAGAGCGCGCAGACCCTTTTTTCCTTGGCGCGATGCATGTAAGCCTTTGCTCTGGCAACATGGTGGAGGAGGCGAACATGCGGGTCATTTACTCGGAAGATCACAAGCTCAGGGATGCCAAGACCGAGCTGCACGATGGCAAGCTCGTCACTCCCTTCGAAGCACCTTTTCGGGCCGAATGGATCCTCGCCGCCGTCAAAGAAGCCGGTTTTGTCGATGTCGTCGCACCCGAGGTCTACGGACTCGAGACGGCGTGCAAGGTGCATGATCCCGCCTATCTCGAATTTCTGCGCGTGGTGTGGGAGCGCTGGGTCGCGGCCGGTTTCACGGGCGAGGCGATCTCCAATTCCTTCCCTGTTAGGCGCACCAGCCAGCGCGTGCCAGAAAATATCGTCGGCATGATCGGCCATTATGCCAATGCGGCCGATACCTCCATCACCAAGGGATCTTATGAGGCGGCGCTCGCCTCCATGCGCTGCGCCTTGACCGGCGCAGACTGGCTACATGCAGGCAACCGCTTTGCCTTTGCGCTTTGCCGTCCGCCCGGCCACCATGCCGGTTCCGATCTTTTCGGCGGCTATTGTTTCATCAACAACGCCGGCGTTGCGGCGCAGCGCCTGCGTGATCACGGCGCAGCCAAGGTGGCGATCCTCGATGTCGACTTCCACCACGGCAACGGCACGCAGGACATATTCTACCGGCGGGGCGATGTCTTCACTGCTTCGCTGCATGGCGATCCCATCCATGCCTTCCCCTATTTCCTTGGCCACGCCGATGAGAAAGGCGAGGGCAACGGGCTTGGGGCCAACCGCAATTACCCCATGCAGCCGGGCACGCCATGGGGCGTGTGGGCATCGGCGCTCGACGATGCGCTTGCCCGCATCAAGGCCTTCGGCGCCGAAGCGATCGTCCTCTCGCTTGGCGTCGATACCTTCGAACGCGATCCAATCTCTTTCTTCGCGTTGACGTCGCAGGATTTCATCCGCATGGGCGAGCGCATAGCCGCTACGGGATTGCCCGTGCTCGTCTGTATGGAGGGCGGATATGGCGTGCCCGAAATCGGTCTCAACGTCGCCAATGTGCTGAAAGGCCTGGAAGCCTGAGCGGTTCTTGCATCAAGGCGCCTGATCCCAGCATGAAAAGTTTGAATTTGCCAGCGTAAAGCCAGGCCTCTAAAACCTCGCCGATAGGAGAGGTCATGGATCAGAAGCTTATCGAGAGTGGCACGGATGGCGGCGCGGCGCTTATGCCCCATCCGGACGTTGCGCCATCTTCCGGCGGCATTGCTACCGGTGTGCTGATGTGCGTCTTGTCCATGTCCTGCATCCAGTTCGGCTCGGCCCTCTCGGCTCCGATCATCAATGCCTATGGTCCGGTCGGAGCCACATGGCTGCGGCTCGTTTTCGCTTCCATAGTATTGGCGATCATCGTCCGTCCGAAGATCATGAGCTACAACCGTTCGCAGTGGCTTGGTGTGCTGGCGCTCGGCACCGTTTCGGCGCTGATGACGACGCTCTTCTTCTCGGCGATTGCGCGCATTCCGCTGGGACTTGCCGTCGCCATCGAGTTTCTCGGCCCGCTTCTGGTCGCGACGCTGGGCTTCGGGCTCAGCCGCCAGCTTCTCTGGCCTCTCTTTGCCGCTATCGGCGTGCTGCTCCTGGCCTATGATGGTGAGGCGTGGGTCGGCAATCTGCCCGGCATTCTCTTTGCCATCGGGGCAGGGGCGGGCTGGGCAAGCTACATTTTGCTGACAAAGAAGGTTGGCAACGCCTTTCAGGGTCTCGAAGGGCTTTCCATGTCGCTGCTGGTCGCGGCTATTGTTTCGACCCCCTTCGGCTTTGCCTCGGCTGCCCCGCATCTGACGGGTTACGGCCTCATCGAGATCGCCGGCCTGGCACTGCTCGTTCCGCTGCTGCCCTATGTGCTGGAGATGGTGGCGTTGCGGCGCATGCCGACCTCATCCTTCGGCATTCTCATGAGCCTCGAACCGGCCATCGGTGCCTTCGCAGGCTTCGTCATCCTGTCGCAACCGATGACGCCGTCACAGATGTTCGGCACTGCCCTGGTCGTTTCCGCCAGCATTGGCGCAACGATTTTCGCGACGAAGGGCTGAATTCACGGGGGTATTATAGTCGTTCAGATCGAGGATCACGCTTGTGGTTCTTGCTAGGTCAACGCTAAGATCGGCCGCGTTTTGACCGATTCTGACGCGCTTGCCGTTGAGATCCTCAATGAGGCCAAATGGTGTAGGAGCGCGGGTTAGCCAAAGGCGTTTTTGACCCTGCCAAAAACAGACCCCGTACGCACCGTATGGCAAGCCAAGCCATGAGTATGTAGCTTCCGGAGGTGATAAAGGTCACCCAAGTTCGTAAACCTGCGACCTCCGCGTTGCTTTTCCCCTGCATCAGGAACATCCCCGCAGCACCGATGCCGAATAAAATCGCCTGTATCACCAGATAGACTGCTGCGCTGCGGTATTGCATTTCATAATGAGATCTTTCCCATTCATCGCTGTCGTAACGTCTTCTTTTGGAGAAGAACATCGCGACTATCTGAATGGGAAAAAGAAATAGCCCGAATAATATGATAGCGTAATTTGAAGGAACACCGCCTGCCTTTTTGACGGCTATGTCGGTCATATGCGGAAAGCCTCCGATGGTCATGGTCGAGCAAGCCCATGCGATACAACTTCGAGATTAAACGAAGCTGACGCCGCATACTACGTATTTGCCGGCTGCCCAGCCTGTGACGGCTACTATTGCAGCCGCATCAGACCTGACCGCGAGAGGCCGGTGGCTTCGGTCGCCGTGCTCAATAACTTTCCGCGATACGCCTTAAACCGTCTTTTTCGCGGGATCATCCAGCGCAGGATTATAGAAGAGCGATAGAGTCAGGCTCCTGGCGATGCGTTCGGCCGTTGCCATGAACCAGTCCTTCGCCTGCGCGGAAGGCGCGATATCGGTGAGCGTCTGCGAGAAAAGCGCCAGCCATTCCGGAAAGAGATCGACGGCCATGCCTTCGACGCCGAGGTGTGCCTGCACCGGCTTGCCGCCATAGGCGCCATTTTTGAAGGCCACGGACGACCAGAAGCGCTTCATCTTTTCCATATGCTCAGGCCAACGTCCGGCAAGGCGACCGTCGAATACCGGCCCGAGGCGGGGATGAGCCTGAACGCGCGCGTAGAAAGTATCGACCAGCCGCTCGATGAAAGCGGCGTCGATCCCCATGCTCGCCATCTCGGTCTCGGCCTTTTCGCGAATGCCGGCAAGATGGGCGGCTCGGCCCTGTATGTCATTGTCCATAGGATGCTCCCGCCGGTCATTCGCAGAGTATCGACGCGGCCGGCTTTCGTCTCCGCTTATCTATGCAATTTCAGGGCATATCCAAGGCGTCATGCGGATGTTGCGGCAATCTGTCAAAACCACTTTCGTATTTATGCGCTCCGAGCCGCAATCCGTCATACCTCCCCGCAATGCGATTTCCGCTTAAGACGACATCTGGCCGCTTGACCAGCGCGATCGCCCACTTTAGAATTAGAATAATTCTAAAGTTATAAGGTTGCCTCCCATGTTGCTCGGCCTTTTTCGTCCGTCGAAACGTCCCTTCACCTCCCTCTCGGAACAGGAAATCCTGGCCATCGCCATCGCCGCGGAAGAGGACGACTCGCGCATCTATCTCGCTTATGCCGATATACTTCGCCAGCATTATCCCGAGTCCGCCAAGGTCTTCGAGGATATGGCAGAGGTTGAGGATACCCATCGCAAGACCCTCATCGACATGCATCGGCAGCGTTTCGGCGAGCGTATCCCGCTGATCCGCCGCGAGCACGTCAGCGGCTTCTATGAGCGCAAGCCGGACTGGCTGCGCAAGAATCTCTCCCTCGATTCCATTCGCGAGGAAGCGGAGGCGATGGAGCAGCAGGCCTATAATTTCTATATTCAGGCCGCAAAACAGGTTTCCGACGCGTCGACGAGACAGCTTCTCGGCGACCTGGCGCTGGCCGAGCAGGGACACGAGGATGTTGCCCGCCTGCTTGGCGACAAGCACACGCCGGAAACCGTAAAGCAGGAAGAGGATGCCCAGGCGCGTCGCCAGTTCGTGTTGACCTATGTGCAGCCGGGCCTTGCCGGCCTCATGGATGGTTCCGTCTCCACGCTTGCGCCGATTTTCGCCGCCGCATTTGCCACGCAGCAGACATGGCAGACCTTTCTCGTCGGTCTGTCGGCCTCAGTCGGCGCCGGCATTTCGATGGGTTTCACCGAGGCGGCACACGATGACGGCAAGATCTCCGGCCGCGGCTCGCCGATCAAGCGTGGCCTTGCCTGCGGCATCATGACGGCGATCGGCGGGCTCGGCCACGCACTGCCTTACCTCATTCCGCATTTCTGGACCGCAACGATCACGGCTGCGATCGTCGTTTTCTTCGAGCTCTGGGCCATCGCTTTCATCCAGAACAAATATATGGAAACGCCGTTCCTTCGCGCAGCCTTCCAGGTGGTGGTCGGCGGCTCCCTGGTGCTGGCGGCCGGTATTCTGATCGGAAATGCCTGACGTGTGGCTGGGGCGCTCCGTTCACGAAATGTTAAAATTCGGAGCGCCTGCCACTGCCATCGGCTAGCAACACGAGGCCGCTCTTGGCCTCGTTCTGCAAACCCAAGGAGATTGTCTAATGGCACACCAAGTTGGAAGCCACGACCAGCACGTCAAATCAGGCCAGCAGAGCCACAAGAACATGGATCACAATAGCCGCAGCGCTTCCTCCGGCAGCTCACATGAGCAGCAATCCGGCAATGCGCGCGGTGGCACACACGAGCAACCTGCCAAAGCGGGTCAGCAAAGCCACAAGAACAGCTGACGTATCCGCTAGGGTCCAATCCGTCCGCACTTGCGAGTGAGGACTGTTCTGACTAAATCCCCAAAAACGGAAGGCCGGCTTTTCGCCGGCCTTTTGGCTGTCTTTGAGCGCCTGTGCTTACTTGACGGAGCCGACAAGAATGTCGCTGCCGTTCTCGATGGTGACCCAGCGCCCCGTGTTGAAGCTCGCCTGGCGCTTCAGGTAGGAATAGGGCGTCTTCGACCAGATCTTGATTTCGTCCTCGAGGTTGTCGAGCACATAATCGCCCTGCTTGGTGCGTAGTGTCAGAACCGCATGGCCTTCGCCATCAGGCTTGCGCACGACCGTCATCAGCAGATTGGAAGCCGAGATACCGTTCTGTATCAGCAACCGGCGCTTCAGCAGAGCAAAATCCTCGCAGTCGCCGGCGGTCTTCGGGTATTCCCAGTATTCTTCCTGACCGTAGACTTCCATGTCCGTCGCCGGACGGATGGTTTTGTTGACGCGCAGGTTAACCTGATTGACCAGCGCCCAGGCAGCGGCGTTCATATCCACCGGGCCGGCGTTGCGTACCGGACCGCATTCATCGGGATGCCTCTGGCAGAAATCATAATGCCCAATGGGCTGAGAAGTGACGTTGCCGACCGTCATCGATGCGCTCTGCCGAGACGCCGGCATCGCCGCCGATGACATCGCAATTATAGCAGCGAAGGCAACCAATACGCCCTTAATACGCACGCCCACTATTCCTTGTATCGTCCCTGCATTTGTTAACAAATTGTTAATGTAGCGGGGCCTGACAAGTCAATCGTTACTTAAGTGTTAACGTGGGAACCGGCGCGTATGGTTAATTTCGGGACAATCGAGACGGTGTTTGCCACAATTCTATACCTCTCCCGATTGGGCAGGCGCGCGAAAACGATGCCCGGCGCGGAAATTTCACGGCGAGCTACTTCAAGTATATCGGATTGTTTTTACTGGCTATTATGAAGCGCCAGAGTTTCCGCCGCGGTGAGTATGCGCTCGATATCCTGCGGCCGCGACAGGCGATGATCGCCATCGCGCACAAGTGTTAACACCACATCGTCGGCCGGCAGATGCTCGACCAGCTTTAACGAATGCGAGAAGGGCACGTCGGCGTCTTCCATGCCCTGCAGGATGTGCACGGGGCAGCCGGTCTCGATGATGCCTGTCAACACGCGATTGGTCTGGCCGTCTTCGATCAGGGCGCGGGTGAAGATGTTCGGCTCGGGGCTGTATTCCGAGGGCTCTTCGAAATAGCCGCGCTCGGCCAGCGAGCGTCGCTCGTTGTCCGAAAGATTGGGCTCGATGAGATCGACGGTGAAATCGGGTGCAGGCGCGATCAGGACGAGACCGCCAATGCTGGGTGCCTTCTTGCGCTTGCGCAGCTCCTGAATGACCCTGAGCGCAATCCAGCCGCCCATCGACGAGCCGACGAGGACGATCTTCTTTGGTTTGGTATGATCGATGACGGCAAGCGCCTCTTCCAGCCAGCGCGAGATCGTACCGTTGGTGAATTTGCCGCCCGATTGGCCGTGGCCGGAATAGTCGAAGCGGATGCAGCCAAGACCGGTCCGCTCCGCCAGCGCGTCCAGCTCGACCGCCTTGGTGCCGCTCATGTCGGACCGATAGCCGGATAGCCATAGGAAGCTGACATTCTTTGCGCCTTTGCCGGCCACGCGCTCGCGGATCGCGATCTGGCGTTCGCTCTCACCCTCGCCAACGGAAATGAAGGTCGGTTGGCTGGCTGTCGCGGCTTCGGACATCAAGAAACTCCCGTTTTTCCGCTCTATAAAACAGATTCGCGCCGATGTGACCCCAAAAATGCTCGGCTTTTTAGCGCGGGTTTGCGCGTCATCTGGCTACGATAGTGTGTCCTTCGCGCATCTTGTGTCTCTATGACATTCTATTGACACGCGGGAGGTGCTTTTTTCCTGATGTCATGCTATTGACTTCAACGTAGCTTTTACGACATTTCCGTCAGTTGCGCCGACGGGGAGCGATAGGCTGCAGCTATCCGAAACAATTCGTGGAGAATACGACCATTCGCAGACCCTTTAAAACCGATGCGCCCGTAAAGGACGGGCCACGTTCCAACAGGGAAATCCGCATTCCCAAAGTTCAGCTCATTGCGGCTGACGGCGCGAATATGGGCATCGTCGCGACGGACCAGGCATTGAGAATGGCAGAGGAGGCCGGTCTCGATCTGGTAGAGATTTCCCCTAATGCTGAACCGCCTGTGTGCAAGATCCTCGACCTGGGCAAGCTGAAATATGCCAACCAGAAGAAGGCAGCCGAGGCGCGCAAGAAGCAGAAGATCGTCGAAGTCAAAGAAATCAAGATGCGCCCGAACATCGACACCCATGACTATGAGGTGAAGATGAAGGCGATCGGCCGTTTCTTCGAAGAAGGCGACAAGGTGAAGGTGACCTTGAAGTTCCGTGGCCGCGAAATGGCTCACCAGGAACTCGGCATGAAACTTCTTCAGCAGGTCAAGGAAGACACGCTCGAGATCGCCAAGGTGGAAGCCGAGCCCAAGCTCGAAGGCCGCCAGATGATGATGGTGCTTGCGCCGAAGTGAGGCGCAGGTCGAGGTAAGAGAGGTCGGAGCCGTCCCATGGGCGGCTTTTTCCTTTTGTCCGCAGGGTAAATCTGTCATCGATCTGCAAAGAATCGCACATTCGGCCCGTTGCACTTGCGGACAACTGCGGTTATAAGCGCGCGTCCGAACTGACCGGCAGGGCATGCCGTGGCAGTTCAGAATGCTGGCGGAGCGGTTCGTCACCGTTTCAGCCGTTCAACAACAAACGCTCCGGCACCTTGTCGCAGCCCGGCCTGTCCGGACCTGTGGGAAGGGCTTTTTAGAAAAGCACGCCAGGACGCATCGAAGGAGTAGCAAAATGCCCAAGATGAAGACGAAGTCCTCTGCCAAGAAGCGGTTCAAGATCACCGCGACCGGCAAGGTCAAGGCCGCAGCTGCTGGCAAGCGCCACGGCATGATCAAGCGTACCAACAAGTTCATTCGCGATGCCCGCGGCACCATGGTTCTCGCAGAACCGGATGGCCGTAAGGTAATCAAGAACTACTTGCCGAACGGTCTCTAAGACTATTCGTAACGCTATAGACTAAGGAGATCATGAAATGGCACGCGTAAAAAGAGGCGTTACCGCCCACGCCAAGCACAAGAAGGTTCTGAAGGCAGCCAAGGGCTTCTACGGCCGCCGCAAGAACACCATCCGCACAGCCAAGGCCGCTGTCGATCGTTCCAAGCAGTACGCTTATCGCGACCGCAAGGTTAACAAGCGCAATTTCCGCGCCCTCTGGATCCAGCGTATCAACGCTGCTGTCCGTGAACACGGCCTGACCTACGGCCGCTTCATCGACGGTCTGACCAAGGCTGGCATCGAAGTTGACCGTAAGGTTCTGTCCGACATGGCGATCCATGAGTCGGAAGCTTTTGGTGCGCTCGTTGCTGCTTCCAAGAAGGCGCTTGAGTACCTCAAGGAAGCCGGCACGAAGAACGAGTTCGAAGCAGCCGTTAACTAACGCTGCCTCGCACGTCTTTCGTAAATTCATTATGAAACCCGCGCTGGCGAAACCGGCGCGGGTTTTGTGTTTTGCAGCATATGCTTTTCCATCGTGTCAGGCCGTCTTGTCGGGCGAAGCTCGAAAAACGGGTCGCACATCGGGCGACAAGTGCCAGGGACCGCATTCTCGGCGTGTTTTTGTCATTTGCCCGGTTGATTGGCCGCTTGCACATGGATAGTGATCTGCAGCGCCTCATCGTTGCCACAAGCTCTCTGATGCGGGCGTTCATCCATTATTCCGCGGAATGAGCGGCGTTCCAAGCCCGCCGCCCGCAAGGCAGGATCAGATGACGGAACTCGTAACACTCGAAACCCAACTTATGGCCGAGGTGGCCGCGGCGACCGACGAGCAATCGATCGAAGCCGTCAGGGTCTCCGCGCTCGGCAAGAAGGGCTCGGTCTCGGAACTGTTGAAGACGCTGGGCTCGATGTCGCCGGAAGAGCGGCAGACACGCGGCGCGGCGATCAACGCCCTCAAGAATTCCGTCACCGATGCGATCAATGCTCGCAAAGGCGAGCTGCGCGACGCCGCGATCGATGCGAAGCTGAAAGCCGAGACCGTCGATGTCAGCCTGCCGGTGCGTTCGTCGCCTGCCGAACGCGGGCGCATCCATCCGATCAGCCAGATCGTCGATGAAATCACCGCCATTTTCGGAGACATGGGCTTTTCGATCGCCGAAGGCCCCGATGTCGAGACCGACTACTATAACTTCACGGCTTTGAATTTCCCGGAAGGGCACCCGGCCCGCGAGATGCACGACACCTTCTTCTTCCAGCCGGACGAAAAGGGTGAGCGCAAGGTGCTGCGCACGCACACTTCGCCGGTGCAGGTGCGCACCATGGAAGCGCAGAAGCCGCCGATCCGTATCATCATCCCCGGCAAGACCTATCGCCAGGATAGCGACGCCACCCATTCGCCGATGTTCCATCAGGTCGAAGGCCTCGTCATCGACAAGACGGCCAATGTCGGCAACATCCGCTGGGTGCTGGAGGAATTCTGCAAGACCTTCTTCGAGGTCGACAACGTGACGATGCGCTTCCGCCCGTCCTTCTTCCCGTTCACGGAACCGTCCTTCGAGGTCGATATCCAGTGCGACCGCTCTGGCCCGATCGTCAAGTTCGGCGAAGGCACGGATTGGATGGAAATTCTCGGCTGCGGCATGGTGCATCCGAACGTGCTGCGCCACGGCGGTCTCGATCCCGATGAGTACCAGGGCTTTGCCTGGGGCATGGGCCTCGACCGCATCGCCATGCTGAAATACGGCATGCCTGACCTGCGCGACTTCTTCAACGCCGATGTCCGCTGGATGAACCACTATGGCTTCCGCCCGCTCGATATGCCGACGCTGTTCGGCGGTCTGAGCGCGTAAGGAAGGGATAAAGCACATGAAATTCACACTCTCCTGGCTGAAAGAGCATCTGGAAACCGACGCCACGCTCGACGAGATCTGCGCCCGCCTGACGATGATCGGGTTGGAAGTGGAAGAGGTCGACGACAAGGCCGCGTTCAAGCCCTTCGTCATCGCCAAGGTTCTCTCGGCAGAAAAGCACCCGCAGGCCGATCGCCTCAAGGTGCTGATGGTCGATACCGGCAGCGGCGCGCCTGTTCAGGTTGTCTGCGGCGCTCCGAATGCGCGCGCCGGCCTCGTCGGCGCCTTCGCGGCGCCCGGCACTTATGTTCCCGGCATCGACGTGACGCTTGCCATCGGCAACATCCGCGGCGTCGAGAGCCGCGGCATGATGTGCTCGGAAAAGGAGCTGGAAATCTCCGACAGCCATGACGGCATCATCGACTTGCCCGAAGATGCGCCCGTCGGCACGAGCTTTGCCGCCTATGCCGGCCTCGACGATCCGATGATCGAGATCAACCTGACGCCGAACCGCCCGGACTGCACCGGCGTCTACGGCATCGCCCGCGATCTCGCCGCATCCGGCCTCGGCACGCTGAAGCCGCGCGGCACGCCGTCCTTCGCCATCGAAGGCGAAACGACGACCGAGCTCAAGATCGATCTGGATGACACGCGCCTTTGCCCCGGCTTTGCGCTTCGTCTCGTACGCGGCGTCAAGAACGGCCCGAGCCCGAAGTGGATGCAACAGCGTTTGCTTGCCATCGGCCTGCGCCCGATCAGCGCGCTCGTTGATATCACCAACTACATGACCTTCGACCAGGGTCGGCCGATGCACGTCTTCGACGCCGCCAAGGTCAAGGGCAATCTTATCGTGCGCCGCGCCAAGGACGGCGAAACCGTGCTGGCGCTGGACGAGCGCGAATATAAGCTCAACCCGAGCAATGTCGTCATCTCCGATGATAACGGCGTCGAGTCGATCGGCGGCATCATGGGCGGCGAACACTCGGGCTGCGACGAGAACACCACGGATGTGCTGATCGAGTCCGCACTCTGGGATCCGATGAACATCGCCAAGACCGGCCGTAGCCTGGGCATTATCACCGATGCGCGCTACCGTTTCGAGCGTGGCGCCGATCCGGAGTACATGGTTCCCGGCCTTGAGCGCACCACGGAACTTGTGCTCGCCTGCTGCGGCGGCACCGCTGCCAAGGCGCGCGTCGAAGGCTACAAGGGCTATGATGCCAAGGTCGTCGATTTCCCGCTTTCGGAAGTCAAGCGCCTGACCGGCCTCGAAGTCTCCTCTGACGAGAGCAAGTCCATTCTGGCGAAGCTTGGTTTCTCGGTCTCCGGTTCGGACGAGCGTATCTCGGTCGCTGTTCCCTCTTGGCGCCCGGATGTCGACGGCAAGGCCGATCTCGTCGAAGAAATCATGCGCATCCACGGAGTCGACAACATCAAGCCGCAGCCGCTTGAGAGTCACAATGCTGTCAATGGCAAGATCCTGACGACGCTGCAGATCCGCACCCGCACGGCCAAGCGCGCGCTCGCATCGCGCGGCATGCTGGAAGCCGTCACCTGGTCGTTCATTTCGGAAGATCAGGCCAAGCTCTTCGGCGGTGGCTCCAACGCGCTGAAGCTTGCCAACCCGATCGCATCAGATATGTCCGACATGCGCCCGTCGCTGTTGCCGGGCCTGCTTTCGGCTGCGCAGCGCAACGCCGATAAGGGCTATGGCGACGTCGCGATCTTCGAAGTCTCCGGCACATATGAGAGCGACACGCCCGAGGGCCAGCGTCGCGTGGCAGGCGGCATCCGCCGCGGCACGGCAACGCTCTCCGGCGCTGGCCGCATGTGGTCGAACGCCGCCAAGGGCGGCGGCAAGCCGGTTGATGTCTTCGATGCCAAGGCCGATGCTCTCGCCGTGATCGAAGCCTGCGGTCTGCCGATGGGCAATATCCAGATCGAGCAGGGTGGCCCGGCCTGGTATCATCCCGGCCGTTCCGGCACCATCAAGATGGGTCCGAAGGTCGTGCTCGGCTATTTTGGCGAATTCCATCCGAAGACGCTGGAAGCGCTCGACGTGTCGGGCGCTCTCGCCGGCTTTGAAGTCTATATCGATGCCATGCCCGAGCCGAAGAAGAAGGCGACCCGTACCAAGCCGGCGCTGGAGCTTTCTCCGTTCCAAGCCGTCAAGCGGGACTTCGCCTTCGTGGTCGACAAGTCGGTGGAAGCCGGCGCCATCGTCCGCGCTGCCGTCGGCGCCGACCGCAAGCTGGTAACCGGCGTCAACGTCTTCGATATCTTCGAAGGCGCATCGCTCGGCGAAGGCAAGAAGTCCATCGCCATCGAGGTACAGATCCAGCCCGCAGAGCGGACGCTCACAGATGAGGACTTCGAAGCACTGACCCAGAAGATCGTGGCGAACGTCACGAAGTCGACGGGTGGCGTGCTTCGGGGTTAATCTGCCGGCTTTTGAGTTTGCGGAGGGGAGTCAACCCCTCCGTTGCTGTCGCGACATCTCCCCCCACATGGGGGAGGTTGATAACTCGCGGAGCGCGCCTGCCTCAGGGAAGTATCGGGTCCGTGGAAACCGCAGCGTGTCGTTTTACGGATAAGAAGCTGCTCGCAATGATCTCCCCCATGTGGGGCAGATGTCCCAAAGTGGCAGAGGGGATATCAGAGGTGTGGCATATCGAAAGCAATCGGTTCTACCGATGCAGATGATAGACCTTGTTGACGATGCTCCAGCGTCCGTCGATCTTCACCAGTGACAGATAGTCCGAAAACCGCATTCCGGCGAATTCGTCGACGACCTTGACGCTTGCGGCATCGCCTTCGATGTCGATCAGCTCGATCTCCATCAACGGTATAGTACCGGGGGGTGCGCTGCCTTCTTCGACGATCGCCGCGATGAACTCATCCCGCGTCATCCATTCGACCGCGCCTTGATAATTGCCGATGATATCGGCGCGCGGGTGGAGTGCCTTGCGCAGCGCCGGCTCATTCGCGAAGGCCATGCCATCGACATAGAGGTGAACAACCGCACGGATTGCCTGCTCTTCCGACATCTCGCCATTCCTCATTTGAGTTGCGCCTAAGATAGCATAGACGATACCGGCTGACAAAAATGCGACGGCGTGATCGCAATGATGTGACGGCTCTTACTCGACGAAGACGCGCACGCTGGCGGCACGGCCGGCCGCATCGATGACCGTCAGCGTCGAATAGCCGGCGCCATCGGGCGTCCACTGATTGGTACGGCGACGAGAGAGTTCCGGCAGCGGCTTGCCATTGGCGAGCCACCGAAACGGCGCCCGCCCGCCCTGCAGTTTTAGCGCCAGCGGCGCGATCTGATCGGCGCCGGTGCCCGCTCCGAGATCGACGCGCGCGCCTTCGGGCGGGTAGACGATCTGCGGCGCCGGCTCGCGGCTCGACGCGGCCAGCAGGCCTGCGGCGGTAACGGAAAAACGGCGCTGGCTGATGGGTAGCTCGGTTGCGGAGATACGCACGGCACCCATGGGAGGCGGAGGGAAGGGGGTAATGGCGACGCCCGATTTCGCGAAGGCTTCGAACAGGATGGGGGCGGCCGAGACATAGCCCGCCAGTCCTGGCACGGCGCCATTGTCCGGCCGGCCGACCCAGACGCCGAGCACATGCGCGCCGTCATAGCCGATCGACCATGCATCGCGATTGCCGTAGCTGGTGCCGGTCTTGTAAGCGATACCAAGCTGCTTGCTGCCGCGTGGCGCGATGATATCGGAGAGAATGTCGGTGATGTTCCAGGCGGCCACGGGCTCCATCAACGGTTCTCTGTCGATCGGTCCGGGCTGATCCTGAACGCCGTCGCCGATCCGCATCGCCTTGCCGCGATTGGCAAGACCGGCATAGAGCTGCACCAGATCCTTGAGGGTCACGCCGACGCCGCCAAGGCCGATGGCAAGGCCGGGAGCTTCGTTCGGTGGCAGCTTGAGGTTCACCTCGGCGCGGCGGAAGCGCACCAGCAGCCGGGTGGGACCTACGGCATCGAGCAGGCGCACGGCCGGCACGTTGAGCGACAGCTGCAGCGCCTGCCGCACGCTGACATCGCCCTGGTAGTTCATATCGAAGTTGCGTGGGCGGTAGCCGTAAAAATCGGCGGGACGGTCCTCGATGATCGTCTCCTGCGCCACATAGCCCTGTTCGAAGGCGAGCCCATAGATGAAGGGCTTCAGCGTCGAGCCGGGAGAGCGCAAGATGCGGGTCATGTCGATCCAGCCCGCGCGGCCGGAATCGAAATAGTTGGCCGAGCCGACTTCGCCGATGATCTCGCCGGTCTTGGCGTCGGCCATGACCATGGCCACCGACACCTTCGGCCCAAGCCGTTTCGCAGCCGCATCGGCAACGGCTTCCAGCCCCTGTTGCACACCGCGCCGCAAGGTGGTTCGGCGCTGGATGACGTCGGGCTGCTTTTTCAGGGCCAGCTCGGCGAGATGTGCCGCATAGGCCGGCAATTGCCGCCTGTCGGCCGGCACAGGTGTCAACGCTGCGCGTTCGGCCTCCCCTTCGCCGATGATGGTCGCGACGGCGGCGCGTTCGAGGACGCGATGGCGGGCTGCCTGCGCCGCCGAGAGATTGCGGTCCGGCCGGCGCTTTTCCGGCAGCTGCGGCAGGGCGACGAGAAGGGCGGATTGCGCAACGCTGAGATGGCGAGGCTCCTTGCCGAAATAGGCAAGGCTTGCCGCCCGCACGCCCTCCAAGTTGCCGCCATAGGGCGCATGCGTCAGATAGATATCGAGGATCTGCTCCTTTGTCAGGCGCCGCTCGATCTGGATGGCACGAACGATTTGCAGAAGCTTGGCCGTCATCGAGCGCTGACCGCGGGGCTCGATCAGTCGGGCCACCTGCATGGAGAGCGTCGAGCCGCCCGAGACGATGCGACCATGCGTAACGAGCTGCACGAAGGCGCGTCCGATCGCCATCGGGTCGATGCCGTGATGATCATAGAAGCGTCGGTCTTCATAGGCGACCAGCATGCGCAGATATTGCGGATCGACATCGGCAACCCCGGTCTTTAGCCGCCAGCGCCCCTCAGGCGTGGCGAAGGCGCGCAGAAGATCGCCATTGGCGTCGAGCACCTCGGCAGACACAACGCGGGCAGCGTCCAGCGGCGGCGGATAGGCGCGGTCCGCGGCCTCCAGGCCGAAGACCAGAGCCACCGCCGTCAAGGCAGTGGCTCCAAAACCGATCGCAATCTTCCATCGTGCTTTCATGGCTGCACTTACTGCTGGGCTGCCAGCACCTCCATGCGGCCCATTGCGGTGCGGGCCGAGAACTGCGGACGATACATGTCCTCGACGCTTGCCGCCGGGTGGTCGTAGACGCCGGGGGTCACGGCGCGCACGACATAGGCGAAGCTCATGTCGCGATTGGCGCCGTCCGTCTGGTCGAAAGCGGCGACGAAGCGATCGCTGCGGAACTCGACATGGGCGGGCTGAACGTCGCTCAGCCAGTCGAAGTTCGAGAGCTGGGCGCTGCCGACGATGCTCGGATTGTCGATCTCGAAGCCGGCGGGCAAGAGATCGGTCACAAGGATGCGCTGCGGCCAGTCATTGGCGCCCGTCACGTGCAGCACGACGACATAGCGCTCGTTCTGCTGCGCCTGGCTGACGTTGGCCTCCTCGCCATCGAGCGTGTAGTACTTGCGCTCGATCTTGAAGCCGTTGCCGCCGGCCGGCAGCTGCGAAGCCGGGGCTGCCACGGTGGTCACGGCAGCCGATAGCGGCTGGCGCGTCGTGTTGGCGACGGTCAGCGGATGACCCATCAGGGCATCGCCCGACATTTGCGCCATGTAGGTGCCGGTATGGGCAGCCCCGTTGACGTCGAGCGTCAGACCGTCATCGCCATTCTGCAGGGCGCGGGCGGCAAGCAGCATCCAGGTCTGCTCCTGCGTGCTGGTATATTTCCGGCTCTGCCAGTCCTTGGCGACGACACTTGCCAGATCGGGAATGATCGGCGGTACGGGGCGGCTTTCGGCGGCAAGCGCCAGCACGGCGGCACCGTCACGCAGCGACGAACCGTAATCCGAGCGGGCGAAGCTGACCTTCGTGACCGCCGCCTTTTGCGACATCTGCAAGGCATCGATGAAGATGTTGCGCGAGCGCTGGGCATCCCCATAGAGCGCCAGAGCCGCGGCCAGATGCGCCTTGGACAGTGGTGTCGGGAAGTCGTTCAGCATCGTGTCGGCATAGTAGCGCAGATCGCTGATCGAGGCCTTCTTGTTGCGTGCCAGCACATAGAGCGCATAGGCGATCTCGTTGCCGTTGTCCTTGACGTTGGTATTGGCGCTCAGCGCGTTCTGGAGGTTTTCCAGCGCCTGCACCATGGCCTGATCCGGCACGGCATACTTCTGCTCGCGCGCGCGGGTCAGGAAGTCGGTGATGTAAGCGTCCAGCCAGAGGTCGCCCGAGCCAGGCCCCCAGAGGCCGAAGCTGCCGGTCGAGGACTGGTAGGACATTTCGCGATAGATGGCGTCCTGCACGCGCTTGCGGATCTCGGCGTCATCGGCAAGGCCGTTCTTGACGGCCATGTCGCTGAAGTAGAGCAGCGGCAGCGCGCCGCTCGCGGTCTGTTCCGCGCAGCCATAGGGATAGCGGCTGAGGCTCATCAGCAGCGCCGGCACGTCAAAGGCGCTGGAACGGCTGACATTGACGCTGACCGAGGCGCCGGGCAGCACGCTGTCGGCGAGAAGGTCCGAATTGACCGTCAGGCTCTTGCCGGGTGCGAGCGCGATCACGCGGCGTTCGGTGATCGGAAGCTGTGCCGGGCGAACCGGTATATCGACCGATTGGTCCAGAGACATGCCCGAAGCATTCGACAGCTTGATCGAGACCGTGCCGTCGCCCGGTTGGCCGCCGGTGAGTGGCAGGGTGATGTTGTATTTGCCGCCGGCCTGCAGGTTGATCTTCTGCTGCGTGGCGCTTTCATCCACCGTCACGGCGCTATTTCCCGTCACGGCAAGCGTGTACTCGCCGGCAGGAGCGTCGGTATTGGCAACATCGAGCCGCAGGTTCGCCTTGTCCCCCGGTGCGAGGAACTTTGGCAGGCTGGCGGTCACGACGACCGGATCGCGAATGATGACATCCTGCGTCGCATGTCCGACGCCGGCTTTCGACCAGGCCACTGCCATGAGGCGCGCCGTACCATTGAACTGCGGGATATCGAAGCTGACGTTCGCCTTGCCGCTGGCGTCAAGCTTGATCGGACCTGAGAAGAAGGCGACCAGCTTTTCCTTCGGAGGGCTTGCCTGCAAGGCGACCTGCCCGCCGTCGCCACCGGTGCGCAGCTTGCCGGTCGCACCGAGCGAGCCGTCGATAAGACGACCATAGATGTCGCGGATTTCAAGGCCGAGCTGGCGCTGACCGTAATACCAGTCATCCGGTGCCGGCGGCTGGTAGCGCGTCAGGTTCAGGATGCCGACATCGACGGCAGCGAGGGTAACGTAGGCATCCTCGTTGGCGCCTGCGCCGGCAACCTGAAGGCTGATATTAAGCGGTTGGCGCGGCAGGGTCTTCTGCGGCGCGTCGAGCGTGATCTGAAGCTTGCGCTCGCCGGGATCGACAGGCGCCCACTTGATGCCGATGGCGCGCATCGGCATGCGGCTTTCCTGTGCGTCGCCGGGACGGAAGAGGGTAGCGGTCAGATAGGTGCCGGCACCCCAATCGGCTGTTACGGGAACGTCGACTTCGCCACCGGTGGCGCCGATATCGGCATTGGTGACCGAGATCAGTGTCTCTGAGCCGGCCGTTACCATCAACTGGCCCGCATAGCGCGAGGTTACCTTCAGCTTGGCGGTGTCGCCGACATGATAGCTCTGCTTATCGAGCGCGATTTCCAGTGCATCCGGCGTCTCTGTCGAGCTTGAGGCGACATACCAGCCGGCATTGAATTCAATGCTGGATTCCGGCCCGTTCGCGTCGGCGGTGGATACTTCCAGCCGGTAGCGACCCCAGGTGACGGGCATCGAAATCGCCGCACCGTCCGTCGTCGCGTCGACCGTGCCGACCGCCACCTGCTTGGTCGACATGATCGGCTCGAACTTCCAGCTGTTGCCGTCGCGATACCATTGATAATTGCGCTCGACACTGAGCAGCTTCCACGTCAGGCCCTGCATCGCCTGCTTCTGGCCGTTCTCGTCGATGGCGATGACATGGAATTTGCCGACGGAATTCTCACCGAGATTGCCGTCGAATTCCGGCTTGATGCCGATGCGCGGACCATCCGCCTTGACCGGCAGCGTCAGCGAGCGCTCGACGGCACGGCCGCCGGCCTCCTGCATGCGCACGGTAATGTTGGCGTTCAACAGCTGCGTGGTCGAAGGCGTGTCCTTGATGGTGACATCGAAGGTCGTCTTGCCATTCTCGTCCAGCGCCTGCAGGTCTTCGAGCGGCACCTGCGTGTTTTCGGCCTTGCTGTCGCCGCCGCTATTGTCGTCGTCGCTATTGGCCCTGCCGGCGCCCTCGTCGGCGAGGCCGAACAGATAGCCCTTGTAGGCATCGCTCTGGCGCGTCGGCTTCAGCGTCACTTCGCCTTCGAGGTTTAGACCGGCCGCCGGCGCGCCATAGAGGTAGCGTCCATCGACATTGACCGGCGTCGGCTGGCCGACTTCGATTTCCTTGGCGTCGCTCTTCATGTCGAATTCGATGCGATCCGGCACGAAATCGTCGACGATGAAGGTCTGCGAGCCGATGGAGGAGCCCTTCGGATCGGTATAGATGTTCATCGTCCAGGTGCCGCGCATGGAAGTCTGCTGTAGCGGCAGGTCGACATTGTAACCGCCGAGTTTGCCGCCGTCGGTGACGATGCGGCGATCTTCGACGCCGTCGGGGCGCAGGAAGACGAAGGTGAGCGGCAGGCTTTCGACAGCGGTCGAGCTGACATCGCGGGCAAGAGCTGATGCATGGACGGTTTCGCCGGCGCGGTAGATGCCGCGTTCGGTCCATGTCAGCAGGTCGATCGCGCCGGGCGCGGTTCGACCGGCAACACCACGGTCGGAAAGATCGAAGCCGGCGCGCGTCATGTCGAGGAAGACGTAATCCTGATCGCCATTCTGAGCGGTGATGACGGCCGGGGTCATGCCCGCCGTGCCGCGCATCAGGCCAGCGCTGAAGACGGCGCGGCCATTGTCGTCGGTCTTGGCGGTGCCGAGGATTTCATTGTTCTTGGCAAGCAGCTGCAGCTGCACGCCGGAAAGCGGCTTGGCGCTGCCGAGCGAGCGGGCAAAGACGTTCAGGCCGTCGGTGCCGGCATAGGTGGTGACGCCGATATCTGAAACCACGAACCATTGCGTCGCCTGCGGATCCCATTCCTGGCCGCCGCTGTTGGGCGCAACGGCCGTCAGCACATAGACGCCGGGCTTGCGCTTCGGCAGGGCTTCGTCGACCGGGAAGCTCGTCGCGACTTCCTTGTTGAGTTCCTGCTTGATCTCGATCGAACCCTGCCAGACCAGCTCGCCATTGGTGTCCTGAATGGTCTGGGCGTTGTAGCTGTCCACTTGCGTCAGGAACTGCGAGTTGTTGAGGGTCTGCGCAATATTGCGATCGCCGATGCGGTATAGCTTGAGATTGGCCGTGTTGGCATTGACGGAGACGATCGGGATGCCGCGGCGCGCGGTGGAGGGCAGCACGAAATTGTCACCCGTGAAGCGCAGCGAAGCCTTGCGGTCCTTGACGTAGACGTCGACATTGACCTGCGCGGCAAGGTTTTCGCCCACGGAGGAGGGCAGGCCGGCGCGCAGCGAGATGCGATAATGCTGGCCGAACTCCAGGCCCTCGACGCAAATCTGGTTGTCCTTGGCGTCGACGCCCTTCGGTGCCGCGCCGTTGACGGTGACGAAAGGCGTATAGTCGACGCCGCTCTTCACCAGCTTTTCGGAGAACTGTACGCAGGCCCGCGGCGAGGCGTTATCATTGTCGAGCGTGTTGCCGGAGACGCGGAAGCCCTGGCGCGCCAGCAGATCGTTATAGGCCGCCTGCACGGCGGCGGAGCTGACGAGATTGAGGCTCGCCTTGTAGGCATTGAGCGCGGGGCGGTAGTTCTGCGCGTTCTTCAGCGCCTCGGCGAGAACGGCGAGCGCATCGGCGCGGCTCGTCGTCGTGCGGGTCAGCTGATAGCCGTTGAGCGCCGCATAGGCAGCCTTGGTGGCGAGAGACGTATCGTTCGTAACGGTGTTGGCGGCGCGCGCCATCTCGATCCAAAGGTCGCCATCATCGGGGCTGAGCGAAAGCGCGCCCTGAAAGGCGTTCAGCGCATCATTGACGTTGCCCGAGGTCAGCTCGATACGGCCGAGCGCGATCAGGCTTTCGACGCCTTGTCCCTTGAGTTCGTCACCGAGCGTCAGTGTGCTCTTCGCGTCGCCGGCGCTTTTGATGAAATCACCCGTCAGGAAGGAAAGGGCGGGGGCGGCGCCGATGTCCGGCTCGCTGGTTGCGGCGGTCTCGACGACCTTGCCGGCGATCGCGCCGGGGAAGCTGTTCAGCTGATTGAAGTCGGACTTCATGAAGCACCACTTCACCTTGGGATTGTAGGTGAAGGCCTTGCAGGACTTGTCGCCGATACAGGACGCTGAGCACTGGTCCAGCGTCACGTTCTGCTCCGTGCGCAGATCGAAGCCGAAATAGTCGCCGTCCTTGGTGGTCACCACCTGACGCTTGACATCAGCGGCCGCCGAAGGGCTCAAGGATGCGAAAGTGGCGAGAAGAAAAGCAGAGAAGCCGATAAACGCGCGCTTAGACATAAGTCCTCCCAACGCTACCCCATTTTTGATGCGGCAATCTTCAAATTTCGGGCCGGTTTGTCAACCGAGCGTGGAGGGACGAACGCGTTTTACGCCTATGACGATCTGTCTAGAAGATTGAAAAAGACTGAAAATCAGGCGGTTTGCATATTCCGCTGTGCCTTGATGGTACTTCACTTTTCTTTTCAGTCCCGGAATGACACCGACCCTTTCGGCCGGTGTCCTTGGCTGCGCGTGTTCAGCGCCTCGATAGTCATATATTCGTCATGGCAAGTGAGGCATCGCTATACCGCTTACCGGCAACGTTCTGCGGCGCGATAATGTCGCCAAGTTCGGCAAGCTCCTGCGGCGAAAGCGCGATGTCGGCAGCTGCGGCATTCTGCTCGAGGTGATGCAGCTTGCGTGCGCCGGGGATAGGCACGATGTCGTCGCCCTGGTGCAGCACCCATGCGAGCGCCAGTTGTGCGGCCGTGACGCCTTTTTCCTCGGCAAGGGATTGCAGCCTGGCGACGAGAGCCGCATTGGCATCGAAATTCTCGCTCTGGAAGCGTGGCAGTGACCGGCGGAAATCGTCGGCGGCAAGATCATCTGTCTTTTGGATCGCACCGGTCAGGAACCCGCGGCCAAGCGGGCTATAGGGCACGAAGCCGATGCCGAGCTCGCGGCAGGTCGCAAGGACGTCCTCCTCCGGATCGCGGCTCCAGAGCGAATATTCGCTCTGCACGGCAGCGATCGGATGGACGGCATGGGCGCGGCGGATGGTGGCGGAACCGGCTTCCGAAAGGCCGAGCGCCCGCACTTTCCCCTCTTTCACCAGCTCCGCCATTGCGCCGACGGTGTCCTCGATCGGCACGTTGGGATCGACGCGGTGCTGGTAGAAAAGGTCGATGACATCGGTGCCGAGCCGCTTCAGCGAGGCTTCGGCGACCTCTTTCACATGTTCCGGCCGGCTATCGACGCCAATCATCGCGGCCGGGCCGGTTTTGGTATGGTCGAGCTTGAAGCCGAACTTGGTGGCGATGACCACACGGTCGCGAACGGACTTCAGCGTGCGGCCGAGCAGCTCTTCATTGGTGAAGGGGCCATAGGTTTCGGCGGTGTCGAAAAAGGTGACGCCGAGATCGACGGCGCGAAGGAGCGTCTTGACGGATTCGTTGTCGTCGGTGGCGCCATAGGCAAAGCTCATGCCCATGCAGCCGAGTCCAACGGCGGAAACGGTGAGATCCTTACCAAGCCTGCGGGTTTTCATGGTCTATTCCTCTTGAGCCTTATGGGAGCGGCAGTGGCTCGTGTCCTCTGCCTACGAGCTCAAGGTAGGGATCCGCATAATGAATGAAAATCCATGCAAATCCTTACAGGCTGTTCTATAATTTAGATCAATGAACAGGACACAGCTCTCCCAACTCGCGGTTTTCGCCGCTGTCGCCGCCCATCGCAGCTTCCGTGCTGCGGGCAAGGAACTGTCGATCGCGCCGTCTGCGGTCAGCCATGCCGTTTCCAGCCTCGAGGAAAGTCTTGGCGTGCGGCTGCTGGCCCGCACCACACGCAGCGTCCTTCCGACCGAGGAGGGGCAGGCGCTGCTCCAGCGGCTCGCGCCGGCTTTGGAGGAAATCGATATCGCATTGGAGGATGCACTCGCCACCCGTGGCCGCCCGGCGGGTACGTTGCGCATCACAGCCCCGCGCTTTGCTTCCGATCTTCTGATGGCGCCGCGGCTCGGCGACTTCCTCAATACCTACCCGGACATCACGCTGGAAATCGCCAATGAGGACGGTTTCAGCAATATCGTCAAGGAAGGCTACGATGCCGGTATTCGGCTGGCCGAGAGCATTGAGGGCGACATGATCGCGGTGAAGGTCTCGCCTGACATACGCACGGTCATCGCCGGCTCCCCGGCCTACTTCGAGAAACATCCGAAGCCTTTACATCCCCGTGATCTCGTTCATCACCGCTGCATCAAACGGCGATTTACCGACGGTTCGCTCTACCGCTGGGAGTTTGAGAAGGATGGCCGCGAACTGGTCGTCGCCGTCGATGGTCCCCTGATCGTCATCGAGGATCGGCTCGGGGTTCTGGCCGCCGTCAACGGCGCAGGCCTCGCCTATCTCTTCGACATTCGCGTGCAGCAGGAGCTGGCCGAGGGCACGCTCATCCGCGTACTCGAGGACTGGTGCCCGCCCTATCCAGGCTTCTGCATCTATTATCCGAGCCGCCGCCAGATGCGCCCGGCGCTGCGAGCCTTCATCGATTTCTTCAAGTATACCGGGCCATAGAGCGATTTCAGGAAAAGTGAGTACCGGTTTTCCGTCCGAAATCGCGCAGCCGAACAGCGAGAGCGATTTCAGGAAAAGTGGGTACCGGCTTTCCGTCCGAAATCGCGTAAATGAGCGGCAAGAGCGGCTGCTGACAGAAATCGGGTGGCGGCAATGTCATAACTCGTCTCGACTGATCGGATGGTTTCGGAAAGGAGACTGCAGCGATGAGAAAACCGGGGTCGATGAAGGGGCTTGAGGATCTCGGTCGCGTCAGGCTGTCGAAGAATTTCTTCTTCCGTGATTTCCTGCATTCTGAAATCGCGGATTTCTATCGCATCCCGAATATTCCGGAGGATCCCGATCTCGCGATCGAGACGGGCCGCAGGCTCTGCGAGGAATTGCTGGAGCCGCTGGAAGCAACGTTTGGCCGGCTACATATCCGTTCAGGCTATCGCTCGCCCGAGGTCAACGCCTTCGGCAACAGGAACGGGCTGAACTGCTCGACCAATCCCCACACCGCCGCGCACCACATCTGGGATATGCGCGATCTCGACGGCTGCATGGGCGCGGCGGTCTGCATCGTCGTGCCGTGGCTGATCGATCACCACAGCCATGAAGGCGACTGGCAGAAGCTGGCCTGGTGGATCCACGACCATCTGCCCTACGCATCGCTCTGCTTCTTCCCGAAGCTGTGGGCCTTCAACATCCAATGGCACGAACGGCCGAAGCGAACCATTCAGAGCTTTGTCGGGCCGCGCGGCATGCTGACCAAACCGGGCATGGCGAACTGGGAGGGCGATCATTCCGCCCATTATGAGGGCTTTCCGAAGCTCAGATATTGACGCGATAGCGGATATGTCCGTCCGTCTCAACATAGGTGTCGTAGAGCTTGCGGGCTCTCGTGTTGGTTTCTTCCGTATGCCAGTAGAGACGCGCCCAGCCGTTTTTCTTGCAGAGCGAGACGAGATCGTCGAGCAGCGCCCGGCCGACGCCGTGGCCCCTGGCGCTTTCATCGACGAACAGGTCTTCCAGATAGCAGTCGGGAGCGAGTGTCCATGTGCCTTCGTGCGTGATGCAGAGCGTGAAGCCCTTCACCTCGCCGTCGACTTCGGCGACCCGCATGAAGATTGCCGACGTCGGATCGAAGACCCGGCGCCAGGTTGCATCGGTGATCTCGGGCGCGATGGTGACGCGGTAGAAGGCGAGGTAGCCGTCCCAAAGAGCACGCCAGCGGGCTTCGTCTTCAGGTCTGGCGTCTCGGATCGTCACGGTCATCGGCCTGCCTCTCTTATTCGCCGGCTGCGTCGAGCAGGCGCATGGCTTCGTCGGAAAGCGAAAGCTTCGCCGAGTTGATTAGCGCGTCGAGCTGGCCGAGGCTAGTCGCACTCGCGATCGGCGCGGTAACGCCGCGCTTGCGCAGCAGCCAGGCAAGCGCGATCTCGGCGGGCTTCGCGCCGGTTTCGGCGGCAACCTTGTCGAGAGCAGCGAGGATTCGCAGGCCCTTGTCGTCGAGATAGGCGGCAACCCGGTTCTCGCGCGCCCGTCCTTCGGTATCCGCCTTTGTGCGGTATTTGCCGGTCAGGAAGCCGGCGGCGAGGCTGAAATAGGTGATGACGCCAATCTCTTGCCCGACGCAGAGATCCGCCAGCAGTCCCTCGAAACTGTCGCGAGCGTAGAGATTATATTCCGGCTGCAGCACGTCGTACCGCGGCAGGCCGGCTTGGGCAGCGGCATCGAGCGAGGCCTGGAGCTGCGTCGCATCGAGGTTCGAGCAGCCGACGTGGCGGATCTTGCCCTGCTCCTTCAGCTTCGCATAGGCAGCAAGCGACTCCTCGTGCGGCGTCTCGGGATCGGGCCAATGCGAGAGATAAAGATCGATATGGTCGGTCTGCAGCCGCTTCAGCGAGGCTTCCGCTGCCTCGATGATGTAGTCGGCCTTGAGGCCTTTCTTGCCCGGACCCATCTCCGATCCGACCTTGGTGATGATGATGGCCTTGTCGCGAGAGACGCGGCCCTGCTTCAGCCATTTGCCGATGATCTCTTCGGAATCGCCACCCTTGTTGCCGGGAACCCAGCGGGAATAGACGTCGGCCGTGTCGATGGTGTTGAAGCCGGCGTCGAAGAAGGCGTCGAGCAGTGCAAAGGAGGTCTTCTCATCGGCCGTCCAGCCGAAGACATTGCCGCCGAAAACGATGGGGGCGACAAACAGATCGGTTCGTCCAAGCTTGCGCATGTCCATGATATTTCTCCAAGTCACTTGAGAGTCGGTCCGGCGAACGGGCGCCGGAGGGGAGGGATACGGCAGGCTACCGGCCTTTCCGGCCAAAGGCTACTAACGATTTCTTTATTCGGTCGTCGAGCGCCGATAGTGGCTTGGTGGCAGCGTGTTGTATTTCGACCAGACGCGCCGCATGTGGCGCGGCGATGCAAAGCCGGATTTCTCCGCCACGCGCTCCATGTCCAGCCGCGAATTGGCAAGCACGTCCCGCGCCAGCGTCACGCGCATCAGATTGACATAGGCCGTCACAGAGAGGCCGGCATGTTCCTGAAACAGCCGCGAGATATGGCGTGCGCTCATCGCACCGATGTCGGCAAGCTCGGAAAGCGACCAGCCGTGGGCCGGATCGGCCATGATCGCATCCTGAACGCGATGGATGGCGGGATGCACGTGGTTGCGGCCGCTGAGCCAGGGCGAGAGCTGCGGCTCGGCGCCGGTCCTTCGCATATAGACGACCATGTGCCGGGCAATGGTCAGCGCCGTCATCGGCGAGGTCAGCTTGGAGGCGAGGTGCAGCATCAGGTCCGTGCCTGTGGTGATGCCGGCACTCGAATAGCGATCGCGATCCTCGACATAGAGCCGGTTGTCGAGAACCCTTGCTGTCGGCGCATATTCCCTGACTTCGTCGAGGCAGGCTGCATGCGTGGTGCAGGCATAGCCATCCATCAGACCTGCCCGCGCCGCAATGACCGCACCGGAGCAGATGGTAACAAGGGTGATGCCGGGACGGATCGCGCTTCCCAGCCAGGCCGCGAGCTTCGCCAGTTCCGGCTCTATATCCTCAGCATCGTCAGGCGGCGTGACGCTGCCGGACAGGATGACATAGGCGCCATCGGGAATGTGATCCGGCAGCGGCTTCAGGTCGGCAAGAATCAACCCGACCGAAGTCGTCTGCGACGGTTGAGCGGCGATGAAACGATAATCGAACAGGACGTCGTCCTGTTCGATATTGGCCCGACGCAACACCTCCACCGGCCCGGCCACGTCCATCAGCAGCGTATAGGGCGGCAGAAGCACGTAGACGGGAATGATCCGCCGATGGATGAGCCGGTCGCCCTGTGTCACGCGGCGCTCCGGATCGATGTGTCCGCAAGCGCTTCCTCGACGGTTGCGATCCGGGCAAAACGGCCTGATAGCACCAGTTCGCTGCGCTTCTTGATTTCGTCGACACTGAAGACGGTGCCCGAGGCATGCGTCATCGGGAAGGTCAGCGTCGCCTCTGTGACGTAATCGACTTCGTAGCCGAGATCTGATGCGTGACGGGTGGTGGTTTCGCAGCATTGCTCGGTGCGGATGCCGGAAACGATGACCTTGCGGATTCCGTTGGCGACTAGCCAGACATCGAGGCCGGAGCCGACGAGGGCCGAATGACGGCGCTTGTGAAACACGGCATCGGCCTCGAGCGAAATCTCGTCGAGCTTGCGCACATAGCCGCTCTTCAGGCTGAAATGCGCGTCGCTATCCTCGACGTGGAAAATCTGGACGACGGGAATGCCCTTCGCCTTGGCTCCGTCGATCAGAGCTTGCAGGCGGCTGGTGAATTCAGGCAGGTCGTCTCCTCGCCAGTAGGGGCGCTGGCGAAAGGATTCCTGAACATCGATAACGAGTAGCGCGGTATCCGTATGGGACATTTTCGTATCTCCTGTGCTTGAAGGATAGCCGAAACTAGGCTTGCCTTGAAAGCTTCGAAAGCCATCTGGCAGACAGAAAGAGGACAAATACAGCCATAACGTATTGCTGTCGTGCTGCCATGTTTGCCTGCGCTTTCAACGCAAGGCGTTGCGCCCTGGACTATGGCCGCATAAGGTTGGCACCGGGCTTTGACCAAAGCGGAATGCCCCTCGTTTCGCTTTGCCCACCGAGTTCACAAATGGACCCCGTCGGAAAGGCAGCATCGCGATCACGCTTGTTGCCGCCGCTTCGGGTGATGCTTCAGGAGAGACATCATGCTGCGTTTCGGAATTCTATCGACGGCGAAGATCGGCCGCGACGTGGTGGTGCCTGCCATCCAGGATGCCGAGAATTGTGTCGTCACCGCAATCGCCAGCCGGGATCTTGCCCGTGCGCGGCAGATGGCGGACCGCTTCTCCGTGCCGCATGCCTTTGGTTCCTATGAGGAGATGCTTGCCTCCGACAAGATCGACGCCGTCTATATTCCCTTGCCGACCTCGCAGCATGCCGAATGGACGATCAAGGCGGCCGATGCCGGCAAGCATGTGCTTTGCGAAAAACCGATCGCGCTCAAGGCCGAGCAGATCGACAGCCTGATCGCCGCTCGCGATCGCAACAAGGTCGTGGTGACGGAAGCGTACATGCTCACCTATACGCCGCTTTGGCGGAAGGTTCGTTCGCTACTGGCCGATGGCGCCATCGGCCGCCTGCGTCATGTCCAGGGTGTCTTCACCTATTTCAACCGCGATGCCGGCAACATGCGCAATATTCCGGCGCTAGGCGGCGGTGGTCTGCCCGACATCGGCGTTTATCCAACGATCAGCACTCGTTTCGTCACCGGCCGTGAACCCTTGCGTGTTCAGGCAACCACGGAGCGCGACCCGGAATTCGGCACCGACATCTACTCCAGCGTCAAGGCCGATTTCGGCGATTTCGATCTCAGCTTCTACGTCTCGACGCAGATGGCCAACCGCCAGGTCATGGTTTTCCACGGCACCGAAGGCTTCATCGAGGTGAAATCGCCCTTCAATGCCGACAGGTATGGTGCGGAAGAGTTGGAGCTGACCAACCGCAATCACCTCGAATCGCAGATCTTCCGCTTCCCCGACAGCCGGCAGTACAGGCGCGAGGCGGAGGCCTTTGCGTCGGCTGCTTTGGGCCAGGGCGCAGAAGTCGTGTCATTGGAAAGCTCGAAGCTCAACCAGAAGGTCATCGACGCCATCTACCGCGCGAGCGAAAAGGATGGCTGGGAAACGCTCTGACCCAGTGTCTCAGGGATTTTGCCGGTGGCGGAAGACGAAGCGTGAATAGCCGAAGAAGCTGAACGCCGTCGCCGCCGCCGAAGCAAGTGTCAGGGCGATGATCGGCCGCAGCGACGGTTCGGTCATCAGGAGCGAGCTGAACAGGCCATAATTCAGCAGGGCCGAGGTCAATCCGACCGAGCCATAGCGAAAACCTTCTGCCGCCAGCGACCGGTCGGAGCGACCGAAGGTGAAATTGCGGTTGAGCACCCAGGTGGCAAGCAGCGCGCTTGGAATGGAGATGGCGCGGCCGATAAAGGGGCCGACAGGTGTGAACCAGAGCAGGAGATGCAGCACGCCGGCATCGACCACAAAGCCAACGCCGCCGGCGATCAGGAAGCGAAAGAGCTTCTTCATGCAGCTTTCGCCCTCTTCTTCCGGCTTGCGGGCTTTTCGAGTTCCGTCATGTAAACAGTGCGCTCATTGCCGATCTGCGGGGATGCCAGTTTGGGCAGGCTCATATAGTGGATACGCAGATGCTCCGCACGGGCGCGGGCGACCGAGTCGAGGATCAAGCCGGCCGTAAACAGCATGAAGGCGATCATCGTCAGCCCCACGGAGAGGATCCATGTCGGCATCCGCGTCACGAGGCCGGTCTCGAAATATTCGACGAAGACTGGGATTGAGAAGCCGATGCTCATTTCCATGCAGATGACGCCAAGAATGCCGAAGAAGGCGAAAGGCCGCGTTTCCTTCATCAGCATGGCGAACATCCAGAGGATTTTCCAGCCGTCGCGGAAGGTGGAGAGCTTCGAATGCGAGCCTTCCGGCCGTCTGCCGTAATCGAGCTCCAGTTCGCTGACGGGCAGTTTCAGCCGCGAAGCATGAACCGACATTTCCGTCTCGATCTCGAACCCGCCCGATACGGCGGGAAAGCTTTTGACGAAACGGCGCGAAAAGGCGCGATAGCCGGAGAAGATGTCGGTGAAATCAGCGCCGAAGATCGAACGGTAAAGCCAGTTGAAGATGCGGTTGCCGAAGGCATGGCCCTGGCGGCCGGCGTCGTTGTGAACGTTGCGGCGGGTGCCGACGACCATATCGGAGCCTTCGGTCAAAAGCGTGCGGATCAATTCCTCGGCATCTTCTGGCGCATAGGTGCCGTCGCCATCGGCCATCAGATAGATATCGGCCTCGATGTCGGCGAACATGCGGCGTACCACATGTCCCTTGCCCTGCCGGCGCTCACGCACCACGTTCGCACCGGCGAGCATGGCCTGTAGCGCCGTGCCGTCGGTGGAGTTGTTGTCATAGACATAGATGCTGGCTTGCGGGATAGCCTGGCGAAAGCCGCGTACGACATTTCCGATCGTGGCTGCTTCGTTGTAGCACGGCAGCAGGACGGCGATGTTCAGCTTGTCATTCCACATGGTCTTGGCCGCTTCCTACGCGTGATATCAATGAGGCCCGTTGGACGATCCGGACAAGAGCTTATCTCGCTGGCTGTTAATAAGACCCTATGGTTGCGAAGGAAAAATGGCGGGGTATCTCCCTTGGAAAAAACATTATCGTGATGGATCCGCAGCTGGCGCGCGCTTTACTTTTTTTTGATGGGCAGCCGTTACTGTGACACCCCGAACATCCTTCCAATCCGGGGTTTATCCGTATGACGCAGACGCTGACAATGTCGCCTGAAGCAGCGCCTGCACCAGGCAGGAAAGCCTCCACGCGCTGGGCGCATCCGGTCCTTGTGCCGCTGATCTACAGCATCCTGCTCATCGTTGCGCGGCTGATCATTCACCGCAACGTTGCCGACTATGTCGGCCCTGACAATGACGATGTCATGCGCCTGGTCGAGGTGCGCGATTTTCTCGCCGGTCAGGGCTGGTTCGACATGATGCAATACCGGCTCGGCCTCGATGGCGGGACGCTGATGCACTGGTCGCGCTTCATCGATCTGCCGATTGCAAGCCTCATTCTCTTCTTCCGGATGTTCTTTTCGCCAGAGGGTGCCGAGGCAGCGGCGCTGACCGTCTGGCCGCTGATATTGATCGTTCCGCTGATGTCTTTCATGGGCCTTGCGGGTCGCCGCATTGCCGGCATCGAAGGCATGCATTTTTCGCTGCTGATGACGGCATTGTTCGTGTTGCTCTCGCCGCGTTTCGTGCCGGGATCCATCGATCACGACAACGTCCAGCTCGGCCTTGTCGCCCTTGCTCTCTCCATGCTGGTCGACGAAAAATACAAGCCCAGAAATTTCGCCATCGCCGCAGTCGCCCTTGCCATCCAGCTCGGCATCGGCGCGGAAACGACACCTTTCGTGGCCTTCGCCTGCGTGGCGGTCGCCTGCCTCTGGGCTTGGGATGGGGAGCTGTTTGCCCCCGCCGCAAAGGCTTTCGCACTGACGCTGACGATTGCCGTCAGCATCGCTTTTTTCTCGCTCGTGCCGCCGCGCTTCTATTCGATGGTCACCTGCGACAATCTCTCGCTCGGCTTTTACGGCATTATAAGCGCCGGTTGCGTCGGGTTGCTGCTGTCTGCGGTTTTCGCCAGCCGCCTGTCCCGGCCCTGGCGCCTGGCGGTGCTTGCCGCCAATGGAGCATTCGTCTTGGCGACGACGGTTGCGCTTGCACCGCAATGCCTGCGCAATCCGCTTGCCGACCTGGATCCCATGCTGGTGGACCTCTGGTTGAGCCGCGTAACGGAGGCGCAGTCGATCGTCTCTATCGGCCATCGGCAGCCGGAGACACTGGGCACCTTCTACGCGGTAGGATTGATCGCGATGCTGGTCTGCGCCGTCCGCATATTGCGCGGGGAGCGGGCTCGCCTGCACGCGGTTCTGATTGCCCTGATCGCGATCAACTGGGTTATCACGCTCGTGCAGGTCCGCGGCGCGGAATTCGCCAATCTGCTGGCTATCCCGCCGCTGGCGCTCTTGCTCACGGAGTTGCGCCGGATTTCGATGGCCGATACCAAAAACGTCCGGGCATCCCTGATCTATGTGGGTACGGCGCTGATCTCGGCGCCCATGGTCTGGGCTGTAGGCGGCACGCTGGCGGTCAAAGGTGTGACCAACGGCTTTATGGAGCCCAAGGCCGAGGAGACGGTGGATTGCGCGTCGAAGGATGTGCTTTCGCCTATCGCCGGTCTTGAGCCCGGCGTGGTTGCAGCAGCCTCCAATATGGGAGCTCCGCTTCTGCGCTTCACACCGCACCGCACGCTCTCCGGCCCCTATCATCGCGATCCCGACGGGATGCTGGCCGAGCTCAATATCGGCCTTGCTCCACCGCCCGAGGCGGAAACGCTGTTGCGCAAAGCGCATGTGACGCTGGTGGCCTTCTGCAAGGGAGACCCGCAGGTGCAGCTGTTGTCCGAGCGCAATCCCCAGGGGCTGTATGCCCGGCTGAGCGCCGGCAATATACCGTCCTATCTGGAGCCGATGCCGGCATCGCCCAAGTCGGACGTGCAATTCTTCCGCTTCAAGCCACAGGGTTGACTGGCAACAATTTCAGGAAAAGTGCAGACCGGCTTTCCGGCCGGAACGGCGTGAGCACACTAGAGCAGAACGGCTAAAAGAGCCTCTGAAGGGCGGGTCCGCGTCAGGCGCGGCGGCGATGCTCCATCACATCTGCGGTCACGAGATAGCCGATGAAGCCGAGATTATAGCCCCCTAGCGCCAGGAACAGCGTTGTGAGCGGCGGCGGAGTGACCGATATCGCGACGGCCGCCATGAAGGCGATGCTCATCAGTGCCACGCCCAGCAAAGCGCCGATAGTCGAGCGCTGCAGGCCGGCGGCAATTCCGATGATCGTGGCGGTCGCGAATATCATCGCTCCATATCCTCTTTACCAAGAACCAGTTTGCACAGGTTTACGCGCGGATGGCTAAAAAAGGCTTTGTCAGTAGGGTTAACGCTTCATGAAACAATTGGCTCCATGCGTTTATTGAGACATCGAACAGGCACCAACGTTTCGAACCGGCGCACGTTTCTTCCTTCGGCGGATTGCGGTTGAAGGAATGATGCACCGGGCTCCGCATTTTCCACGACTTGGGCTAGAAAGAAGCCATGAGCAGCTTTTTTGAGAATGATTCGCCCTCGAACCTGACGGAATACTCCGTTTCGGAATTGTCCGGATCGATCAAGCGTACTGTTGAGAACGCGTTCGACCAGGTGCGCGTGCGCGGGGAAATCTCCGGCTATCGTGGGCCACATTCCTCGGGTCATGCTTATTTCTCGCTGAAAGACGACCGGTCCCGCATCGATGCGGTCATCTGGAAAGGCAGCTTTTCCAAGCTGAAATTCCGCCCCGAAGAGGGGATGGAGGTCATCGCGACCGGCAAGGTGACGACCTTCCCGGGCTCGTCGAAGTATCAGATCGTCATCGAGAGCCTGGAGCCGGCCGGCGCGGGCGCCCTGATGGCGCTGCTGGAGGAGCGTAAGCGCAAGCTCGGCGCCGAAGGTCTTTTCGATGCGGAGCGCAAGCGTAGGCTGCCCTTCATGCCAAAGGTGATCGGCGTCGTCACCTCGCCGACCGGCGCCGTCATACGCGATATCCTGCACCGCATCTCCGATCGCTTTCCCGTGCATGTGCTGGTCTGGCCGGTGAAGGTGCAGGGCGAGGGCTCCGGCGACGAGGTGGCGAACGCCATTCGCGGCTTCAACGAGTTTGAGCCTGGCGGCCAGATCCCGCGCCCGGACGTGCTGATCGTTGCACGCGGCGGCGGTAGTCTCGAGGATCTCTGGAGTTTCAACGACGAGGCTGTCGTTCGTGCCGCTGCTGCAAGCGAAATTCCGCTGATCTCGGCCGTCGGTCACGAGACCGACTGGACGTTGATCGACTACGCCGCTGACGTGCGTGCGCCGACCCCGACGGGTGCCGCTGAAATGGCGGTGCCAGTCAAGGCCGAACTGGAGGCGCAGCTTGCAAGCCTCTCCGCGCGTTTGCAGAGCGGGGTGGGCAGACAGATGGATCAGCGCCGGCAGGCTGTGCGTGCGTTGCTGCGGGCCTTGCCGTCGCTCGACCAGATCCTGGCCTTGCCGCGCCGTCGTTTCGATGAGGCGGCTGCCGGTCTCGGCCGTGGACTGGAATTGAACACGCTGAACAAGCGCCGTTCCTTCGAACGCATGGCCTCACAGCTGCGCCCGGATATCCTCTCGAACCGCATCGCCGAGCGTCGCCAGCAACTGGGCGAACGAATGACCCGGGCGGAACGGACCATCGAGCGCATGCTTGATCGCTCCCGAGCCCGTATCGAACGGGCCGATGCCGTCTTCGCCACGCTGCCGTCCCGCCTTGAAGCGCAGACCGGCCGTTCGCGCGACCGCCTCGGCAATCTCGCGCGACAGGCTGATACTGCCATACGCCATCAGTTGGCGCGGGCGCGCAGCGAACTTGTCGCGCAGGAGCGCGTCCTGCAATCGCTCTCCTACAAGAACGTTCTGAAACGCGGTTATGCGGTGGTTCGCGATGAGGATGACCGCCCGGTCTCGCTTGCCGCAGCGCTCACCACCGGCGCAGCCATCTCTATCGAATTCGCGGATGGTCGTATCGGCGCGGTCACCGGTGAGGGCGAGGCATCGCCGACGCCTTCTCCGGGCGGCGCCTCGCCAACGAGAAAGCGTAGCGCCAAGCCTGCCGAGCCCGCCGCTCCACCCAAACAGGGAAGTCTGTTTTGATGCGCGTCTTGCTGGTTTTGGCCCATCCGCTTGAGGATAGCTATGCCGCTGCGGTGGCGAAGGCCGCGCAGGAAACGCTTGTCGCAGGAGGGCATGAGGTCGACCTGCTCGATCTCTACCGCGAAGGCTTTGATCCCCGCCTGTCGCAGGCCGAGCGCGGCGGCTATTTCGATCAGCCCTATGACACCTCGGGTGTTGACCATATCGTCGCGCGGCTGCGGGCGGCCGAAGGGCTGATACTGGTCTTTCCGCAATGGTGGTTCAATTTTCCGGCCATCCTCAAGGGCTTCTTCGATCGCGCCTTTGCGCCCGGTGTGGCCTTCACGCACGATCCGGCCGGTGGCCGCATCGTGCCGCAGCTCACCAATATCCGCCTGTTTTGGGCGCTGACAACAACCGGCTCGCCTTGGTGGATCGTGCATCTCTACATGGGCAATCCGGTGCGGCGGCTGTTGAGACGCGGCATCGCCGCCTTCTGCGCCAAGCGCCTGAATTTCCGGATGCTGGCGCTGCATGACATGGATCGCGTCAGCGATGCCGGACGCAAGGCGCATCTTGACCGCGTTAGAAGAGCGCTGGCGAATATCCGATAGGAACTTCGAGGCACGCCGCGGCGATGCGCAATGAGCCGACGTATAGCGGCCATCTTGATTCCACTTTCCAAATCTGAGAGGTTTATACCGTCTGAAACAGGTTAGGTTGGTGCGGTTGGCCCAACCCCCGCCTCACGCGGGTCCTTCCGCTGCTTCGGTAGCGGCCCAAGGCCTTGAGCGGCTCGCAATCTCGCGAGGCGAAAGAAAGGGCTTGGTTATGCAACAACAGATTTCCGTCATCACCATCGGTGTTCTCGATCTCGAGCGATCCAAACGCTTCTATGACGAAGGGTTCGGCTGGACGCCCGTCTTCGAGAATGAGGAGATTATCTTCTACCAGATGAACGGCTTCGTCCTCGGCACATTCAAGCTCGCGTCGCTGGAGCAGGATATGCGCCGATCAGGCCTGAAAACGCCCGGCGCCTTTTCGCTGGCGCACAATGTTGCGCGGCGTGAGGATGTCGACACCGTCATGGATCAATTGGTGCTGGCGGGCGGGAACATGCTTCGCAAGGCCGATGCACCGCCACATGGCGGCTTTCGTGGCTATGTGGCCGATCCGGACGATCACGCCTGGGAAATCGCCTGGAACCCCTTCTGGCCGATCGATGAAAACGGCCTGGTGAGGTTCGGCATCTAAATGCAAGAAAGCGGGCTCATGGCCCGCTTTCCTTTCTCTGAGATCGCCGCCAGAAACGCTCTATCTCTTTGTTGCTACGCAATTCCGGACGGAAAACCGTTGCGCACTTTTGCGCGACATACTCTAGGCCCACTCGCCCTTGCGCATGACGGGCACGCGGGAACCATCGGCATTGATGCCGTCGATATCCACCTTGTCGGAGCCGATCATCCAGTCGATGTGGATCAGGCTGGAATTGCCGCCCTGCGCCTTGATCTGTTCCTGGCTGAGCTTGGCGCCGTCGATGAAGCACTTGGAATAGCACTGGCCAAGCGCGATATGGCAGGATGCATTTTCGTCGAAGAGTGTGTTGTAGAACAGGATGCCGCTTGCCGAAATCGGCGAGGAATGCGGCACCAGCGCCACTTCGCCGAGCCGGCGGGCGCCTTCATCGGTGTCGAGCACCTTGTTCAGCACTTCCTCGCCGCGCGTTGCCTTGGCTTCGATGATCCGGCCGCCTTCGAAGCGCACCTGGATGTTGTCGATGAGCGTGCCCTGATGCGACAGCGGCTTGGTGGAGGAGACATGGCCTTCGACGCGCAGTGCATGCGGCGTGGTGAAGACTTCTTCGGTCGGGATATTCGGGTTGCAGGTGATGCCGTTCTTGGCTGTCGAAGCGCCGCCATGCCATTCATGGCCGTCGGCAAGCCCGACCGTCAGGTCGGTGCCCGGTCCCTGGAAGTGCAGGGCCGCGAAGCGCTGACCGTTCATCCAGGCCGAACGCTTGTGCAGATTGGCATTGTGCTCAGCCCAGGCCGCGATCGGATCTTCGACATCGACGCGGGAGGCTGAGAAGATCGCCTTGGCAAGCTTGGCAACAGCGATCGCTTCCGGGTCATTCGGGAAGACCAGCTTCGCCCAGGAGGGGTTCGGATAGGAGACGATGTTCCAGTTGGTGTCGAAATTGGAGATCTTCTCAAGCGCCGGCTTGTAGGCGGCCGAATTGGCGCGGTTGGCGCGAGCCACCTTTGCCGGGTCCTGGTTGGACAGCAGCATCGGATTGTCGCCCGCGATAGCAAGGCGCGCCGTGTTGCTGGAGAAGGCCTTGGCCATGCCCTCGTAGAGCCAGGTTGCGGCGCGGTCGAAGCTTGCATCATGGCCGTATTCGTAGCGGGCAAGCGTCGTCTCTTCGTCGGAATAGAACGTGGAGACGAGGCCGGCGCCGGCCTTGTAGGCCTCGCGCGTGATCAGCCGCACCAGCGGCATTGCCGCAACCGGCGCCGTCATCAGCAGATCCTGGCCGGCCTGCAGCTGCAACCCGATCTTGACTGCCACTTCAGCAAGCTTTTCCAGCTTGGCGTGATCGACGGGATGATGGTTGGGAGAGGCGGATGTCATGGCAAAACCTGCTTGGCTGATATCGAAGATGGTCAGAAGACTTAGACCGCTTTGCGGCGAAATTGAAGGCGGTTTGTCCGATCCTGAAGATCGTCACGCAATCAGTGGCGCGGCCTTGGCCCTGAGAGCGGTCAAGGCATCCTGTGGACTGAGGCGCACCTGCAGACCGCGCTGCCCGCCGTTCATATAAACATAGGTCTCGGTCATCGCCTGCACCTCGATCGCCGTCGGCACGATCTTCTTCTGGCCGAAGGGGCTGATGCCGCCGACATGATATCCCGTCAGACGTTCCGCGTCGGCAGGCTTCATCATGTTGGCCGACTTGCCGCCGAAGGCCGCGGCAAGTTTCTTCATGCTGACCTCGTGATCGGAGGGCACGACGATACAAACCGGCTTGCCGTCAACCTCCGCCATCAGCGTCTTCAATACGCGATGCGGCTCCTCGCCGAGCGCCTCTGCTGCCTGCAGACCGACGCGCTCCGCATTCGGATCGTAGTCATAGGCGTGCACGGTGAAGGCGACTTTCGCCTGGGTCAGCACTTGTGTTGCGCGGGTGGTTTTGGACATGCTTGCCTCTAGGCGGTTTTGCCGAATGCAGCCGCATAAATATCCGGCTTGAAGCCGATGAGCAATTTGCCGTCCGCTTCCAGCACCGGGCGCTTGATCATCGATGGCTGCGCCATCATCAGCTGAATGGCCTTGTCCTTTGTGAGATCTGTGCGATCTGCTTCCGGCAGAGCCTTGAAGGTCGTCCCCGCGCGATTGAGCACGATTTCCCAGCCGGCTTCCTTGGTCCAGCGCTCCAGGTGATCCCGGTCGATGCCAACAGCCTTGTAATCGTGAAAATCATAGGCGATGCCGTGGCTTTCAAGCCAAGTCCGGGCCTTCTTCATCGTGTCGCAGTTCTTGATGCCGTAAATGGTAATCGTCATGGCGAATCCGTCTCTTGCTGTCTGATAGGGCATAGCATGCGAGCAAAGCCGGTTGAAAGCCGGCCGGAGGCGGAAGCGGTTCTCTCGTCCGTTGCAGTCACCGCATATAATCCTGTAAATATGCAGCGTGCATATTTATCGCGCGGGTGAGCATGGCGACGGACAAGGAAACACTACGGCTGGAAAACCTCTTCGGCGCCATGAGCCTCGCTCTGGTGGACAAGATGGAGAAGGCCTTTGCCGATGAAACAGGCCTCGGCCCGAGCGCCGTTGCCGCCATCATCCAGATCGGCTCCGAGCCGGGTCTGACGATCGAGACGTTGCGCCGAATGATCGCTCTCTCTCATTCGGCCACCGTGCGCCTCGTCGATCAGCTCGTGGCGTCCCACTTCGTGTTGCGCGCCGGCGGTGTCGAGGGCGACAAGCGTGCCCGCTCGCTGCAGCTGACAGCGGCCGGCCAGGCATTGTTTGACAAAAGCCTCACCGCTCGCCGCGCCGTTATCGAGCGCGCTTTCAAGGCACTTGAGCCTGAAGAGGCCGAACAGCTCGGCCGTCTGGTGGAGAAGCTGTTGCCGGCTCTGGTCGATCTCGGCGACGATCAGGATGTGGTTTGCCGCGTTTGCGATCAGGGTGTCTGCGATCAGGATCGTTGCCCCATCGCCTTCATGTCGTAACCTCGGAGAGGCAGACTTGACATGTCTCCCAAATATATGCACTATGCATACATATATTTGGGAGGTGCCCAGTTTACTTCTGGATGCTCTGAACACCGCCCGCATCGCTTCGATCGGAGGCATGATCTCAATGGAAAATCGTTCGATTCTCGCCCGGCTACCGGGCAGGGCGCGCGCAGCATTTGTCGGCGCAATGGATCATACCCGCCGCCTCGGCACTCTTCTTCGGGAGGCAGCGGCGATCGCTTTCACCTTGCGTTGCAGGGTGATCGACCGCCGCTAACCACGTCAGTCTTCCAGCGTGCCCGGCTTGCGGGCGACAGAGCTTGGCTTGTCGGAGCCGATCTTCATCAGATCGCCGCGCCGACGCACGAGCCGATCCGAGACGCGGGTGACGATGAGGCCGGCTTGCGGCGCGCATACCTCGATGGTCCCGTCCGGCATGCCGGGTGCGGTGATGATCGTCGCCAACAGGTCGCCTTCCGCAATGCGTTCGCCGATGTTGCGATGGAAAAGTACGGTGCCCGCCTGCGGCGCGCGGATCATCTCGACATTGTCGAGCGGCACTGCTGGCCCGGCAAAGGCAGCGAGATTTACGCTGTCGTCGCGCACCGCGCCGCGGGAAGCAAGGAAGCGCCAAAGGCCTTCGGCATCTTGCTTCGCCATTTCGGGATAGACATCACGCGTGCCCCGCAACTCGACGGTGACCGAAAGCTTGCCCGGCAACCTGGCCTTCTTTTCGCCCGGCACTTCGTATTTCCAGGCAAAACTGACGGCTTCCTCGAAGGCGGAGCTTTCGCCATCCGAAAGCAGCACGGCATCCATTTTCAAGGCGGCAGCGAGATCTGAAGCCTCGGGCCAGAATGCCTCATCTATATAGGCATATTGAAGGGATTCGTCGTCGCAATGGAGGTCGATCACCAGATCGGCGCCCAGCGCCATATGGATGAGCTGACGCTTCAGGCGGTCGACGGCAGGATAGCGTTCGAGGTTTTCGATCAGCAGGTCGCGGTCTCGCAGCGAGATCAGCGGAAAATCGCGGTTGAAATTGGTGCGGGAACCGAGGTCGAAGCGGCCCTGCATCTCCCCGAAATGCGATTGCGCTGCACCGATGGGATTGGCGTGTGGCACGACAATGATGTCGCTCTGGATGGTGCCTTCGCTCTCTGCCTGTCGTAGTCGCGCGCAGAGGAAGTGAGCCAGCGCAGTTCCCGGCAACTCTCCGGCATGCAGTGCAGCCTGAATATAGATCTTCGGCGCACCCGCCTTGTTGCCGGCGAAATGCAGAACCGGAAATCGCCATGCAATGCCCGGAGTGTCGCCTTCAATGACGATTTCGGTGATATCCATGTAACGGGTTCCTCCAATTCATGATCGGAGACCCATAACAAGCCAAAGCGGTCTTCCGCAACCGTTGCTGCAGACCGGACGCGGAGGTGTCAATAGTCGTCAGGAACCGTCGTGCCTGCGCAGACCGAGGCTCAAGACGAGGCTGAGGAGCACTGCGCCAACCCCAAGAGAGAAGGGAGCGGCATAGCCGAGATGATCGGCAGCGATGCCGGCAATCGGGCCGGTAGCGCCGAGCGAGACGTCGAGGAAGATCGAGTATAGACCGAGCGCGACGCCGCGGTTCTGCGGTGGGATGCGCACCATGGCCTCGTTGCCGAGCGCCGGGAAGACGGGTGCAAAGCCAGCGCCGGCAAGAGCCGCGCCAATGATGGCGACCGTCGGCGACGGAGCGAGCGCCAGCGCGGCGAGGCCGATCATTTCCACGACGAGCGAAATACGCACCAGCGGCAGGCCGCCGAACCGGGCAACGGCTTGCGCAAGGCCGAGACGAACGCCCATGAACGCGAGACCGAAGGCGCTGAGTGCGAAGGAGGCGCCTTCCCAGCCGCGGCTATGGAAAAACAGGGCGACAAAGGCCATGACGACGCCGAAGCCACTGGAGGCAAGGGCCAGCGCTACGCCGAAAGGCGCGACGCGGCTCAAGACCTGACCGGTGCCGATGCCCTTTTCCTTCACACCCGGCACGGGTGGCCGCGTTTGTGCCAGCATCAGCCCGGCGACGGCAAGGATCATCGTCACGGCGCCGATGGAAGCGAAACCATATTGTCCCTGCAGCCACGCACCGAAGGGAGCAGCGAGCGCAATGCCGCCATATGTGGCGATGCCGTTCCATGAGATGATGCGCACAGTCTCGCGCGATCCCATCAGGCCTATCGCCCAGGTGATCGCCGCGGTGCTGACCCAGCTTTCACCGATGCCAAGTGCCAGTCGTCCCGCAAGCAAAAGGGCAAGGCTCGCTGCCGGGACGTGGACCGTGAAAGTCGATGCAATCGTCAGGATGCCCGAGAGCCCATAGGCAAGAAAGCCGAGGAGGACAGAGCGGCGCGGCCCGTATTGGTCGCAGAGCCGCCCCACATGCGCGCGACTGATGATAGTTGCCACATATTGCATGCTGACGGCAATGCCGGCCCAGACGACACCGAAGCCGAGGCCGCTATCGACATAGGTCGGCAGCACCGCGAGCGGGAGGCCGATGGCTATATAGCCGAAAAATGTCAGTGCAACGATGGAAACGAGGGCCAGGGTCGAGTTGGACCGGATGGTCTGGGAGGCAGTGTTCACGGGATGTCGCCTGCGGGCACCGGTAGGAAAGGTGCCCAAACTGTTTGCCACGAAGGGTCGGGATTTCTTAATCGAATAGAGATGGCGGCGATAGCCGAATGGCTGCGCGTCGCCATGAATAACAGCTATCAGGCAAATACGGGCAGGGTCAACGAATTGCTGCCTTGCAGCAAAGTTCATTGACGGCATGGCGAGAATGTGCGTGCTGCGCCGAAGATCCAGCCATGGGGCGGGGCTGATAGCCCCGCTCAGCTGAGCTTCACATTGTCAGAACGACGCTGGCGGTGGTGCGGCCTGCTTCGAGATCCGCATGTGCCCGGGCCGCGTCCTTCAGCTCGTATTCGGCGCCGATCGGGTTGACCAATCCAGCCCGCAGGTGCTCCATCAGAGCCGCGGTGCCCTGGCGATAAAGCTCCGGGTCGTTGGCGTAGGTTAGGACGCTGGGTCGCGACAGGGCGATGGCGCGTGGCGCCGTCAGTTCCTCTATTTCGATCGGCGGTATGGGGCCGGCGGCCTGGCCGAGGCTGGCCACCATGCCGAAGGGGCGCACGGCGGCAAGCGTCTGCGACAGCATCGTTCCGCCGATCCCGTCGACGGCCAGATGGACGCCGCGACGATCGGCGATGCGGCGGGTTTCCTCCACCCAGTCTTCGGATGTGTGCAGAAGAACGATGTCGGCACCGGCCTCATAGGCAAAGCCTGCCTTGGCTTCCGATCCGACCGTGGCGATGACGTTGGCGCCGATCCGCTTGGCAAGGCGCGTAACGAGCTGGCCGAGACCGCCTGCGCCGGCATGAACCAGCACCCACTCGCCCGCTTTGACCGGGTAGACCTTTTGCAGCACCATATGGGCGGTAAGCCCGCGCAGCATCGTGCTGCCGGCCACCCGTTCGCTGACGCCTTCGGGCAGCTTTACGAGCCGTGCTGCGGAAAGCGTGCGTACCTCGGCATAGCTGCCGAGTGGATGACCGATATAGGCGACGCGGTCGCCGACCTTCAGCCCGTCGACGTCGGCAGCGAGCGCTTCGACAACGCCCGCCCCCTCGAAGCCGAGAACGCTCTGGCCGGGCGGCAGCGGATAAAGGCCAGAGCGCACGTAGATGTCGACGAAGTTGACGCCGGATATGCTCTGGCGGATTCTCGCCTGGCCGGGACCAGGGTCTGTTGCGGGGAGATCAACGGCTTTCATGGCCTCGGGTCCTCCGGGGCCGGTAACGGCAATCGCTAGGGGCATTGAGAAGTCTCCTTTCCCGAGATCTTTGACCACAAACTCCGGTCTGAATAAATTCGGTATGAACTCACCGCATCTGTGCAATAATGCACCGATGATCGACTGGCAGGACCTCCTTCATTTCGCCGCCCTGGCGCGAACGGGCTCGCTCTCGGCGGCGGCGCGCGAACTGGGCGTGGATCATGCAACCGTCGGCCGGCGCATTGCCGCATTGGAACGCTCTCTCGATCTGCGTCTGATCGATCGGCGGCCGCGCACGTCGCCGCTGACGGCCGATGGCCGCGCCATTGCCGAGCTCGTCTCCGGTATGGAAGAAAATGTCGAGGCTATCCGGCGCTATTCGAAGAGCGCCGTCGCCGGTCTCTCAGCGGCCGTCAAGGTCAGCGCGCCGCCTTCGATCGCGGCCCATCTTCTTGCGCCGAAGGCGGCGTTATTTCGCGCCGAGCATCCGGATATCACCTTGACCATTGCTGGTGTCACCCGCCGCGCGGCGCTCAACTACGGCGAGGCCGATATCGCCGTGCGCATGACGCGCCCGGAGGAAAGCGATCTTCTTGTGCGGCGCATCGGCGTCATGCGTTTCGGCCTCTATGCCATACCCACAGTGGCGCAAATGCCCGAGAAGGACTGGGCCTTTATCGGCTATGATTCGGCGATGGAGCATTTGACGCAGCAGACCTGGCTGCGCAGTCTCTTGGAAGGGCGCCCGATCGTGTTTCGTGCGACCGATGTCTTCGGTCAGCTGGAGGCCGCGCGTGCAGGTCTTGGTGTCGTTGCCCTTCCGGCCTTTCTGGGCGATGGCGAGGCAGGATTGGTGCGCCTGCCGGTCGCGATCCAGTCGCCCACGCGCGATTTGTGGCTCGTCACTTACCCCGATCTTCGCCGCTCTCCGGCGATCCGCGCCGTGATGGATTTTGTTACCGACACCATCGGCAAGAGCTGTCCATCGCGCGACAGCGCAGAGGGAGCCGCGTAGGACGGGGTCTGGGCCTTATTTTCCTGTTGCAGCTTGCCGGCGAATCTCTATCGATAATCGGATGAGCCTCCTACAACATCGGCCCGAAAATCGGTTCCGATTTTCGGAGAGCCCGATGCGTAGATTCAAAGGGTTAGAGCGTCTTTGTGCTTCTGAAAAGAAGCACGACGCTCTAATGGTCGGTGATCGATGACGAAGCTGGGCAGTTGGTTCATGGTGGACAGGGCAGATCTGGTCGCGGGCATATCGGTTGCCGGATTGATGCTGCCGGAAGCGGTGGCCTATGCCGGCATTGCCGGGTTGCCGCCGCATCGTGCCATTCTCGCCGGCATCGCCGGATGTCTGGTCTATGCCATATTCGGCCGCAGCCGTTTCGCGATCATCTCTCCCACATCTTCTTCCGCCGCCATTCTTGCAGCGACGCTGGCGGTCGTGCCCGGTGACGCCACGGTCAAGATGGCCCTTGCTACCGTCGC
>NZ_JAELUG010000496.1 GCF_016429255.1 Rhizobium sp. ASV8
GCCCTAGAGAGGTCAAGATCGATGTGGTTATCAAGAAGCAGCATCGGTAAACATAGCACTACTTCACGAGCAAACGGCCCAGATGCGGCCGCCGTTCTCAGTCTTCTAGGAAAGCTGTACCGTGGGCACGATGATAAGAAAAAGGCAATCGGTTGCTTTGAAGAGGCCCTCAAGCTAAATCCTTTCCAATGGGACGCTTTTACCGCGCTTTGCGACATGGGAGTCCATGTTCGCGTACCCAACATATTCAAATCTAACGAATCGCTGCTAATGAGCTTCGACCCCGACACCAGCGCTGAGCTGAAAGGGAATGGCCCCTCCAACTCTACCGAAACATTGCCCAAGAAATCTATGCTGCGGAGTATCGCTGCTGAACTTGGTCCCGACCCGTTCAACATCAGCTTCTCCGCCGCAGCACCCGATTCGAGCCCAGTGACGGATAT
>NZ_JAELUG010000497.1 GCF_016429255.1 Rhizobium sp. ASV8
AAACATGGCCACTCACCGGATTCCGATACTTGTCTTGCCACTATTTTGTACTCTGTGCTTCTCCCGCGGAAGCGCCGTCTTACATAAACCCGGGTAGCCCTATCGTTACACAGCGTTCGGCGTATGCAGTATGCAGTGATGCAGTGATGCAGTGATGCAGCAAGAATATGCTCGAGGCGCTTAATACGCGGGCAGACCCTTACCCTTTTGTGGCGTCCTGCTTTTAGATTGCAGTGAATGACTGCTTCCTTTTATAGGTATATGCATATACATAGGTACACGATGATTCTTTGTATTTATCCCACCAAACTTAATTGTGTTGTTGCCTATTTTTGTATAAGAAACGCAACTACAGCAAACTAGACATTTCAGACCACATCACACTTATACACAATCACAATCAACATCACAATCACAATTACAGTCACAATCAACATCACATC
>NZ_JAELUG010000498.1 GCF_016429255.1 Rhizobium sp. ASV8
TCCTGGGGCTGTTCCACAGACTATTGAAGCCATTGACGCTGCGCAGGGCAAGTTTCCTGGCCGCGGTGACGAGGACATTGTTGGACCGATGCATCGCGAAGCCACAATGGCCGGGGCTTATTCCGAAGAGTCCCTATCTAGGTTCTGGAAGAGCCTTACTGGAAGGGTACGCCGTCGATGAACTCGATCATGCCCTTCCCCCCCTTTTTTTCTTTCTCTTGTTGTGTTTCATTTTTTTTTAAAAGTGCATATGCCAGCGAGCGATGTGTTTCTAATTATTCACACTTTTGCGCTTTGCACAATACGTTTTGACGATGAAAATTTCAGCAATCACGATCCTTACCACTTTATTCTTATTCACTGTTTGCCTTTGCCAATAGATGCGCAGGAGCAACATTTACGCTGTCTCTTATACACATCTCCGAGCCCACGAGACGGTCTA
>NZ_JAELUG010000499.1 GCF_016429255.1 Rhizobium sp. ASV8
GGGGACTGTTGCGGCGCAAGGATTGCGCTGGTGAGCCGGGCGGGCACCTTCTTTTATGCCAGCAGCGCTTGGGTGCATTCATCCATCGAGCGCTGTTGCGTCTGCTTATACAGCTTGAGTTCATCAATCGTCTGGCGGCCCAGCGCCTTTTCGAACTCGGCCTGGTTCGAATTGGCCGCGTAGTGGCTCTGCGCCGCATCCCCCAGGTTTGACTGGAAGATCCCCGCTGCACTTACCGGCAGGAAATCTTCGTACACCAACGGTTCCACCTCCACATGCCCTGCAGCGATCAGTGCGTCCAGCGTGCGCGGTTGAGCGGCTGTGCCGCGTGCCGCCAAGCCTTGTTGGGTGGGGAAATAGCGGAAGTACGCCAGGCCCTGTTCGCGCATCTGTGCGTGATCGTCCGGGAAGGCCTGGAAGTGTTGCTCCATCAACTGCATAT
>NZ_JAELUG010000500.1 GCF_016429255.1 Rhizobium sp. ASV8
GAGCGAAGGCAAGGATCCCTCCAGCTTCCTCAGCAACATTATCGGCAACGCAGTCGTTGTCAAGCTCAACTCGGGCGTAGTCTACAAGGGTAAGTTTGAAACATGCACATGAATCCTTCCACTTCTCGGAGGTTCGTTTGCAGGCGACAAATCGTCGGGGCATGATAACTCGAATCCCGTCACAAGCAGACCTAACCACTAACTTTTTTTCTTCTTTTTTGTTGTAGGCGAACTTCAGTCTGTGGATGGATACATGAATATTGCACTGGAAAAGACGCAGGAGTTTGTCAATGGTGTCAAGCGAAGGGAATACGGAGATGCGTTTGTCCGTGGAAATAATGGTATGTTTTGCACGTTGTTGCGACTTGATATGAACGGGTAGCTAACTGCAACTAGTCATGTACATTTCCGCAGACTCATGATTGATGAATAGACTTAATG
>NZ_JAELUG010000501.1 GCF_016429255.1 Rhizobium sp. ASV8
TGGGCTCGGAGATGTGTATAAGAGACAGCTATCAATCTCACAACGGCGACGATCAATGCGCCGATGAGTAGGTACGAGTGCGCGTATCAGAACGCATTGCCAACGAGGCTGCAGGCTACCGCGCCGAGAAGCAGTAAACGCCACACCACTACCTTGCACTTTGTCAAATAATCGGCATCTCTCCATAAGATGCATCGCAAATAGAAGAATAAAAATTGTATAAAATGCCAAGAAAACAAGCACTGCCGTCTGTGCATCAAATAAAACATCGCCGCGACTGGAGTTATTAGTCTATACATGAGACTACCATGATGCCGTAGCCCAATGTCACTCAAACAGCCAAAGTAAATAGAATGATCTGGACACACCGGCTGATAAAGTGATTTACTTGCAAATAACATAGCACCGCAAAGACTAACTTAATGATCACACCTGTTAAGA
>NZ_JAELUG010000502.1 GCF_016429255.1 Rhizobium sp. ASV8
TTAGTATATGGCATTAACGGTGCGCCTCTGATTTTCTTGGCCTCTTGACGATTAATTGCTCTACGCCGTGAAATGCCGTCGAATGCGCACCCCTCTGCGTCGGATCATCTCAGCCATCCAAGGCTAAGTAAACGCTCAACCGGCTCGTTATTGTAGAGCCTGGTAATAATGCCCAGCTTTACTACAACTTACTAGCGGCCAGCCTCGGTGCAACCCGCACTCCGAGCCGCCGTGCCTTGCATATCAAGCTGGTCTTTCGTACAATCTCATGCATGTAGTAATCATGTATGTACACACCGTAGACAACAAGAAAGAATGGGACCGTACGGCCACATATGTGTTGTGGCGCATATGAATACTTTCAAGTATTTTCATATTCGTACTTCTTCCTCTCATTACACTCAACCTTCTAGTGCCTGAAGATCGGCGATGGTGTGGGCG
>NZ_JAELUG010000503.1 GCF_016429255.1 Rhizobium sp. ASV8
GGTATTGCCAAGGCGGCTGGTTGTGGCGACATCTTTGCTGGCAAGGCTGAAACGGTGAGTGAGCTGGACAAGGTGCTCAAGGAGGCGATTGCGACGGTCAAGGCAGGCAAGACGGCAGTTGTGGACTGCAAGGTTGCGCCCAACTGCTAAACATGTTGAAGCAAGGATAAGAACAAAACGTAACGAGAATAGAATAGAGAAATCATGAGGAACACTGTGAATATGTATTATGCTGGTACACATGATGAGGCATGTGGGTATTGTACGAGCATGACGAGCCTTGCGTTTTACATTGTGGCGTTTGGTAGTCAATTTATACATCATGGTAGCACTTGTCCCCACAATGACAGCCATATGTGCTGAATCAAGGGTCGTGGGATTCAGACCTCGTATCGGGCTGCAAGAAGATGACGTACACGGGCCCTGTCAAGGGTTCTAGAT
>NZ_JAELUG010000504.1 GCF_016429255.1 Rhizobium sp. ASV8
TACCAGCACTCTGCAAATAATTGGGGCAGTTAAGATTCAGCATATTTTCCATCAGCCAATTCTGTGAGTCACTGCGTGGAGACCTTTCAGCCTCAGAGCTGCCACTTACCTGAGTGGGGGAAGTGGTTTTGCCATAAATGAGCATAAATGCGCAAGCCAGCCCTTTAAACGGTTGCATGTTTGATATTCTCACTTCGGGACTACAATTTTGCCAAAAGCAGCCATGCAAAGTCTTTCAGCTGACGTGCGCTACGGCGACTTGGTGTGGAACTGTCCTCTATCCGAAGAGCAAGCTGCCAAGCTGCTGGGCTTGCTGAACCTGTCACCATCTACCTCGATTGTCGACATTGGATGTGGCTGGGGCGAGTTGCTTTTGCGTGCAGGAAAACGCTATGGAGCCAAAGCAACTGGCATTGATACCGATGTGCAACTACTCAGAAG
>NZ_JAELUG010000505.1 GCF_016429255.1 Rhizobium sp. ASV8
CGTCACCACGCAGTTCCGACGCCGGTCTTATTCCTCTCGAAGACATTCCCCCCCTTTCCCTCGATGCACTCCAAACCGAAGAAGAAAAGACCGAAGGTCTCGAGCTGGTCTCAGAGTCCGTCTCCCAGATGCACCTCCGTGGTGCCGCCAGCGTCGCGCTACACCCAAGCTGCTTCATGCCTGTTGCTGCCGTCATGTGCGGTGCCTACTATGCCATGGGCATGCAATCAAGAGGTCGCATCTGTGCTACTTTATTCATTGGTTTTGGTCTAGCTGTGTACATAGCCGCGGCTATAAGGTACAGCAGCGAATACCGCTCGTTGGCAAAGTCCTATGACTGGTCGTGGCTGGAAAAGGACGGACCTGGCCGAGACATAATGCTCGGTGCACGATACAATGACGATCTTGTTGGAGTCGTTGTTTTACGCCTCAGTCCCAAGG
>NZ_JAELUG010000052.1 GCF_016429255.1 Rhizobium sp. ASV8
AATGACGATCATTAAACGTCAACGTCAGTCTGCCTGGCAATTCCTCTTGCTGCCCCTGCGGCTCGTCATCGCCGTTCTCGTTATCATCAGCGAGATCGCTCGACCCGTTTATCGACCACTCGTGAACTGGTTCGCCTCGCTTTCTATCGTAAAGCATTTCGGTGCGTTTGTCGGGTCCTTACCGCGCGGCGTTATTCTCGTCCTATTCGTCGTGCCCCTTGCGATTGCCGAGCCTCTGAAAATTTACGCGTTGGTCGTTATTGCCAGGGGCCATGTGATCTCCGGGTTCGTCATCATCGCATTGGCCTACCTGATGAGCTTTCTTTTGGTTGAACGGCTTTTCCATGCAGGCCGCGAGAAACTACTCACCTATGCGTGGCTCAAATGGATCATGGATCGCGTTGAGATCGTCCGGGGCTGGGTCGTCGAGATAAAGGAAAGCGCGATCATGACGATGCGGGCCTGGCTGCAATGAATGGCAATAGCTGACCCAACCGCATTGCCCGCCGAAGCCGTTCAATTCAATCATCACGACGGTGAAGGAAAGCGGCCGCGCCCGTGGTCAGATTGAACAAAGTGGAGAGTGCAGCAGGTGCGCATTCCACGCCGATGGACCAGGCTTCACCGCCGGCCGTAAATCTCAATCACCCTCTCATGGGCGATTTTATGCCCTCCCGCTCTGAGCGACCTATGTGGAGACTGCGCGATTACTATCCGTATTCCTGCGGAGAATAATGGGCTGCATGCACGGCTACAGCGCGGTTAGGTCACAAACACACATTGGGTCAGAGCGCCGGGAAACCCGACGGATGTCAATGCCGCTCCGGTCCAACCTCGCTCACGGCAGCCCGACTCGAACCCTATGGGAGCTTGCTTGACATCAAACACTCGACACACTATTGATACGTATCACTAATACGTATAAGTGAAGATCGATGACAAACGGACGAGCAACGCAAAAAGATGTCGCACGGGCCGCGGGGGTCTCCCAGGCCACCGTTTCCATGGTGCTGAGTGGCGGCGGCGCATCCATCCCGGCCGAGACCTGGGAGCGCATCACCAAGGCGGCAAAAGATCTCGGCTATGTGCCGAACCGCTTTGCGCAGGCGTTGAAGACGAGCCGCACGATGACGATTGCCTGCATTGTGCCCGACATCACCAACCCGTTCTATCCTTCGCTGGTGCGCGGCATTCAGTCGATCGCCGACGGGCAGAGCTACGATGTGATCACAGTCAATACCGATGGTACGCCGGAGCGCGAACGTCACTTTCTCGATTGGGCACGGCAGGGACGCGTCGACGGCGTGATCGGCGTCTTCTTCACCTTGAAGGCCAAGGATTTCAGCCCGTTGGTTGAAGCTGGCGTTCCGGTGGTACGAATTGAATCGTCGAAAAAACGCGGCGGCGCGATCCCGGTTGACGATATCTATGTCGACAGCCGCGCGGCGGCGGAAGCGGTGACCGAATATCTGCTCAGCCTTGGTCATAGCCGCATCGCGCTTGTCGCCGGTCGTGGCGGCCCGCAGGCGCATCGCATCGAAGGCTATCGCGCCGCGCTCGCAAAGCGCGGCCATCCCGATCACGTCGTCATCGACGAGGAATTTTCCGAGTTGGGTGGCATTCGTGCGGCTGAGAGCATCCTCGGCGGCGATTTCAAACCCACCGCCATCTTCGCGGCCAATGACCTGATGGCGATCGGGGTGATGCAGTCGCTGCGCGAGCGCCGCATTCGCATTCCCGAGGATATCGCCGTCGTCGGTTTCGACGACATTTCGGCCGCCAAGCTCGTTACGCCGTCACTGACGACGGTCGCACAGTTCCAGTGGAAAATGGGAGAACGTGCCGCGCAGACCCTGATGGATCGTCTTCGCGGAGAGAAGACCGGTGCAGGAACCGCTGTCGAAATGCCCTTCGACCTCATCGTCCGGGGCTCGACGAACAACGAATAAAAGCAAATCGGGAGGAGAAAACCGATGCATAGACGTACCGTTTTGAAGGCCGGTCTCGGCCTTGCCGCCTTGCCGCTCATGTCCCGCCTCGCTTTTGCGGCGGATCAGAAGCCTGTATCTTTCTGGTATGAATCCGCGTCGCCGGAAAACCAGGATAACCTCAAGAATATCCTGATCGATCCATTCAATACGGCCCATCCGGAGGACCTGCTGAGCATTGACTTCCGCGGCGCCGATCTCGACAAGCAACTGCGTGTTGCCATGCTCGCCGGCACGGGACCAGATGTCGTCTTCACGGCCGGCCCGAGTTATGTCGCGGCGATGGCCCAGGCCGGTCAGCTTCTACCGCTCGACGATTATGCCAAGAAATATGGCTGGAACGAGCGCCTGCTGCCGCTCTTCCTTGATCTCGGCCGTTATAACGGCAAGCTGTATGCGCTGGCGAAGACCTACGAAACGCTTGGCCTTTTCTACAATAAGACATTGTTCGAGCAGAACAAATGGAAGGTGCCGACGACGATATCAGATTTCGAGTCGCTCGCCGACGAGATGAAGGCGAAGGGGCTTACTCCCTTCGGTGCCGGCAACGCCGACTGGCGTCCGGCCAACGAGCACTATGTCTCGATCGCCTTCAATTCGATCGCCGGTCCGGAGAACGTCTACAAGGCCCTTACAGGGGCGATCCCGTGGACAGACCCCGCTTTCGTGCATTCGATCGACAAGCTCGCAGAGTGGTGGGACAAGGGCTACTTCGGCGAAAACTATTTCTCGCTGACGCTCGAGCAGGCCTTTGCGCAGATCGCCAGCGGTCAGGCCGGCATGGCGCCGACCGGCACTTGGAACTTCACCAACGTTCAGACCTATTTCCCACAGAACAACGCGGAGCCCGGCTTCGTCGGCTTCCCGAGCGAGAAAGGCGACCCGATCTTCGCGCTCGGTATCGGCTCGACACTGTCGGTCAACGCCAAATCAACCAATGCCGATGGCGCCGCCACCGTCCTCGACTACATGTTCACGGACGACTACTACAGCAAGATGAACTCCGTCTGGCAGGGCGAATGGAATCTACCGCTGGCAGACCTTTCCAAGGTCGAACTCTCCGACAAGGTGCTGCCTCTCTACGAGGATGCGATGAAGCAGTTGGCGGGTGCCGTCAGCGCCGGCAAATATGGCTATACGACCTGGACCTTCCTGCCGCCAGCCACGGATACATACCTCGTGAGCGGCATGGAAGAAGTCTGGCTCAAGAAGACGAAGCCGGCAGACTTTCTCAAGAAGCTCGATGAGACCTTCAAGCAGGAACGCGATGCCGGCAAGGCGCCGGCGGTTCCACCCCGCGTCTGATAGCCGCCGCAGGGCGGCGCGAGAAGCGTCGCCCCTGCCCGGAGGAAACCATGCACCGACTCTATCTCGTTCCGACGATGATCATTAATATCATCATCGTCCTGATCCCCGCATTGCTGACGGTGGCGCTCGCCTTCTGCAATTGGGATGGCATTTCTTCACCCACCTTTGCAGGTCTCGATAATTTCCGCACGCTTGCGGATGATCGCGTCTTCTGGTTGGCGCTCGGCAACAACATCATCTGGACGCTCGTCTTCCTGACAGTTCCGGTCCTGATGGGATTGTTGGCCGCCTCGATGCTGCTGATCGTGCGCCGCGGCAGCAATTTCTTTCAGGTCGTCTACTTCCTGCCCGTCGTCATCGCGACCGCGATCACGGCCCGTATCTGGCAGGGCATGATCTATAGTCCCGTGACCGGTGTCTTCGGCCTCCTCAAGAAATACGGCCTGCCGATCCCCAATCCGCTGACACAGCCACCGATCGCGCTTTTCGGTGTCGCGACCGTCGACCTCTGGCACTGGTGGGGCTTCCTCTGCGTCATCTTCTTTGCAGCGCTCCGCCAGGTGCCGCAGGAGCAGATCGAGGCCGCCAGAATAGAGGGCGCGACCTATTTTCAGATGATGCGCTACGTGTTGCTGCCGGGCATTCGGCCGACCATTACGCTGATGATGATCATGACGGTCATCTGGTCGTTCCTCGCCTTCGATTTCGTCTACATCCTCACGCAGGGTGGACCGGCTTTTTCGAGCGAGTTGCTTTCGACCCTTGCCTATCGCAAGGCATTTTACGACCTGAACGTCGGGCAGGCCGCGGCAGCGGCTCTTGTCATCAGCCTGTTCGGTCTCGTCGGCACGTTTTTCTATGTCCGCATCCAGACCCGGGAGGGCGAACAATGAGGCTTGTAGAAAGCCGCCTGACCCTCTGGGTCTGCTATATCCTGCTTGGCATCTTCGCCTTCCTCGCGCTCTTTCCGATCGCTCTCCTGGTGCTGAACTCGCTAAAGCCGGCAGCCCAGATCGTCCAGAACCCGCTCGGCCTGCCGCAGCCGATCCGTTGGCAGAACTTCGCCAATGCCTGGAACCACGCAAAGTTCTCGAAGACGTTCATCAACTCGCTGATCGTGTCCGGCACAACGATCGCGCTTGTCTGCACGACATCGTCGCTGACAGCCTATGTGATCGCGCGCCGCAAGATCAAAAGCTGGAAGATCTTCACCTTCTATCTGCTCGCAACCACCACTGCACCGATCCAGCTCTATATCTTTCCGCTCTATTTCGGCTTTGCGAAGCTCGGCCTGATCAACAACATATTCGGCGTCGCATTGATCTACACCGCCCTCTACAGCCCCTTCGCAGTGATGCTGCTTAGAACCTACTTCCTTGCGGTTCCAAAGGAGCTTGAAGAGGCGGCGATCGTCGATGGCGCCACGCACTGGCAGGTGTTCTGGCGGGTGATGCTGCCGATCGTCTCGCCAGGCATCCTCACCGTGGCGCTGATCATCGGGCTGAACTCGTGGAATGAATTCCTCATCGCTACGACCTTCCTGCAAAAGCAGGAGAACATGACCGCCGTCATCGCCTTCTTTCTGCTTTCCGGCCAGTACAGCTCCGACTGGGGCGAGATCATGGCCGCAGCCCTCATCATCGTCGTGCCAGTCGTTGCGCTTTTCGTCTTCATGCAGAAGCGCTTCATCGAAGGCATGGCCGGCGGCTCCGTCAAAGGCTGAACGATTTTCCTGGTTAAATGGAGTGAACAATGCAGCTTCCGAACGACTATCTCGAACGCGTCTATGCCGGTGTCCTGGGCAAGCTTATCGGCGTCTATCTCGGTCGCCCCTTCGAGGGCTGGACCTACCAGAAGATCATGGAGGAGCTTGGCCCGATCGAGTACTATGTGCATGAGCGCCTGAACCAGCCGCTTGTCGTCACCGACGACGATGTGGCCGGCACCTTCACCTTCATCCGCGCGCTTGAAGACTACGGCATCAAACCGAACCTTTCGGCCGAGGAAATCGGCAAGGCGTGGCTCAACTACATCGTCGAGGAGCGGTCGATCCTCTGGTGGGGCGGCAATGGCAACTCCACGGAACACACCGCCTGGCTGAACCTCAAGAAGGGCGTGTCGGCACCGCATTCCGGTTCGATCGCCACCAATGGTCAGGGCGTCGCCGAACAGATCGGCGCGCAGATCTTCATCGACGGATGGGCGATGGTTGCGCCTGGCCAGCCGGAGCTTGCAGCCAGGCTTGCCGAACAGGCAGGCAAGGTCAGCCATGACGGCGAATCCGTTTATGCCGCCATGCTGTGGGCCGCGATGGAAGCGGAAGCCTTCATCTCCTCCGACATCGACCACCTGATCGATGTCGGACTGAAACAGATCCCGACGGACAGCCATATCGCCCGGCTGATTGCCGACATCAGAGCCTGGCACAAGGCAAATCCGGACTGGCGCGACACACGCCAGAAGATTGAGGACAATTACGGCTACGACAAATATCCCGGTAATTGCCACATCATGCCCAATCACGCCCTGATGATCATGACGGTGCTCTATGCGCCGCACGACTTCCAGAAGGCGCAGATGATTGTCAACACGTCGGGCTGGGATACGGATTGCAATGCCGGCAATGTCGGCTGCCTGCTCGGGATCATGAACGGGCTCGACGGACTTGCCGAGGGCCCGGACTTCCGCGGACCTATCGCCGACCGCTTGCTGATCTCGTCGGCCGATGGTGGAAATTCCATCAATGATGCGGTTCGTCAGGCATATTTTCTGACCAATCTCGGCCTGAGGCTTGCCGGCCAACAATCACTCGATGCCCCGAAGAATGGCGCGCAGTTCCACTTTTCTCTCCCCGGAAGCCAGCAGGGCTTCCGCCCGCAGGCGGGCCTCAACACGGCAAGCGACGTACGCGTCGGCAATGCCGAGTTCGAGAGCGGCCGTGCGTTAACCATCGACTACGACGCCATCGGGCCCGCACAAAGCGCGGTCGTCACGACACCGACCTTCTCGCCACGCGAAATGCTCGACATGCGGACCTACGACCTGATGGCAACGCCGCTTGTCTATCCAGGTCAGACGGCAAAGGCACGCATCAAGGCCGACGCGCAGAACCGTGGCGCAATCGAAGCTCGCCTGCGCATCCGTGTCTATGACGAGCGGGATCAATTAAGCGATGTAGATTCGGATCCGGTTATCCTTCAGCCCGGCTCCGAGGCCACACTCGAATGGACGCTGCCCGATGTCGATGGTCAGCCGATCGCCGAAATCGGCATTGCGGTAAGCGGTACGGGTCGACGGGCTGATGGCCGTCTTCTGGTCGATTACATCCGCTGGGACGGAACGCCAAAATTGACCCTCAAGCGTCCGGCCGGTGACGGCGATTTCTGGCGCATGGCCTGGGTAAACGGCGCGAGCTTCTTCTCCAAGCGCTTCCCGGCCGCCTTCCGTATTGCGCAAAATAGCGGCGAAGGCATCATCATCCACGGCACGCGGCAATGGACCGATTACCAAGCCTCCGGCCAGGTGATGATTCATCTCGGCAATTACGGCGGCCTCGCCATCCGCGCCCAGGGCCTTCGGCGCTATTATGGGGCACGGGTGACGCGCGACGGCAAGATGCAGATCGTCAGGGTCCGCGATGAAGACACCAAGGTCCTTGCGGAGGCGCCTTTCAAGACCGAATTCGACAAGCACATTGCGATGAAAGTCACGGCGCAAGGCGCACGAATTACCTTTGAAGCTGATGGGATCTCGGTGGTGGCGGAGGACAGCTCCGAGGAAGCCTTCCGCGACGGCGGTGTTGGTCTGCTCGTCCATGAGGGCGCCTTGTCGTCGAACGAGATCCGGATCGGAGCGGCGTGATGGCAACCGTTACCATAGACAGGGCACGCAAGGCCTACGGCGCCGTGGAAATTCTCCACGGTGTCTCGGCTGATATCGCAGACGGCGAGTTCGTTGTCTTGGTCGGGCCATCCGGCTGCGGCAAGTCGACCCTTCTTAGAATGATTGCCGGTCTTGAAGACATCACCGGCGGCACGATCGGCATCGGCGGGCGCGTGGTCAACAATCTGCCGCCCAAGGAACGCGACATATCCATGGTCTTTCAGAATTATGCGCTTTACCCGCATATGACGGTTGCCGAAAACATGGCCTTCTCGCTGACGCTTGCCGGTGCACCCAAGGACGAGAAGCAGAAGCGTGTGGCGCATGCGGCGCAAATTCTCGGGCTCACCGACCTGCTGGGACGTTATCCCCGGCAACTGTCGGGTGGTCAGCGCCAGCGCGTCGCCATGGGACGCTCGATCGTTCGCGATCCGCAGGTCTTCCTCTTCGACGAGCCCTTGTCCAACCTGGATGCAAAGCTGCGCGTGGCAATGCGAGCCGAGATCAAGAGCCTCCATCGCCGGCTGGCGACGACAACAATCTATGTGACCCACGATCAGGTCGAGGCAATGACCATGGCCGATCGGATCGTGGTCATGAACGGCGGGCATATCGAACAGATCGGCAAGCCACTCGAGCTCTACGACAATCCGCATAGCACCTTCGTCGCCGCCTTCATCGGCTCTCCGGCGATGAACTTGCTGAACGGGCGCTTTGACAGTGACGGCGGCCGGCCTGTCTTCAAGACGAATGACGGCATCATATTGCCCCTGCACGATCAGGCACCGAAGCTCGCCGGCGTGGAGGGTGTGTACGGCATTCGGCCGGAATATTTTACCCTTTCGGCGGCGAATGTCGGCATTCCAGCGCGCGTGGTGGTCGTCGAACCACTCGGATCTGAAACGCATATAACGGCAACCGTTGGTGGACAGACAATCGTCACCGTTTTCCATGACCGGCTCGATATCGCGCCGGAAGAGACGATCTGGCTGCAGCCGCGGACGGACCGGATCTGCCTGTTCGACGCCGACGGGCGACGCCTGTCAAACAAGGCGGCCGAGCCGGTGATGTCAGCTTGACCAGCCATGAAGCGATTGGCTGATCGTCGGTTCCAATGATCCAGCCGATCGCTCCATAGGCATGCGATCTCCCCGTTGGGTGCTGATCGTCTCCTAATCACGATCGAACTGATCGGATCCAACGTCGCGCTCGACACCGGCATAGCGAAGCGCGATGAAAGCCAGCAGGCTGGCCACGGCATAAGCATTTAGCTTGAACAGGACCGAGAGTTCCACTTCGCTCCACCCATACAAAGGAGCGACGATCCAGTTGCGGGAAAGCAGAAACGCTCCAAAGCTAAAAGCCACCATTCCCCGTTGCCACCATTTTTCCTCGGCTTTGAACGAGAGCGCCGCGAGCATCACACAGGCTGAAAAGAACAGTTCCGTACCGGATGCGGTCCCGAACAGCTTTGTCTCGAACAAGGTATCGAGTGTGCCGATCGTCGGCAGCATGATCCGCGCGACCAGCGGCGAGCGCCGAGCAACAAAGGGAATGGCAAGAAAGAATGGCGCGGAAATCAATGTTAGCAAGCACTCCCTGACGCCGGTTCCGATCAGATACCAGACGTAGATCGGATAGAAAGGCTTATTCGCAAAGATCACCCAGGCAATGGTGCTCGTTGCCCGCGTCAATGGATCGAGTTGCTGTCGTGTCCCGACCATCAGACAACCGGTTTAAGAAGATAATGGCCGACACCCCAGACCTCGCCGTTGTCATGACCGAACAGACCGGCGGTGGACAGGAAAAACAATCGCCAACGCCGCCGCCAGAGAGAGGCTTGCTTGCCGTAGACCTGCTTTAATATGGGCTGGATGCGGTCAATCTCGCGATCGAAGTTCGAAAGCCAGTCGAGCGCCGTGCGGCGATAGTGGGTGCCCGACCAGCGCCATTCCTGCTCGACCTTGAAAAGATCGCCGAACCGGTGCGGCAGGTCATGGGCAGGCATGATACCACCGGTGAAGAAATGCTGCGCGATCCAGTCGGTCGGGTCGTCGTGATCGAAGCGATAAGAGCGATCCTTGTGGGCGAAGACATGCAGGAAGAGCCGCCCATCCGGAGTGATCCATCCGCGGACGCGGCTCAGCAATGCACGCCAATTCGACATGTGTTCGAACATTTCGACCGAGACGACGCGGTCGAAGCGTTCTTCTGTCGCAAAGTCGTTCATGTCGGCGGTGATGACGTCAAGATTCGTGAGCCCGCGATTGGCTGCAAGGTCGAGAATGTAGGCTCGCTGCGAAGCGGAATTCGACACGGATGTGATACGGCAATTCGGAAATTGCTGGGCGAGGTAGAGGGACAGCGAGCCCCAGCCGCAGCCGAGCTCAAGAATGTTCATGCCGTCCTCAATTGCGGCATGCACTACCGTTTCGGCAAGCGCGTGAGTTTCCGCGTCCCCGATCGTGGTATCGGGCGTCGGATAGAGGCAGCAGGAATATTTTCGCTGCGGACCGAGCGCCAGAGCGAAGAATTCGGCCGGCACCTCATAATGCTGGCGGTTCGCCACGTCGGTGTGGATCGCCACAGGGAAACTGTCCATCGTTTCGGCGAAGCCCTGTTCTTCCATCGCCGGTGTGGCGGCCAGGCGACGTTTGGTGCGGGCGCAGAGGAAATCAATCCCCGCCAGGGTCATGCCGTCAGTCAGCGGCGCACGCTCGGCGGTATTGATTGCGAAGGCCAGCATGTTCATGGCAGTTCTCCGTTTCTACGAGGTCCGGGAAAGAAGGCGTTGACGCGTTTCTGGAGGTCACGGAATCTGTCGCCGCGTGAGCGCTGCATGTGTTCTTCGAGGGGCGGAATGCCGGAAACATGCACTAGCAGCCAATACATCAGGGCTGGTGCCAGCAACGAAGCCCATGTCCAAGCTGACAAGGTCAACGCAAAAAGCGGCCAGGAGCACCAGAAGAGCCATTCAAAGAAATAGTTGGGATGACGCGAATAACGCCATAAGCCGACCTCGCAGACCTCCGTCTTTGCTTGCGGCGTTTTTCGGAAGCGGGAAAGCTGAAAATCAGCGATCGCCTCGCCGCCAAGCGCCACGACAGCGACGAAGATGGCGAAAAGGTCGATGGCGCGGGGATAGCCATAATTATTGGTCGCGGCCAGATAGACCGCCAACACCAGAATGAAGGCTGCCAGCGCCTGCACCTGCAGAAAGAGAAAAAGCTGCCAGGCGGCTCTATCCCCCCATTCTTCGATCAATCTTGCATACCGCGGATCTTCGCCGCTGCCTCGGGTACGCGTGCCGATATGGCTGCCAAGCCTCAGCGCCCACGCGGCGATGATGATGAGGACGATCATTCGGCGATCGAAATTGCCATGCGCGAAGACCGCGGCGATGATGCCGCCAATGCCCACTGTGCCCGACCAGATCGTGTCGACCCAGCCACTCAGCCCTGTCGCGCGCTGTATCGCCCAGGCACCGACCATGGCCAGCGACAGCCAGCCTGCAATGATGGTCAGGAGTGTTAAATCCATGGTTCTCTCTATCAAAGCTATGACTGCCTGTACGGCCGACGGCGCGATTCGGTTTCGTGCCTTTGAGATTAAATTTCAAAAATCTGCACCGTTTATGAAACCATCTGGCGCGACCGCGCGTATCTCGAACAGGCAACAAGGGAAATCCAAAGCCACGACCATGGCTCAGGCGAGAGGACTGCATGTCAATTGATGAGCGGAGCAATGGTGGCAAACGCCTGAACATCGCAATTGTGGGAAGTGGGATTTCTGGCCTGTCGGCAGCCTGGTTATTGTCCAGCGACCATGACGTCACGGTTTTCGAGGCATCGGATCGCGTTGGTGGTCACAGCAACACAGTAGAATTCGACAGCGCGAGCGGGCCCATTGCCGTCGATACGGGCTTCATCGTCTATAACGAGGTGACTTATCCGAATCTGACAGCCCTGTTCCGGACGCTCGACGTGCCGACGGTTGCTTCCGACATGTCGTTTGCAGTCTCGATGGACGATGGTGCCTTCGAATATTCCGGTGGAACAGGTTTCGGCCTGCTGGCGCAAAAAGCCAATCTCCTACGCCCGCGCTTCTGGTCGATGATGAACGACCTGCTGCGCTTCTACCGCCGCGCGCCACGCGACCTCTCGATCATGGGTGGGATTTCTCTCGAGGAGTACCTGAACCGAAACGGCTATGGCCTGGCGTTCCGCCACGATCACCTTTACCCGATGGCTGCCGCAATCTGGTCGACGCCAGCACTCGAGGTCGGGGCTCAGCCAGCGGCCAGCTTCGTCAGGTTCTGTTGCAATCACGGCCTGCTCGAACTGTGGGACCGCCCGACCTGGAGAACGGTGAAGGGCGGAAGCCGCGAATATGTCGCCCGCATGACCAGCCGTTTCCCCGACCGGATCCGGTTATCGACGCCGGTACGAGAGGTTTATCGTCAAAAAGGGGGCGTGGAGATCCGGGATGCACATGGTACGAGCCACATGTTCGACGAGGTGGTGCTCGCCACCCATGCCGACCAGGCCCTTCGCATCCTGATGGATGCCACCGATGAAGAGCGCCGAATTCTTGGCTCGTTCAAATATTCACGCAACGAGGCTTTGCTGCACGGCGACACCGCTCTGATGCCGAAGCGGCACGCCGCCTGGTCCAGTTGGAACTACGTCGCCGACAGGCGCCCCCATTCATCCGATGAGCAGACACAGCCGTCGATTACCTATTGGATGAACAGACTTCAGCCCCTTGGTACAGCACCTCCGACTTTCGTGACGCTTAATCCCCGCCGCGAACCGCGCGAGGGAACCGTGATTCGACGCGAGGTGTACGAGCATCCTGTCTTCAATCTGGAAACTCACCGCGCACAACAGGAAATCTGGTCGTTGCAGGGCGTGCGCAATACCTGGTTCTGCGGCGCGCATTTTGGTTCCGGCTTTCATGAGGACGGTATTCAGGCGGGGCTTGCAGTCGCGGAGGATCTTGGCGGAATGCGCCGGCCCTGGCGGGTGGCGCAGGAAAGCGGCCGGATCGTGCGCCGGCCAGTCACGCGGCCGATCGGACGAACGGCCGGGCAGGAGGCATTCGTATGATATCGAGCCTACAATCGGGCCTTTATCCAGGGCACGTAACACATGCGCGTTCGAGGCCGAAGCAGCACAGGCTTGCCTACCGCATCTACTCGCTGCTTCTCGATCTCGACGAACTCGATTTGCTTGATCGTCGTCTCAAGCTGTTCTCCGTCGATCGTTTCAACCTTTTTTCGTTTCGGCGCGCAGATCGCGGCGACCGATCTGGCAAAGACCTCAAGGGCCAGGTGGAGCGCTGGATGCGGCGTGCCGGTATCGAGCCGGATGGCGGTCCGATCCGGCTTTTGACCATGCCGAGGTTGCTCGGCTGGACGTTCAATCCACTCAGCGTCTTCTTCTGCTCCGGTTGCGATGGAGAACTGAAAGCGATCCTCTGGGAAGTCGACAACACCTTCGGAGAACGTCACGCCTACCTGATCCCTGTCGATGGGGACGGAAGCGATGAAATCGTCCAGCACTGCGACAAAGCCTTCTATGTGTCGCCCTTTATGGACATGGATCTTCGCTATGAATTCCGGGTTTCTCCACCTGCCGAGAGGCTTTCGATCCGTATCGATGCCTTTGATGAGAAGGGACTGGTGCTCACGGCGCGGCATCTGGCAAAGCGCTCCGACCTCACGGACGCCGCGCTATTGAAGGCGTTTTTAACAATCCCCTTCCTGACACTGCGTGTCGTCGGCGGCATTCATTGGGAGGCTCTGAAGATCTGGTTGAAGGGCGTCCAGCTCAAGGCGCGGCCCCGACCTCCCGCGGAACCAGTGTCGGTCGTCCGTCATCGGTCCGGCAGTCAAAGGCAGTCTCAAAAGGCGAGAAGCTCATGAGCCAGATTGAGGAATTTTCCGAGGCATCGTTCTCGGATGTTGCAAAGGCGGAAGAACTTGGCATCGGTGGGCGCATTCTGAACCGGATGATCGGAAGCCTTTCCTGCGGTCGCCTGAAAGTCGTCCTGCCGTCCGGCGCTGTCATCGAAAGGGCCGGAAAAGAGGTTGGCCCCGACGCGACGATCGTCATGCGGCGATGGCGTGCTCTGCGGCGCATCGCGGCCGCGGGAGATATTGGTTTTGCGGAAGGCTTTATCGAGGAAGATTGGACAACACCGGATCTCACAGCGGTTATCCGACTGGCAGCCAGAAATGCGCAAGCGCTCTCTCCAGCGATTGACGGCAATGTGCTGATGCGGATCGTCAACCGCATCGGACATCTCATGAACGCCAACACGAAGAAGGGAAGCCGTCGCAATGTCGAGGCGCATTACGACCTCGGCAACGATTTCTACAAGCAATGGCTCGGACCGACGATGCTCTATTCGTCGGCAATCTACGACGAGACGACAGCGAGCCTTGAGGCTGCCCAGCAGAAGCGACTCGATGTCATCCGAGAAAAGCTTGCGCTTTCCGGTGGCGAGCGCGTTCTGGAGATCGGTTGCGGCTGGGGCGCACTTGCGGTCGAGCTTGCGACGCTATCGGATGCAAATGTGGTCGGTCTCACCCTGTCGCCGTCCCAGCTCGCCTGGGCGAAACAAGCGGTCGTCGCGGCGGCCAAAGATGGTCAGGTCGATCTGCGGCTCCAGGACTATCGCGATACCGATGGGCAATTCGATCGGATCGTTTCGATCGAAATGTTCGAGGCTGTCGGCGAATGTTATTGGCCGAACTATTTCGACACCTTGAGGCGCTGCATGAAAGCAGATGGCCACGCCGTGCTTCAGATCATCTCGATTGAGGAGAGCCGCTTCGAGGCCTATCGCGGAGGCATCGACTTCATCCAGAAATTCATCTTCCCCGGCGGCTTCCTGCCGTCAGACGGAGCGCTCGATGCAGCCGTGACGGCCGCAGGCCTGAAGCTCGTGGAAGTCGAGCATTTCGGCAAATCATACGCCCGGACGCTCGCGGAATGGCGGGCGCGCTTTCACGCCCGCTGGCCCGCCATTGCAGCCCAGGGCTTCGATGAACGCTTCAAGCGTCTCTGGCACTATTATCTCTGCTATTGCGAGGCGGGCTTTGAGGAGGAGAGCATCGATGTCGGGTTGTACACGATCAAGCATGCCTAATCGGGCCCACGAGGAAATCAGGATGAAGCACGTCATCGCCGCAGTTTTAATCCTTGTTTCCGGATTTGCCGGGAGCGTTCAGGCGGCCGACGTCGAGGGTCAGTGGGCGCGCGGAGATGGAAATGCCAAGGTCAGGATCGCGCCCTGCGGTTCTGATATTTGCGCGACGAATACCTGGATCAAGCCGGGAACGCCCAAGGAGAAGAAAGGCGACAAACTTGTCATGACCATCAAGCCGGGTGACGAAGGGGTCTATTCGGGTACAGCGTTCGACCCTCAACGAAACATGACCTACAAGCTCACCGTGACTGTCCGTGGCGACAAGATGACCACGCGCGGCTGCATCGTGGCCGGCCTCCTGTGCAAGGGTATCGAATGGGCTCGCATCAACTAGCGGCAGGGCCGATTTTTGGAGGCAAGCAAATGAGGACCTATTCCATCGCCTATCTCGCCACTCTCATCGTATTTGTTGCGATCGACTTCCTCTGGCTCAGCAGCATGGCAGACCGTCTCTATCGCCCTGTCTTGGGTGACATGCTGACAGCGGAATTCCGGCTCGGTCCAGCCATCGCATTTTATCTTCTCTACACGGCTGGCCTGACAGTTCTCGCCGTCAGGACCGGCTTGTTGTCCGGTTCCATCCGCACGACCTTGCTCCAGGGCGCGGTCGTCGGCTTCACCGCCTATGCCACTTACGATTTGACCAACCAGTCGACACTGAAGAACTGGTCGACGATGTTGACGATTGCGGACCTGATTTGGGGAACGGTGCTCTCCGCCACCGCTGCCGGGGTCAGTTTCTGCGTCACCCGGCGCCTTGCCAGAACGGACAACGGCATATCATGATCACGCCACGTGGCGATTTACCGCGACATAGCCAATCCGCTCCTCCCCATGCCGCCGATTTGCGCAGTCGAACATCTCTGCTCTACTCATCCGAGAGAATTCGGCTTCGAGTGTCGAAACTCGAGCGAGGCCCTCAACCATAAGCGACAGGGCGCCTTCCTTAGAAGGAAGGCGTCGGCGATGCGGCGCGAAGGTGCTCGCGCAACGTTTCGGTTTCGTACTCATGGCGGTACAGTCCTCGCTTTCGCAGGGTCGGCACCAACTCATCGACAATGACGGCCAGGCCATCGATCAGTCGATCGGGCTGCAGGTTGAAGCCGTCGATCGCTCCGGCATGGAACCAGTCCTCGATGTGGTCGGCAAGCTGTTCTGGCGTGCCGACAAAACCGGCGTGACCGGAACCGGTGTAGCGGGTCTGCTTGAGATACTCCCGCACCGTCGGGTTGGTTTTACGGATCTGCGCGACAATGGACTCCCGGAAACCGATGCTTCCGTTGAATTTCTGGGCATCCTTGATGGGGCCGAGAACCTCTTCCGGAAAGGGCGCATCGAGCTCCAGTTTCGAAGCATCAAAGCCGATCGCCTGCGATAGCCAGCCGATAGAGTACGATGCGGGGCCGGCATCGTGAAGCTCGTCGCTTCGGCGACGCGCCTCCTCTTCGGTGCTACCCAGGCTCAGCAGAAGACCGGGAAGGATCTTGATGTCGTCCGGGGAGCGTCCGTGGCTTCTGGCAATGCCCTTGACGAGGCGGTAGTGCTCGATGGCCTGGATCTTCGTGAGTTCGGCCGCGAAAACACCCTCGGCAACCCGACCTGCGAGCTCGCGCCCTTGGGGCGAGCCGCCCGCCTGGAAGATGATTGGCTGGCCCTGTTTGGATGGCGGAACGCGCAGGCGGCCCTCGATGTCGAAGAAGTCGCCATGGTGTCGTATCGTCTGGCCGTCGGCAGCCGACCCCCAGAGAGCCCGGACAACATCAACGAATTCGCTAGCTCTTCCGTAACGGTCGTCGCGATCGGGAATGTCGGGCAACCCAAAATTCCGAGCTGCAGGAATATTGCGGGTCGTAACAACATTCCAAGCCGCGCGGCCGCCGGTCTGATGATCCCATGAGAGGAAGCGCTCCGCAAGCTCGAAGGGATCGTTGAAGGTAGACGAGGCCGTCGCGACCAGTCCGACCCGCGATGTCGCCGCCGCGACGTGTCCCCAGTTGACGGAGGGCTCAAGACGGATCGGGTTGGCGTCATAGGCTGGATCACCAAGCAATGGTCCGTCGGCGAGAAACAGTGCGTCGAGTGTTCCACGTTCTGCGGTGCGACCGATATTCTCCCAGTAGCCGGGATCGATGAAGGAATCCTTCTTCAGGAGCGGCGTCTTCCACGCTGCGGGCAGATAGCCAAGAACGAGGACATTGATGCCGAGGAGCACGTGGCCGGATCGTTTATTTGTCATTTCTTATCTCTTGGTTGCGATCTAGAGCGCTGTATGCGGCTGCGGCGTCGGGAAGGCTGATCGCGCGCTCGGCGGCAACGGCTTTGGGTGAGCAAGCTCAAGTGCAGAGCGTAACGAGCCGCCAAGGCGCGAGGGAGCGAAGTCCTCCCCGAGCAAGCGCTCGGCGGCGTCGAACAGGTCGCTGATAGTTTCATTCGCACCCGCACGGAGCAAGACACCTGAACGGCCTGCGATGGGCGGCTTTTCTCCCAGCGACACCACGGCGACGGAACCAGAAGCGCCCAGCACCAGATCGATTGGATCGTCATCGCCTCGTGGCGGAAGGTCAGAATCTGGACCATGATACCAGGCGATTACCGACGCTCCCGTTGCCGGCTCAGGTGCATTCAACGGCCCTGCAATCGAGAAGCTGTTGTCAATGTCCACATGCACGATGCGGTCGGACTGAACCAGAATACCGGTATCCAGGTCTCCGATAATTGAATCGTGGGGCCAGCTCTGTTCGAGCGCCCGCACCGCCAGCGCAGCGTCGTAAGCTGTCCGGGCGTCGAGCGCAGCACCGCCACCGTGCCCCACCCCACCCCATGCGGGAGCGCCTACTGGGCCATGTGGCGCGTAGGCATCGCGAACGCCGATCAGGAGGCCACTGCGGCCCTGAGATAAATGGGCAAGCGACGCGACGCGCCGGGCGATATTGTACGGATGGTCGCGCTGTGGGGTCGCGGCTATCAGAAACCGACCGTTCCTGGTTGCGCCCGCAAGTGTCGCTCCCACAGCGGAGCTGGTCAAGGTGACCGATGCCGGGTCGCTGCCATCAAGGCGGTCAATTCCCAGGACAGTGAATGCGACCTCCAATGCGTCCCACCGCGCGAGAAGCGCATGGCTGGACGTGAGTTCGACCAGATGTGGTCCGGCAAGCCCGAGAGCAAGATAGGGTTTGGTCATGACACGCCTCCCTAGTTGCCTTGGCCACCACGCCCGAGCCGGGCGATGCTTGAAACAGGGGATTTGTCGTTGACGAGGTAGTCGCCGAGAATGCGAGCCTTGTAGGCCACAGGGTTGTGCGATGCGAGTGTCCGCGCATTGCGCCAATGACGATCGAGTGCCGCATCTTCGGACGTGGCCGAAGCGCCAAGAGCATTGAAGACATGCGTGACGGCATAGAGAACCCCGTCGATGATCGCAAGTTGTGCTTGCGATACAGCCACTTCTCCCACAGTCACCAGCCGATCGCGCAGGGCGACGTCTCCGGCCGCATGCGCTGACGCGATGAGGTCGAGCGAACCGGCGGCGCGACGCAGGGCCGCTTCGGTGGAAAACACCCGGACCGACACCTCACCGATCACCTGCAATAATTGCGGATCGAGCGCCGGGACGGGATCGAGACCTTGCGGGTAATTGCGGCCACGAGATTTGAGCGCGGAGATGCCATCGCGCTGGACCGCCCGAGTTATACCCGTCAAGACAGCGAGCAGCGCGGTTTGGTAGAAATGCCCCTGATAGACCACCCGCTCGCTTGCGGGGAACACATCGCCTTCGTGAGCAATGGCATCCTTGTAGATGGCACTGCCGCTTGCTGTGGTGCGCTGCCCGAAGCCCGGCCAGTCGTCGGTCAGCTCGACCCCTGGCTGGTGGCGGCTCACCAGCGTCGTGATCAACGTGCCATCCTCCGCCTTGCCGATCACGTCCAGCCAGTCGGCGTAAAGGCTCCCCGTCGCGTAGAACTTGGCGCCGGTGACTTTGTAGTGGTCGCTCTCGCGCGTCACCACGGTCTTGATTGTTGCGTAGGTTCCGTTGTTTGCTTCGGTCCAGCCCCCGCCCACGAACTCGCGGTCCCGAAAGCGCTGGAACCACCTTTCGTTCGTTGGAGATGGGCGGGCATTCAGGCGATCCTCCACGAAGGCAAGATGATTGCGCCAGACATGGGCGACATTGGCATCGGCTTCCGCAAGCAGGGCAAGCAGATAGAAAGTCTGCTCGAGCGAAGCGCCAAAGCCGCCAAGATCCTCTGGAACTCGCAGCAGGGCGAAGTCGGCATCCTTCAGCCACTGCACCTGTTCGAACGGAAAGGTACGGTTGCGCTCGCGCTCGACGCTTCCCGCGGCAATGCGATCGAAGATCGGCTGGAAGCGTTGGACCAAGACGTCCTCCCTCGCTGTCGTGGGACGCAGGTAGGTCAACGAGAGTGGTGCATCCACTGCAGTCATGTTCTTCTCCATTTTGATAGTGCTGTTTAAAATTCTTAGCGGGATGGCGATTGGCTGGGGTCGCGCCAGTGGGCGACGAGATCGACGATCAGGGTGCAGACAACGAAGACCGACGCGGCGAAGATGGTCGTTCCGATCACAAGCGGAAAATCCCCATCCAACGCGGCGGTTATTGCCATGCGTCCGACGCCGTCGAGCCCGAATATCGTCTCCGTGACGATCGCACCGCCCATGATGACGGCGAGCTCAAGGCCACCCAGGGTGATGATTGGATTCAACGCCGACGGCAGCACGTGCGACAGATAGATCTTGCTCTCGCGAAGCCCCTTGGCGCGGGCCGTCCGGATATAGTCCTGACCAAGGACGTCCAGCATCCCGGCCCGGACGATCCGCTGGAAGATACCTATTTCGGCGATCGCCAGCGTCGCCCACGGCAAGACGAGATGTCTTGCCCACTCAAGCGGATCCTCCAAGAGCGGAACATATCCGCTGCTTGGGAACCACGCGAACCCGTGGTTCGTGAGTTGGAAGAAGAGGAAATAGGAGATCAAGATGCCGCTCAGGAAGGTTGGCACCGACAGGCCGATATAGGCGAAAAGCGCCAGGATATGATCGACGAGCCGCCCCTGCCAGCGTGCGGCCACGACACCGAAGACGATCGATATCGTCATCCAGATGACCATCGCGCCCAGCGCCAGCGAAATCGTCACGGGAGCCTTGGCAAGAATGAGGTCGGTGACGGGCGCCTGCTTGCGGAAGGAGTAGCCAAGGGCTGGCGGCCAATGCAGCAGCCCCATCGGGGCGCCCTGTATATCCGGCCCCCGGAAGAGATAGTACCAAAGCTGATGATACCAGGGTTCGTTAAGACGCAGCGCCCGCGCCACGCCGTCTATCGTTTCCTGTGTCGCATTTCGCGGCGCGAGCATCGCCGCCGGGTTTCGATAGGCGATCCTCGTAATGAAGAATGAAAGCACCAGCACGATCACGAGGGTGGCGGCCGACCGCAAGATGGTTGAGACGATGTTCTTTGTCATGACTTAGGATCGCCTCTGATGCGGATCGAGTACGCGCCGCAGCCCCGAACTCAAGGTGTTGAAACCAACCACCGTCAGAAACAAGGCAAGGCCTGGCCCCGCCAGAAACCAGGGCTGATCCTGATAGAGGGAAGTCCGTTGGGCTTCGGCGATCATGTTGCCCCAGCTCGGCACCGGTGCCTGGATTCCGACGCCGAGAAACGAGAGTGTCGCCTCGGCCACGATATTGGCTGGAAGTTGCACCGCCCAATATACGAGCAGCGTCGGCAGGATGTTCGGCAGAATGTCGACGAAAATGATGCGAGCGTTCGACGCACCGATGACCAAGGACGACTCGACCAGCGGGCCAGATCGCATTTCCAGTACCATTCCACGCGTCAGGCGGGCGAAGTAGGTCCAGGAGAACAGGGCTATCACAAGGATGATGACGAGGATCGGGGAGATCAACGGCATCCCTTGCTCGCCTCTGTTGAGCGACAGCAGGCTGAGAGCGGTGACGACGAAGGGGAACGACATGGCGACGTCGATCGCCTGACTGATCACACGGTCGACGCGACCCGCGATGAAGCCGCTGACCATCCCTATCAAAGTGCCGATGATCATCGCGGCGGTCGTCGCCGGAATTCCGACGAGTAGAGATATCCGAGCGCCGTAGAGGGTTCGAACAAGGACGTCACGCCCATTTCCATCCGCCCCCAACGGGAATGACAACGAGGGCCGGATTGGAATGCCCATGTCGTCGAGCGCCACGTCCGGGAATTGCTCAGTCGGTCCATGCTGCAACAGGAGGGCCGCAAACGGCGCAAGCAAAGCGGCAGCCAGCACCAGGCCGACGATCGCAAGCCCAAAGCGGATACTGCGCTCACGCCACAGGAGGCCCAGGAACCGGGGCGCCGGGCGGCGAACCGACCTTTCGCCAAGGAGATCAACCGACATAAGAGGCCGCCTTCGAAGTGACACGCTCAACCGGCCGCTTGCCACCGGGCATCGAAGCGAGAAGACGCTTCGTGTAGTCGTGCTCGGCCCGCTCGAATATCCGCCTGGTGGGTCCGGCCTCTACTATTCGCCCCTTCTCGAGCACGATGACGCGGTCGCACAGTTCACCGACAACGCCGAGGTCGTGGGAGATGAACAGGATCGAGATACCAAGGCGATCACGGAGCCGGCGAAGCAGTTGCACGATCTTGACCTGTGTCGTGACGTCAAGCGCCGAGACAGGCTCGTCGGCGACGATAAGCGACGGCCTCAACGCGATTGCCCTGGCGATCGCAACGCGCTGCCGCTGACCTCCGGAAAGCTGAGAGGGCAAGCGGGAAAGCACAGTGTCTTGAAGCTCGACATCCGCCAGCAATTGCCGGACCATGTCCTTCACCTTCGTGCGGTCCCCTTCGCCCGCGATCACATAAGGATCGGCAAGAAGGGCCTCGACGGATCGTCGCGGATTGAGGCTTGCATAGGGGTCCTGGAAGACCACCTGAATTTCTCGGCGCAAATCGCCGGCGAGTTTCGTCGGGCCTCCCGCCTTCGAATATTGCGCGCCCGAGAAGGAAATCGTGCCATGGTCGGGCCGATCAAGCCCAGCGATCAGGCGGCCGATGGTCGACTTGCCTGATCCTGATTCGCCGACCAGGCCAAGGATCTCCGCCCTACCTATCGAAAACGACACATCCTCAAGGACCATCTGGCAGGCAACAAAGGAACGACCCAGCGCGGCGACCTCGATCAGCGGCTCCCGTGCGCCGATCGTAGTCGGCTGTGCATAGGTTCGCGGGCCCGCAAGCCGCGCGGCTCCCAGCAGCTCGCGCGTATAGGAATGTTTAGGCGCGGAATAGATCGCCGCCGCCCCCGCCCGTTCAACCACAAGGCCGTCACGCATCACAGCGACGTCGTCGGCAATGTCGGAGACCACGGCGAGATCATGGCTGACAAACACGAGAGCGGTCCGATGCCGCTCCTGCAATCGCCGCAGCAGCTCAAGAATGGACGCCTGCACCGTCACGTCCAGGGCCGTCGTCGGCTCGTCGGCAATAATAAGACCGGGATTTGACGCGATCGCCATGGCAATCATAACGCGTTGCCGCATACCGCCAGACAGGTGACGCGGATAGTCCCCAAGCCTCTTTGCCGGATTGGAAATCTCGACATCGCTCAAGAGCTCGAGTATCCGCTCGCGCTTTTCCTTTCGGCCAATTGAGCGATGGGCAGATACGGCTTCGCCTATCTGGTCTGCGACCGTCTTCAAGGGATGCAGGTTGCTCAAAGGATCCTGAAAAACGAAGCCGATCTCCGCCCCCCGGATTCTGCGCAGGACAGTCGTTGAGGCTCCGAGGATTTCCTGGCCTCGATAGAGCACGCTGCCATCAATCAATGCATGGGGGGGCAGCAGACCGGCGGCACCAAGCAGGCTGGCACTCTTGCCGGATCCGGATTCACCCACGATTGCGAGCGTCCTTCCCGGTTCGACATCGAACGACACGCCCCGCACCGCCTCTACGGCTCCGAAGCGAACCCTTAAATCACGAATGGAAAGGACGCTCATCAGATCAGTTCTTCACGGCGATGTTTGTGATATCGGCCTGAACGGCCAGCGACGACCACGCCCAGTGGGTAATGCGATCGGACGTGATCGCAATCTTCCGCTTCTCAAACAGCGGGATCCATGGCAGGTCCACGGAGACGATCCTGTCGGCCTTCGCCCAGATCGGCGCCGGGTCGTCCGATGGAAAGGCTTCCGCGGCAAGCTTGTTGAGCTCGGCGTTGCTGTAGCAGATCGAGTTCACATTTCCCGTTCCGCAGGGAGATGCATCCGAGTTCAGCCAGCCGCCAAGCAGCATTCGCGTGCTCGGGCCCTGCCAGTCGGGAGCGAACTGACCGCCAAGCGAGATGTCCCATCTGCTCTTTGCGTCCTGGATGAAGGAATACCATTGTGTCGGCGGGATCGGAATCAGGTTGAGCTCGATCCCGGCAGTGGCGACGTCTTCCTTGACCGCGACGGCAATCGCTTCGAACTGGGCGGTCGTGCGATAGATTGCGTCGAGCTTCACGCCATTGGGATAGCCCGCCTTGGCAAGCAGCGCCTGCGCCTTTGCTTTGTCGCCTTTGTTACCCTCGACCGGATACGGATCAAACGGTTCGTAGCCGAGAATCGTGGAGGTGATGATCTGCGACAGCGGTACGGCAGCAATTGGACCGCCCTGGACCTGGACAAGGTGTGCGCGGTTGACCGCATAGGTCAGCGCCTGGCGCACCTCCGGTTTGCGAAGAGCGTTCGCCCCGTCGCTCTGGGCCTGCGGACGGGCGTTGAAGGTGATGAAGTTTGCAGCGCCGCTGTTGGAGGAATGCAGTTGCGCTTCCTTCTGGGTCTGGAAACGCTTGATGGCGCTGCGCGGAGGAACGTCGAGATAGAGCGAGAGGTCTGCCTCGCCCGCCTCGATCTTCTGGACAATGCTGTCTTCGCTATTGGCCGTGAAGTCGACCACGATTTCGTCGACATAGGCTTTGCGGGCTTCGTCGCTTTCCGGCTTGAAGTTCTTCGCTTTCTTCAGGACGAGCTTCTGCCCGTCCTGATAGCTGTCGACATAATAGGGACCGCTTGACGGGAAGTTTCTGCGGAATTCGGCAGAGTCCGGAAAGTATTTCGATGCGACTTCAGGCGGCAATGGCGACACGAAATTCATCGAGAGAATATTGAGAAAATCGTAATTCTTGCTGTCCGACCTGATGATGAGCGTCTTGTCGTCGGGTGCGCTGACGCCAGAGATCTCGTGACTGTCGATGAATGCCTTCGATGCCGCCAAGTCTCCCGTCGGCACCTTCCCAAACTCCTGGCAATAGGCCTTGAAGCCGGAGATCGCGAGATTGAAGTAGTTGATCGCAGCGACCTGCTTGTTGGGATCGCAGAAGCGCTTGATGTCGTATACGAAATCGCCAGCCACAATCTTGCGATCCGTCGGACCGGAATAGAAGATATCGTCCTTAAGATGGAACGTGTAGGTCTTTCCGCCGTCGCTCACATCCCACGACTTCGCCAGATCTGGCACGAGCTTCGTGTCGTCCTTGATGTCCTTGGACGAACCTGGATAGGTGACAAGCTGGCGGGTGACCGCACGCAGGATTTCCCAGGAATCAGTGCTGTAGCCTGTGAGCGGATCGAATGCATCCAGATCCTGGAGCGAGGCAATACGCAATGTACCGCCAAATTGCGGTTCGCCTGCCAGGGCTTTGGATCCCGGCGCGGTGGTGATTGCTAGGTTCGCCAGGAGCAGTCCACCTGCCAAGCGGTAAGAACGACGTTTCATTTTGCAATGCCTTAGTTGATATTATCTATAAGATTTATAGATTTAATCCAAGGCTAGAACGCTCCAAACTTCCAAACTTCGAGGGACGCGAAAAATATCTGCCCTGATCTGCGCGTTTTTCCGGAATTCATTTCCGCCAGACCGATCTCGGCGCCTCTGAACGATCGGCAAAACCCGGTGGCGCTGCCGGCGAAACCAGCAGGATCTTGAGTTAGGATTTTCACTATGTGGACTGAAATTAGAACAGAACTACTGCGCCCTTGCCATCATTATATAGCATATCTATCAAAATTGTAGAAATTAAGGGATCTGTCGTGGCTAGGGTATTTTGGAAATCATGTGCGCTGGGGATTGCCGGAGCACTCTTTGCGTCAACACTTGCATCAGTCGCACTTGCCGCCGAGCGCGGCGGGACGCTTAATCTGATCGTCCAGCCCGAACCGATTTCACTGAACCCAGGCATCAATAGACTTGGGCCTGCGACCTTCGTCGGCGACAAGATTTATGATTCCCTGCTCGGCTACTCCGCGAAGGATATCCAGCCGATACCGCGTCTTGCGGTGGAATGGCATATCTCCGAGGATGGCAAGATCTATACATTCAAGCTTCGACCCGGTGTCACCTGGCATGACGGTCAACCCTTCACATCAAAGGACGTCGCGTTCAGCCTTGGCGACTTCCTTCCGGTCCAGCATGCGCGCTCGAAAGATCTTCGAGCAGAAATAGACCGGATTGAAACCCCGGACGATCTTACGGTCGTCTTCGTCCTGAAAGCGCCTTACCCGGCGTTTCTCTGGTCCCTCAACGTCGCGATCGTCCCTGCACACAAATATGTGGGCGTCACCGACTATCGCAACGCGCCGGCAAACAGCGAGTTCATCGGCACCGGGCCTTTCAAGTTCGCCGAGTGGAAGAAGGGCAGCATCATTCGTCTGGTGCGAAACGACAAATACTGGGATGCAGGCAAGCCATTTCTCGATGAAATCGACTTCCAGATCGTACCGGATGCGAATTCCCGAGCGATCGCCTTCGAGACCGGACAGGTTGATGTTCTTCGGTCCGGCGACGTGGAAAACTTCGATATCCCGCGGCTGTCGGCGCTCGACGGGGTGAAGACGAGCGAGGAGGGCTGGGAGTTCCTGCAACCTGTCGGTTACGTTCATCTCAACAACCGCAATCCCATCCTTGGAAATCAGAAAGTCCGACAGGCGATCACGCAAGCGATCGACCGGGATTTCATCATAAACACGATCTTCGTCGGATACGGCAAGCCGATCAATGGTCCCTTCTCCCGCCTGTCGGCCTACAAGAACGCAAGCGTCGAGACCGTATATCCTTATGACCCGCAAAGGGCTGCAGCTCTCCTCGACGAGGCCGGATACAAGGCTGACGCCAACGGAACCAGATTCACCCTGAAGCTCGTTCCGTTGCCCTACGGCGAAATTTGGTCGCGGCAGGCGGAGTATCTCCGGGAGGCTCTGGCCGCGGTTGGCATAAAGGTCGAAATTCAGTCGGTCGACGTCGCCGGATGGTTCAAGCGTCTCACCACCTTCGATTACGATCTTGCCCAGAACTTCGTCTATACAACCGCCGATCCGGGCATCGGCATTTCCTATGCGTACAAGACCGTCAAGGGTGACAATGCCGGCAGCACGGGGGGCAACGTCAACGGCTACTCCAATCCGGAAATCGATGCCCTCCTTGACCAGGGTGCTCACGAGCCCGATGTCGCCAAGCGCCGGGAGATCTACTCGAAAGTCCAGCAAATCCTGTCACGGGACGTCCCGATGGTATGGACCCACGACATCGTTTTTCCAACGCTCTACCGCGACAAGGTTGAGGACCTCATCACGACGGCGCTTGGAACCGACGATAACTTTGCCTCCGCCTGGCTGAAGAAATAATGGCGATGGCACAGATCATGTCGTTGAAGGGCCGGACGGGATTGGCAGCGTCCGGCGCGGCGCTCCAACTTATCAAGGCTTTTCTCACGCTGCTTTGCGTCGTCGTGTTCAGCTTCGTCCTGCTGCGCCTAGCACCGGGTGATCCGGCGCTGATACTGGCTGGCGACCAGGGCGGAAGCGACCCGGCATTCGTCGAAGAACTGCGTCGGCATCTCGGGCTGGATGGTCCGGTATATCTGCAGCTGTGGCGGTATCTTCAGCACATTGCGACATTGGACTTTGGTCTTTCGTATCGCGACCAGCGTCCGGTCATCGATGTCGTCTTCGAGAAGGTCCCGGCGACCTTGCTTCTGACGGTAAGCGGTTTCATCTTCTCCGTTGTGCTCGGCGTCACGCTTGGTGCTCTCGCCTCACGCAGGCCCGGATCGGCGATCGATGGCCTGATTACCACGATAACGGTCGCATTCTTTGCCATGCCGATGTTCTGGGTCGGCCTCGTCTTCATCATCGTTTTCGCCGTCAAGCTCGGCTGGCTTCCCTCGTACGGCATCGAGACCGCCTCCGTTGCCGTGAAAGGTGGCTGGGCCGCCTTCTGCGACCGCCTATCCCACATGGTCCTGCCAGTCCTGACGCTCGGGCTGTTCCACATGTCGGTCCATGCAAGGGTGGCCCGCACCGCGCTCCTTCAGGTTTCCGGCATGGACTTCATCCGCACGGCACGCGCAAAGGGGCTTTCGCCTTGGCGCATCTGGCGGGATCATTTGCTCCGAAACGCGCTGCTCCCCACCATCACGCTTGCCGCCCTGCAGGCCGGTCAGCTCATAGGAGGGTCGATACTCGTCGAAACGGTGTTCGCATGGCCGGGCATTGGAAGGCTTGCCTTCGACGCGTTGGCGAGCCGAGACTATAACGTTCTCCTGGCGGTGTTCATCGTGTCGTCCTGTGGCGTCATCCTCGCAAACCTCGTTGCCGACACGGCCTACCGGATCATCGATCCGCGTCTCGACAGAGAGGGAACGGCGTGATGTTCCGGCACAGCAATCCCCTGCTGAGGCTTCCCGTGCTCTTCGGCTTTCTGATTCTCGCCGCTTTGATGGTGGTCGTTCTTTTTGCCGATATGCTCTATCCCGGCGATCCGTGGCGGATGGTTGCCCGGCCAAATTTGCCGCCCTTCTCTGCGGGCTTCCCCGCGGGAACCGATATGCTGGGGCGGGATCTTGCCGCGGGACTTGTCCATGGCAGCCGCGCAACACTCGCGGTGGCGATCAGCGTCGTCACATTCGCGGTCATGTTCGGGGCCGCCTTGGGGCTGCTGGCCGGATATTTCGGCAAGCTTGTCGATGAGACGATCATTCGTCTTACCGAGTTTTTTCAGACGATCCCCGGATTCCTGCTGACGATTATGATCGTGGCAATCCTTACTCCGACGCGTTGGACGGTCGTTTTCGCCATCGCCCTGATTTCATGGCCACCGATCGTCCGCATCGTTCGTGCCGAGGTCCTATCCATCCGCCGGCTTGACTGGGTCCGGGCAGCAAGGGTCAGTGGACTTTCACATCTCCGGATCGCTCTCTATCACGTTTTACCAAACGTGCTGCCGCAGATAGTGGTCCAAGCAACCTTGCTGATTGCAGGTGCGGTGATGATTGAATCCGGCATCAGTTTCCTTGGGCTTGGCAACCGCGACTCGGTCTCCTGGGGTTTCCTGCTTGGGTCCGGTCGGACCTCATTCAGGGTGAACTGGTGGTTATCAACTCTGCCGGGCCTTGCGATCTTCCTGACCGTGCTCGCTTTCAACCTTGTCGGAGACGGGCTCGAACGATGGCTTGATCCGAAACGCAGCGGAAGGGGGCGATCATGATGCCGGGCTCACCATCATTGGTGTCTATCGCAAACTTGGATATCGCCCTTCCAAAGGGCGCAGACCGGCCGCTGGCCGTCTCCAATGCAACGCTTGCCATCGAACGTGGCGAGGTGGTCTGCATCGTGGGCGAAAGTGGCTCTGGAAAGTCAGTGCTTGCGTCGGCGATCGCCGGTCTTCTCCCGAGCGCTGCGTTGAGAGTCGTGAATGGTTCGCTGACCTTCGATGGCGAGAATGTGCTTGCATTGAACGAAGTTCAGCTACGACGGCTGCGAGGCGCCCGAATTGGATATGTGTTCCAGGAGCCCATGACGGCGCTCAATCCGCTGCTCACGGTAGGAAGACAGGTGCGGGAAACGTTGCAGGCCCATGGATATGCGGGATCGGCAGAAGAGATTTCGTCGCTGTTTGCATCCATGCATCTACCGAACCACGAAAGGATCGGCCAGAGATATCCGCATGAGCTGTCTGGCGGACAACGGCAAAGAGTGGCCATTGCGATGGCGATCGCCTGCAAGCCCGAGCTTCTGATCGCCGACGAGCCGACAACGGCTCTGGACGTCACAACACAGTCCGAGATCCTGAAGTTATTCCTTGAGCTGCGGGCCGAGCGCGATCTCGGTCTACTCTTCATCACCCATGATTTTGGCGTGGTCCGCGATATCGCAGACCGCATCATCGTCATGCAGAACGGTGAGATCGTAGAGGCCGGAACTGCGGCGGAGCTGCTTGCGGCGCCGAAACACCCGTATACGCGCAGACTGCTCGCGGCGGTGCCAGACCTTTCGCCGGCGCCGCATCGACGTCCGGTCGAAGCGCCTATCATCCTGGAACTCAGCGGTATCCGCAAACGGCATGAGACGCCGCGCCGATTTTTAAGGAGTGCGCGCGAGGCGGTTCCCGCGCTCGATGGTGTCGACCTCGTGCTGAGACAAGGGGAAACCCTCGCGCTCGTCGGGGAAAGCGGCTCCGGCAAGTCGACGCTCGGACAGATCATAACCGGCCTCCTCGAGCGGGACGAAGGGCGGCTCGAGCTCATCAGCGAGGAAATCTCTCGCGCCGGTGATCTGTTCACCCGCGAGCGGCGACCTTTGGTCCAGATGGTGTTTCAGGACCCGCAGTCGTCTCTCAATCCGCGGCACAGCATTCGGCGCATCCTTACCGAGGCAGTGATCAATTGCGGCCTCAACAGGCATGCTGCCGAAGCCCGGATGGTGGAACTGCTTCGCCGGGTCGGCATCGATCCCAATGCAGCCGAACGCAAGCCGCATGCTTTCTCGGGCGGACAGCGCCAACGCATCGCCATGGCACGAGCCCTCATGTCTCAGCCGAGGCTGCTGGTGGCCGACGAGCCCGTGTCGGCACTGGATGTCTCGGTTCAGGCTCAGGTCCTGGAGCTTTTGTCCGAGTTGCAGCGCGATCTCGGCCTCTCCGTGCTTTTCATCACGCATGACCTGCGCGTCGCTGCCTCGATTTCCGATACCATAGCCGTCATGCAAGGCGGCAAAATCGTTGAAGTCGCACCGGCGGCGCAAATCATCCGCAACCCAAGATCCGTGTACGCTCGCAGATTGATCGCGTCCGTCCCTGGGATACACGCGACCGAACCGCCACCAGAATCCTTTGCACAACGAGATTTCGCATGACCAGCAACGACCTGGCGACTTCGCCGATCACTTTTCAATCGCACATCTGCGCCCATGCGGAGGTACAGCCGTGAGCGGCCGCATCAAACTTCACTGGTACCTTCCCACCAACGGCGACAGTCGCGGCTTAACGGGTTCTGGAAATGATAGCCACGTTATCGGCTTCGCCGGAGGCTTCAGGCCACCTACCCTTTCCTATCTCGGCGAGGTTGCCCGCGCGGCAGAAGCTCAGCCATTCCACGCGGTGCTGACGCCGACCGGAACATGGTGCGAAGATGCGTGGATCGCGACCGCGGCGCTCTCCCGGGAGACGACGCGACTGAAGTTCCTCGTTGCCTTTCGTCCTGGCCTGATTTCACCAACGCTCGTCGCACATCAGGCTGCGACGTTTCAGCGGGTGGCTGATGGTCGACTGCTCCTGAACGTGGTCACCGGTGGCGATCGCTTCGAACAAGCCCGCTTTGGCGACCATCTCGACCACGATGCGCGGTACGAACGGACGGCGGAATTCATCCAGGTTCTTCGAGGGGTCACCGACGAAAGCCGGCACGAGCCATTCTCCTTCAAGGGCAAGCATTATGACATCCGGGACGCACGCATCAACGCGGCTCCATTCGGGTTGCCTGAAATCTTCTTCGGCGGAGCCAGCAGCGCAGCAATGGAGGTCGCGACATCCCACGCCGACGTCTACCTTGTCTGGGGGCGGCAGCCGGCCCTGGAGGCCGGCAACATCGCAAAACTGAAAGCTCGGGCTGCCGCCAAAAACCGTGACTTGAGGTTCGGCATACGCTTGCACGTGATCTCGCGGGACACGGAGAGCGAGGCCTGGGCGGTTGCCGACAAGCTTTTGTCCTGGATTTCTCCCGAGCAGGTCGCGAAAGCGCGGGATCTTGCTTCGAAGTCGGAATCGGTCGGGCAGAGCCATATGTCCGCACTGAATGCCGATCGCGGTGTCTTGCCGAAATCTGCACGCGAACTCCAGATCCACCCAGGCGTATGGTCCGGTTTCGGTCTCGTTCGCGGCGGCGCCGGCACCGCTCTGGTCGGGAGCCACGAGCAGGTCGCGGACCTTATCGAAACCTATCACGAAGTGGGCTTCGATCACTTTATCCTCTCGGGGCAGCCCCATCTCGAGGAAGCATGGCATTTCGGCGAAGGGGCCGCCGCTCTTCTGCAATCGCGCGGTCGCCTTGCGCCACTGTAGCTGCGGATGGGGCAAGCCGGGTTCCGTTGCGGCTCGCATCGCGGGGCTCATGGGATCGGAGGATGCCTGCCCATCATTGTCCACGTTTCTCGGAATTTATTTTTTTGAAGGTCCAAAATGACTGACCAACTCCCCAACTTCGAGGTTCGATCGCTTGCCCATAGCGAAGGGCGCCGGGACGCCTTCGCCAAGTTCCGACAGTCCATGCTTGGTATCGGCGATATCGGCCGTGCGAGCGCCGGAGCGGAAGCAAGCTATCTTGAGAGCGGTTTTCCGATTGGAGGATTTATCGATGGCGAACTGCAAGGAGTCGTGAACGGATACCAATCCTCTGTCACTCTGCCGGGCGGCAATTGGGTCAGTCACCTGGCCGTGACGCATGTCGGCGTATCGCCCACACATGCAAGGCGCGGGATCGCGAGGAGGCTTCTGACCGAGCAGCTTCGCCAGGCGCGCGCGAATGGATTTGTAACTGCGGGCCTTCGTGCGTCGGATGCGAGGATATACGGCCGATATGGGTATGGAATCGCATCCTGGTCCGCCCGCCAGGAGGTCGATCTCGCCAACGGAGGGCGGCTGAAGCCCGGGCACCGGGACGATGTGAGGCAAGTCGATGCTCTGGAGAGCTTCGACCTGTTCAAGAGGATCGCAAATTCCTGCCCGACACCGCGTGCTGCCACTCTTCTTCGCTGGGACGCCTGGTGGGAAATCCAGAAATTTCGCACCACCCAGGGATCGACACCACATCATGCCGTCGTCATCGGATCCGCAGGCGCGGAGCGCGGCTATCTGAGGTTCCATGTTCAACCGTCCGAAAACTGGTTTACCTCGACGCAACGAACTGTGGTTGTCGATGATCTGGTTGCGCATGACGACGATGCCCGGAGGGGTCTGATGGGGCATCTCCTCTCTCAGGATATCCTGCACAAAGTCATTCTGCCCTCATGCCCGATCGATGACCCGCTGCAGCTTCTCGTCGACAATCCGCGGGCAGTCCAGATCTCGGACCTTCGCGATGAGAGCTGGATCAGACCATTGGACCTGGAAAAATTCCTCAATGGCCGAAGCTTCGGACGTAATGCCCGTGCTGTCTTCCGGATTACCGATCCGATCCTGCCTGAAAACACCGGGGTATGGTCCCTGTCGGGCAATGGCGCGGTTCGCAGCCATGAGACGCCGGCGCTGGACCTGTCACTGCAAACGCTCACGGAACTTGTCTTCGGCGCGCAGTCAGCAACTTCACTGGCCGCGGCAGGACGGATCGAGGCCAATCGCCATGTCATTGACATGCTTGATGAGGCTTTCACCGCGCCTGGCTGGAAACCTCATGCGGGGATTTCGTTCTAGACCTCATTCTCCAGCATCCATTGGAAGACCCCAATATCAGGCATTCCTGAGGGCACAGACAGGGTGCAGCAACGAAATCTGATTGCTGACACCAAGGAGTGGATGCCCTCCAAACTTCAAGGAGTGCGGATCCTTGACTCCGGACATGCCTTGCCAAAAGCGGGATTGCTTTCGACAGACAGCGACACCTACCTGGGACACCCCGGGGCTGGACCGAAGACCAGATAAATCTCGCCGAGCTGGCAGCCCGGCGAGCGCTCGCCGCTGCCGGATATGTTGCAACGGATGTCGACCTGCCTCTGCTTTCTGAAGGAGAGCGACATCATCTCCTTGGAAATTGCCTCCCATGCACTCCCCTGCGAGACGAAACAGCGGGCGGCGTCGCTCCGAGATGCCGATCGTGTCACTTCCGGTAACTGACAAGGTGGGAACCATTTCCCCCAAAAGTCGGCAGGGCTTGTCCTTCGCCCCACTCGCGATCCGTCGCGGGAAGCCGGCGGCGAAAGAGAAACCTAGAAATGGCGATCTACACCTTGATCATCTATGCACATAGCTCTAATGAACGTCGGCAGTGATCCTTGGAGTTTAGAATGCAAGTTCTGGTACGTGATAACAATGTTGAGCAAGCGCTCCGTTTTCTAAAGAAGAAACTGCAACGCGAAGGCGTCTTTCGGGAAGCCCGTCTTCGGGAGCGTTTTGAAAAGCCGTCCGAAAAGCGCGCTCGCGAAAAGGCCGAGGGCATCAGACGTGTCCGTAAACTCGCTCGTAAGAAGCTTGAGCGGGAAAGCGGCATTTCGGCTCCCAAAAAGGCGAGAACGTCAGGTCGCTAGTTACGTCTGGCGGTAGACTGTCGTCTGTCGCCGACATGACCTTCCAGCGTGCAGGATATCCCTTTAGCAGGTCGAGCTCCCGGGTTTCATCGCCCATTCTGGGAGCTTTCTGTTCGTTGTCCTTTGATTTCCCCTAGGAACACGGCCGCGTGAGCGACGGCAAGCGGGGCGCTGCGAGCCAAAAGGAGCATCTAGATATGCGACCGCGGGCAGACAGCCTCCTGCCACGTCCTGATGGAATCAAGAGTTTGACCGCTAGCGATGCTCCTGGCTTCCAACGATAGAGTCGCCGTCCTCACGGCCTCGTCGAACGGGGTCGCTCGCCGCGACAGCGAACGACTCTGCCGGGTCCCTTAAGACGCCCCCAAGTGCGGGTGAGGTTTAAGGGCTAGAGGCTTCGAAGGCGTCCGCAGAGGCGACGCCCTCTCGAAGCTAGGCGTGTTTCCCGAACCGATCGTTCATTTCAGCGCCACTTAACGCGCCGTTGCCCCGACTGGCTCCCATGAGTCGGCACTCCCCTTTCCCGCGACGACAACTTTGCCAGCGGCAGACCTCGCTCTACCGACATTCGTGAAGCAGGTGAGATAAAGCGGGACCTACAGCATCCCCACCGCCTTGGTTTGAGTGGAAGAGCTGGCCATCAGGGCACCAATCGCCATCAGACCGATAGATCCTAACGCAGGACCGCCTCGGCACGAGCAAGCGCAGTCGAAAACCCGTTGAGCGAAATGCCGAACGAAACCGGATTGTCGTTGTCGGCGACGATCGCATGGACATGCAATATCTTGCCGGATTTGAGCAGAGCGAGCCTCAAGGCGTCGATCTCGATCTCGACAACACAACCGAGCGGCAGCGCCGTACGGAACGGCACGGCAGGTGCCGGATTGTGCTCATCGACCTGCAGGACGACGCCCTTCTGGAACAGGAGACCGAATGGAAGAATGAGCGTACCCTTGATTCGACCCGCCTCGGGCCGCAGCTCGATCAAGAGAAGCCTTTGGCGGGTGTCGTTGTGGATCTGCTCCTGGGCGATGACGCAGGTTTTTTGAGGCCTGGCTTCGCCCGGCTGAACGGAGCCGATGAGCAGCCAGTCGCCGTGGATCTCACGCACAGCATCCGCACCGCCGGGCAGACGGACTGTTGGGTTTGCGGCAACTGGATTGGAAACAAGCTGGTCGTTCATGGTAGAAATCTGTCCTTCTTGGTGGAATGCAAGCAATCTTGGTGATGACGTGCGCGCGCAAGTGCACTGGCAAAACCATTAAGCGAAATGGAGAAATTGACTTCCTCGCCGGTCTCGGCTGTCGCCATCACATGCAAGCGACGACTGGACATCAACAGCACGGTCAGAGCCTCGTCAAAAACCAGATCGATGAGGGCGCCGTTGGGCGACTCTGTCTGGAATTGCCTGATAAGAGCGGGTTCACTCTCCTCGAATTGGAGCACAACGCCGGGCTCGTGCATCAAACCCGACGGGAGCAGGAGCGAACCTGTCACACGCCCCTTCCTCGGGCGCAGTTCGATCACCAGCAGGCGTTTGCGTGTTTCCTCGTCAAGTTGCACCTGCGAGATTGTGCAGAGCGCTTCGTGGTGCAGGTCCGTCGTATCGAGCGGGGCAAAGACGGTCCACTCACCATGTACCTCCCGCAAGGAGGGTGAGCGAGGAGCTAGTCGCGTGGTATCGGCGGCCATCTAAGTTCTCTCATTTGGTCAGCTCGCCAACGCGGGCAAGTGCTGCGGAAAAGCCTTTTAGCGAGACCTTGAGTGCGACCGGCTGCGGCGGTGCGAGTGCCGTCGCGCTCACATTAAGGTTGGTTCCGGTTTTGAGTTTTGCCACCTGCCCGGCATCGAAGCTGATCGATGCAAGGCAACCCTGCGGAATGCAGGTTGAGAATGCGGCTGGGCTGCCTGCGGGAGTATCGTCGATCCGTACAGCCACACCTTGAGCAAGCGCCAGCCCAAACGGCATCAGCAGCGCAGCCTGCAATTTGCCATCGGCAGTATTGGCGACTTCGATCGTCAAAACGTTCTGGCCAGTATCCTTGTTGCTCTGGACCTGCCGCATCGCACACTGCGTCGTATTGTTCTGGGCCTGGCAGGCGACAATCCAGTCCTGATAGGTTTCGACGAGCGAACCGGCACCGCCAGGTAAAGGCGCCGCCGAGGCTGAGGCAGCGCCAAGCACAAGGCCGACAAGAGTAGCCGGTCCGGCAACGGCTCGCGCCTGTCGTTGAAGGCTGTCGATAATTGTCATGCTGTAGATTCCTTTCTCAAATGCGGATTGGATGGATTTGCTGAGCACACCCACCGCTGATTCTCTAAACATGGCTGCCACGGACTTGACGTTGCAAAAGAACAAAACAAAGAAACACCGTCGTCCTATGGCTATGACCTGGCCGGCTGAACGACGCAGCTCACCCATCCCCAAAGCAGGCGACGCTCCCGGCAAAACGCGGATCCGACGTTCGAGCTTATGCCCGCAGGCACGTCTCATTGAGGCAGTCGTGCCACACAAGCAGCTCCATTATCGAAGCAAAGGACCATGCCGTCGAAGCGCGGATCGGCGAGATAGGTCTGCGGACCTTTTCCGGTCCCATCGCTTTCGAAGGTCGGTGTCCTGCCCTGCTCCCCAACCGGCGGTAACGGCAGCATGTCGGGAGCGAAGGAGCGCGGCGTGTTGACGCTTGCCAGCTCCATGGTCGGGCTCGTGGTGATTACCGTCAGAACGCCACCGACGAAGCTGAGACGGTAGTTGTCCGAGGCGGCAAGTGAACCCTGGCCGATGGCATAGCGACCGGGTCCGGAATATTGATCCGCAGAGGTTGCCAAAGCTCCCGAAAGTCGGTCGCCATTGACGAGGCCGGCATCGCCGACCGTGTAGGTGAAGGTCGGATTGGCAACACCACTGAACCGGCTGGCATTGTTCGCAGTCACCGCGATACCACGCGGCGTCACCGTGAGACTGTTGCCGCTGTAGCTGATCGCATAGTTGCCATTCCCGAGCGTGCCGAGACCGATCGTGTACGTACCGATGCCGGAGCTTGTCGTCGCGGAGCTCGCGAGACTTCCCGTCAACGTGTCGCCATTGATAAGGCCAGAGACGGCGTAGCTGAAGACCGGGTTCGCATCACCATAGATGCGGCTCGCATGATTGGCGGCAACGGTAAGCGCGCGTGGGGTAATCCGAAGATTGCCACCGACGAACGTCAGGTCATAGTTGCCGGACGCGGCAAGTGACCCCTGCAAGATGGCATTCGTGCCGACACCGGAGGCAGCCGTCGCCAAGGTCGTCAGACCACCGGTAAGGCGGTCATTGTTGACAAGCCCGGCGCCGCCGACAGTATAGCTCAGCGTCGGATTGGCATCGCCATAGATGCGGCTTTGATTGTTAGCGGCAACCGTGATCGCCCGCTTACTGACCGTCAGATCTGCACCGGTGAAGCTCAGGTCGTAATTGCCGGTGGCAGCTAGCGTCCCCTGCGAAATGGCATAAGTGCCGATGTCGGCGGTAGCATTCGCCGCCGTGGCCAGACCGCCGGTGAGGCTGTCATTGTTAACGAGCCCGGCGCCGCCGACAGTATAGCTCAGCGTCGGATTGGCATCGCCATAGATGCGGCTTTGATTGTTAGCGGCAACCGTGATCGCCCGCTTGCTGACCGTCAGATCTGCACCGGTGAAGCTCAGATCGTAATTGCCGGTGGCGGCCAGCGTCCCCTGCGAGATGGCATATGTGCCGGCATTCGAGGTGTCGGTAGCCGATGTCGCCAACAGACCCGACAGCGTATCATTGTTGACGAGCCCTGCCCCGCCGACCGTGAAGCTCAGCGCTGGATTGGCGTCGCCATAGATCCGGCTCTGATTATTGGCGGCAACCGTGATCGCGCGCTTGTTGATTGTCAGGTCTGCCCCGTCATAGGTGATCGCATAATTTGCGTTCGCCAGCGATCCCTGCGAGATAGCATAGGTGCCGACATTCGAATATTGCCCTGCCGTGATCACTAGCGATCCGGAAAGCATATCGCCATTGACGAGACCCAAGCCGCCCACCGTATAGCTCAGCGCCGGATTGGCATCGCCATAGGTCTTCGACAATGCATCCGCCGTCACCGTGAGCGCGCGCGGGTTAATCACCAAGTTCGCGCCGGTGTAGCTGATCGAATAGTTGGAATTGTCCAGCGTGCCCTGACCGATCGCGTATGCGCCAACGTTGGAATATTGCCCGGCAGCCGTCGAAAGCGCCCCGGAAAGCGTATCGCCATTGACGAGACCCAAGCAGCCCACCGTATAGCTCAGCGCCGGATTGGCATCGCCATAGGTCTTCGACAATGCATCCGCCGTCACCGTGAGCGCGCGCGGGTTAATCACCAGGTTCGCGCCGGTGTAGCTGATCGAATAGTTGGAATTGCCAAGCGTGCCCTGACCGATCGCGTATGCGCCAACGTTGGAATATTGCCCGGCAGCCGTCGAAAGCGACCCTGAAAGCGTATCGCCATTGACGAGGCCCAAGCCGCCCACCGTATAGCTCAGCGCCGGATTGGCATCGCCATAGGTTTTCGACAATGCATCCGCCGTCACCGTCAGCGCGCGCGGGGCAATCATCAGGTTCGCGCCGGTGTAGCTGATCGAATAGTTGGAATTGCCAAGCGTGCCCTGACCGATCGCGTATGCGCCAACGTCGGAATATTGCCCGGCAGCCGTCGAAAGCGCCCCGGAAAGCGTATCACCGTTAATGAGGCCGCTCGCTGTGTAGATCAGCGTTGGGTTGCCGTCACCATAGGTCTTCGATAGAGCGGCAGCCGTCACCGTGAGCGCGCGCGGGGCAATCATCAGGTTCGCGCCGGTGTAGCTGATCGAATAGTTGGAATTGCCCAGCGTGCCCTGACCGATCGCGTATGCGCCAACGTCGGAATATTGCCCGGCAGCCGTCGAAAGCGCCCCGGAAAGCGTGTCGCCATTGACGAGACCCAAGCCGCCCACCGTATAGCTCAGCGCCGGATTGGCATCGCCATAGGTTTTCGACAATGCATCCGCCGTCACCGTCAGCCCGCGTTGGGTAACACTGAGACTGCCATTGACGAAGTTGAAGCCATAGCCGCTCGACGCAAGCGAGCCCTGCGTGGCAACGATATCATAGATTCCTACATCGGCTGACGCTGCCGCGCCGGCCGAGGCAATGCTGGCCGATCCCGAGACGACATCTGAAAGTGTGTCGCCAAGATAGGCTCCGGCGACGCCAGCATCCAGGCCGGTGATCGCGACATTCGGCAACGTCGCGACGTCGCCATACGTTTTGGTTGTATCGACAGCCGCCACTGTCAAGGTCGGGTGATAGGCAAAGACGTAGCGATTGCCTGTCGCCGACACCGTGCCGCCAGCCGCCGTATTCCAAACGGCAGTGTTGCCGCTGTCGAGCCCGCCGAACGTGTCGCCAGTTGGGTTGGCGGAATAGATCAGCCAGCGGCCTGACGTAGCTGAGACCGCGCCCGATCCGGCGTTGTTAATGAAGGCGCCGCCAGCCGTAAGCACTGGGGAACTACCGGAGATCGCGGCACCTGATGCAATCGTCAGGTCGCCCGCCGTCGCGATCTTGATCTGATCGCCGGTCACGCCCGTTACGACGCAGTTGCAGGCATCAGTGACGTTCGCCGCAACCGTCAAAGCGCTGGTGTCGTAGATATCCATGGCTCCGCCGGATGCGGCGAGTTGGTTGAACTGATTGCCACGGTTCGTGAGCGTGAATGTGTTACCTGCCCCCTGCAGCATCAACGTATTGGCCGAGATGGCGGCGGTTTGCGTGACATCCCCGGGGCTTGACAGATTGACCGTACCGCTGACCGAAAGTGCCGTATCGATGGCGAAGCCGTTCACCGCAAAGATCGAGCGATTGGCGAATGTGAGGCCGGATGCCGTCGTCCCGGCAGTCGCATTGGCATAGTCTGCGTCAAGTGCCGACAGCGTACCAAGGGCGGTCGTGTCACGCCGCCAGCCACCCGAAACGTCGACGTTATTGACGGTGCCGAGTGCCGTGCGGAATGTCGCCCCATCGGCCGCACCCGTTGCCGCATTGGCGGTCGTATAGGCCAGCACATTGGTGCCGTTGGTCGTATCGATCGTGCCATTGGCGACGATCGCGTAGTAGTAGCCGTTCGCTCCCGTCGTGACTGTCTGGACGGTGCCGTTTCCGACGCGCACATTGACGAGCCCCGCACCACTGGCCCCCGAGGCAAGCACGGTCGTACCGCTGTTCTGATAGGCGATGCCAGAGATGGCCTGGACGCCGTTGGCATAGAACGGAGTAAGATAAGCATAGAGGCCGGCGGAGACGGTGAATGCAGAGCCGAGCCCGCTGGCCGTAGAACCATCTTGCAATTGCGCCGTTGTGAGGCCGGTGACATTGCCCGACAGCCCGGCGGAATCGTTTGCGATTCCCGTGGTCGTCCCACTTGTTTGCGTGTCCCAATAGCTATTGGCGATCGAACCGCTATATGTAAATCCGACAAGGCCGCCGGCATTGCCACCGCTGACCGCGCCCGTCGAATAGGCGTTGCTGATCGTACCAAATAAGAATCCGATGAGCCCGCCGACATTGTTGCCACCAATCACGGCGCCCGTCGCATAGACGTTGTTGATCGAGACACCATGAGAAGACGAGTCGGTAACGCCAACGAGGCCGCCGATGCTGTTGCCGGAGCCTATAACGGCACCCGTCGCGTAAGAATTGCTGACGGCACCGCTGACATATCCGGCAAGGCCGCCCACTTTCGCATCGCCGATGACCGCGGAGGCGGAGTAGGCGCTGTTGATCGAACCGCCGATCAGATAACCGACGAGGCCGCCGGTGTTGCTACCACCGCTCACCGAGCCAGTGACATAGGCGTTGTTGATTGTGTTGCCGGACTGGTATCCGACAAGGCCGCCGACGTAACGGCCATAGGGATCCGTGTTGGCGACCGAGACGTTGACCAGTCCGATGTCCTGAATGAAGCCGCTGCTGTAACCGAACAGTCCCGCGCCGTCGCCGCTCTTCGAGATCGTCAGATTACTGATCGTATGACCAAGCCCCTCGAACGCGCCGGTGAAATAGTTAAGGCTGTTTGGACCGATCAGCGCATAGTTATATGTTGTACCCGAAGCATCGAGACTATTGGCGAGTGCATATTGCCCCCCGAGACCAACCGACGTGATGTTGGCCACATCCGCCATCGAGTAGAGAAGCGAATAGGCGGCGCCATTGACACTGAGCAAGCCGCCCTGGTTCGACGTAGCAAGTGTACCATCTGCATTCAGATAGGTGAGGCTCCCGACGAAGCCGGAACCGGTCAGCCCAAATGAGAGATTGCTCGTCGACGAGCCGTCATAGGCAAGCGCGACAGAACCCGCGCCCTTCACGGTGATCGGAGCGTTGATCGTCAGCGCACCGCCAGAAAGTAGACGCAGGCTGCTGCCTCCCGTCAGTGTTAGCGGGCTGGCGACCGTCAACGGCGATCCGTTTGCAGTCGTTACGGTCAGTCCACCTACCGTCACTGCCTGATCGATCGTGAAGCTCGCGCCGAGCGCGTTGATCAGAATGTTGGACGTACCGTTGATGGCGGCGGTGGCGCTTGCATCATTGCCACTCGCAGCAATGGCGGCGGCTTTCGTGACACCGGCAGTTGAGTAAAGCGTCGACACCGTCGAGCCCGACATCGTGTTGCCGAGAAGATTGAACCCGGTTTGAACAGGTTGGTTAGACGCAGTTGCGAATGCTGCCGAATTGGTGACGCCGGTTCCGGAGTTGGCGCTCGTATAGGTGACGAGCGCAGCACCGGGCGCGAAGGATCCGGCCGCGCCGAGGATGTAATAGTAGCCGTTGGCACCTGTTGATGCAGACCCGAAGAGACTGCCGTTGGCAAGCCCGGTTACGGTGACCGCGCCGTTGAGGCCGGAAGCCGCTGGCGTTACCTGGTTGTCGCGATAGGCAGTGCCGGAGATCGCCTGAATTCCGTTCGGAAAGAAACTGCTGAGATAAGGATAAAGACCATTCGTGCCGCCGGCGAAGGCGGTGCCGAGGTTGATGCCCGTCGTCTGGAGAGACGATGTCGCAAGCCCGATCACATTCCCTTGCTGGCTCGCCCCATCATTGCCGATGCCGTTACCGGCGATGCCACTCGTCGACGTGTCCCAGTAGGAGTTCGTGACGGAGACTGAACCTCCATTCTGCGGGGAGGTCTGACCAATTAGCCCGCCCGCATAGGTCTGAAAATATTGGGTCGGCGCCGTGACGCGGCCGGTCGCATAGGCGTTGCTGACGCTTGAATTCCCACCATAGGCCATCATGTTTCCGACGAGACCGCCGGCTTGACCATATTGCGTGGCAGAAACCGCTCCGGTTGCGTAGGCATTGGTGATCGAGGCAGCCCCGGCTGTGGTGGATGTGACAACATAACTCTGTCCGACGAGGCCGCCCGACATGCTGCCGCCGAAGACCGCACCGGTCGCGAACACGTCAGACATAAACGCCGAGCCACCGTTCGATGCATGATTTACACCAACGAGCCCACCGGTCGCATTCGCTCCCGCCGTTGAGCCGACAGCTCCGATGGCATAGGAGTTGGAAACCGAAGCCGTTGCGCCGATGTAGGCAAAATTCTCGCCCACCAAACCGCCAAGAGTGGAAGCCGCGCCGCCGGCGACGGCTCCCGCCGCATAGGAGCTTGTGACCGCAGCGGTATCTTGATCGCCATAATTATAGGCAACGAGGCCGCCACCGGTTCCACTGTCGCCGACCGTGACAGCGCCCGTCGCATAGGAGTTGCTAATTGTGGCCGCGCCAGCATAGGCGTGGTTCTGTCCGACCAGGCCGCCTGCACTAGAGTATTGCCCCCCCGTCACGGTTCCCGTCGCATAGGAGTTGGCGATCAATACTGGCGCGCCACGGCTCCATGTCTGACCGACGAGCCCACCGACGGCGGCGCTTGTTCCGCCGCTTACGTTCGTCGAGGCAAATGCATTGATGACCGCGGCCTGCGTGCCATTGCTGGCCGTTGTCAATAGACCGACCAGCGCTCCGTCCATCGCGACGGGATTGGGATAACTGGGCAATGTACCGACCCCGCTGACGCCGCCGCCGACCAGGCCAATGTCCCGGATCGTGCCGCCAGTAACGGTACCGAACAGACCAACGGCCGCATTATTGGTCGTGCTGTTGATGGTCAGGTTGGAAATTGTGTGTCCGAGCCCCTCGAAGCTCCCCGTGAAGGTAGAGATCGGCGCGTTGGCAAAGGGCATTGCCGTAAGATCAAGGTTGCCGGCAAGAGCAAATCGGCCAGAGTTTGCCGTGTTGATGTTGAGCAGATCCGAGACCGAATAAACGAGCGTCTGCTGCGCACCATTGAGGAGGAGCGCTTGCGAGCCCGGCGTGCCGGTGAAGTCGATGCGGCCGGCAAAGCCCGCTTTGGTCAGTCCGAAGTCGAGCGTGCCGCCCGAGCCGCCGCCAACATTGGTGTTCAGCATCAGCGCGCCGGTGCCGCCGACCGTGACAGTCGCGTCGACATTGATTGAGTGAGCGGTGTCGAGCCGAAGGAGATTGGCGTTCCAGCTCAGCGGTGCTGCAATAGTAATGTCGCCGGCCTGCGATCCGGCGGAGCCTGCTCCGCCGGTCGATACCGTGACATTGGCGGTCCGAAGTGCATTGGTCAGCGTGTTGACGTTGATGATACTGTCATTGCCTGACGCCGTGAAGCCGGACGAGTTGCTGTCCGTCGCCGTCGAGATCGTCACATTGTAGGGATCGAGCAGCAGATTGCCGAAGGAGCCATGCGCCGCCGTCAGGTCGGTGAGGCCGGTGTAGATCAGTTTTGCCTTGCCCGAGACCTCGACCTCGCCGCCATTGCCGGAGATCGCTCCGCCCTTCGCCGTGATCGTGCCGGCAAAGCGCGTCAGATCATCCGACCACAGAACGACATTGCCGCCATGGCCCGTCGTGACCGCATCGGCATTGATGACGGTGTTGGCATCAACCGTCAGCGTCTCGGCATGCTGCAGTGGTCCCTTGCCCTGACGGTTGCCGCCGATGTTGACCGTGCCGCCGCCCACCTTGCCCGAGGCATTGACCTTCGCATTGGCAAGCGTGATCTTGCGGCCCGTCACCTCAACCTTGCCGCCGGAGCCGCGCCTGCTGCTGGCATCCACCTTGCCTGAGATCGCCACCTCGCCATCGCCGCCCGACAGCACGATGTCGCCGCTTCTGCCCGACACGCCCCTCGCCTCGATCGTCCCCGACATGTTGACCGCCT
>NZ_JAELUG010000506.1 GCF_016429255.1 Rhizobium sp. ASV8
GCTTAAGAGCAGTCTTGTAAACACCGGTGTCTTGGGAAGACCAGTCGTTTGAGATTTCATGGTCATCGATGACATGAATCCAGCTCAAATTTTGGCCGACAGGAGCCCAGTCGGGAGACGCGTAAACCTGTCGATACTGCATGCTATATTCGTCGACGGATTTGCCAAATCGTTCTGGACCATCGACATAGATAAAATCGCCCAGGGAGAGCATGAACTGTGCACCAAGTTCAGGTAGTTTGTCTGCCAAGTGACGAAGACCAGGAATAGCGAGACCATGATCCAAGGGGTTGTAAGGGAAACGCGGGAGAATACACGATGTTGACAAGAACGTAAACTTGCCGTCATTGTACGAGGACATGTGGCCAGCTTTTGGTGCGCTCAGAAACTTTCCAGTATGGTTAGTTGAAGTCTTGTACTCGTACAAGCGCTGATTTGGAT
>NZ_JAELUG010000507.1 GCF_016429255.1 Rhizobium sp. ASV8
CCCACGACACGTCGTCGGCAGCGTCAGATGTGTATAAGAGACAGATCGTATTCTGAGACAGTTCGATCACGTTGTTCGACAAATTATTTCTGCAACGGGCTCTCAAACAACATTGAAAGAGATTGCAACTGCTAGTACTCACGACCTGGAGGAGATTTGGGACACGAATACCACTGTTGCTGCTGCCGTGGAGGTTCCCGTTCACGACCTTATCAGTCGAACGGTAAAACAAAATTGTGACACAGTTGCTGTGTGTGCTTGGGACGGCGAACTCACGTATTTTGAGCTGGAAGACCTGTCTACACGATTGGCTATACTTCTTATCAGGCGCCATGTCGGCGTCGGCACCGTCGTGCCGTTGTGCTTCGAGAAATCTATGTGGATGCCCGTCGCTATGCTGGGTGTTATGAAAGCTGGCGGAGCGTCCGTGGCTATGGATG
>NZ_JAELUG010000508.1 GCF_016429255.1 Rhizobium sp. ASV8
CGCGAACATAGTGGCCGGAGGAGGGTGCTAGACAAAGGGGTGGCAGGCAAGCGAGAAGCCAAAACTGCATCTTAGGTTCACGGTCTATACTCGTAGTTACAATATCCTAACACGTCGCTGCAGAAAGCAGCAACGACGTACTCACGCAGTAAAGTAACGATGGCAATTAACTTCTCGAGGAATTAAAGAGACGGGTATGGCGATTTACTCTCGACCAGCGACAATCGCATTTCCCTGCAACCCTTGTTCTCTAATACGTAGCTCGATACGGAATCTCTTCGACTTTGTCTTCATGTCCCGCAATCACAAGGCGGGTACCTTGGTCTGCCGATCTCGTTGACATGGCCACCGATGTTGCCTTGAAGTCTCAACCACGTCCTTCCCCAGATCTGGCGAATTCCTGAAAATTACCGTGGCTCCCGCCTCTACTTGGTCATTAT
>NZ_JAELUG010000509.1 GCF_016429255.1 Rhizobium sp. ASV8
CAATAAAATCTCCATCAAACGTCAAGCTGCGCCCCTTGACTGAACCGGCCACGTCCAGCGGGCCTTGTAGATTCAAGCTGCCCTCGCTCCTGATGCTTCCTGAACGGCGAAAGTTGAACCCGTATGGTTGACCAGATGGCGAGCTCCCAGCATGATGAAAGTGCTCAGCCATGTTATTCGGGGAAATTAGATTTGTGTTTCGGCTCTGGTTCGGTCGCCGCGCCAAGGTACCGAATTGCTTGGGTTGTAGGTTGTTGGCTTCTGGATGATGGAGCCAGGTAGGGCATAGCTGGGGTTTCTGCTCGATAGAGTCTTGTAGTGATGGGCAATAACTGCTTTTGACTATCATATCGGACGTTTTCGCATATAAATTATATTATGTAACCTCAGTTGGTTATGCAGAACACTCCCATCGCTTGTGCGACTTGGCTCTGCAAAGC
>NZ_JAELUG010000510.1 GCF_016429255.1 Rhizobium sp. ASV8
GTTCACCGCCAGTCACAAACTCGCTCATCAGTGGGCCATTGTGTAAGTGGCATCTCATAAGACTTGGAGGTGGCGTATAGCGATATTGGTCCACCAACAGAGCTATAGCTCCATACCAATCTTTGAACAATTATAATAAAACGTCACTTTTCGACCAAAGCTCTAGGAAATTGCAACGAAAAAAGAATTCCCTTTAAAATGTTAGCGACGAAGTCTCAGAAGCCAGGCCGCAAGCTGAATACACGTGACCTACACTGTCACCTATCACGTGATGCAGGGTCCCGGAAACCAAAAATGGTCACTAACCCGCAGCGTGGTTGAAAGCAATACAAAAGTAATTGAGGTGAAGGTGCGTTGCTTTTATCCTTTTAGAAGAGGTTAGACAGATCTGAATCTAGCAAACTTTTTTCCCTATCGGGACGTGGGTGCTGCATGTATG
>NZ_JAELUG010000511.1 GCF_016429255.1 Rhizobium sp. ASV8
GTATAGTTCTGTCAAACAAGCCAGACATTATCGCTGCTGCGCAGCCACAACATGAGGTTGACTATATATCTCTCGGACCACATGGCGGCGCTGTAATATCGTTTCATGACGCCAGTATCCAGCTCGTTGTGCCAAAATTGTTACCAGCCGAGTTTCACACACTGCTTTCACAATGTCTTGATACTCATTCAGGTGCTCGCCAGCACCATGCCAGACTTAAGAGGGTCGTATTCGCTGGAAACGGCGCGGTTATAGCTTCCATAGATCGCGGCGTATTGATGAGCGGCCAAGTTCCCGACCACCTCAAGTTTGCATTACAGCAGACATTCAACAACACACCTGGTGAAGCCATCTTGAGCAAGGCTTCCATCATTTGTCACTGGAACGAGAATAGCTACTTCATCGGAGTAGACGGCCGTGGGAACAACTCCTTTATAC
>NZ_JAELUG010000512.1 GCF_016429255.1 Rhizobium sp. ASV8
GGCTCGGAGATGTGTATAAGAGACAGGTTGACTTCAGCGTCGGTGACATCACGCATATCGCAGATGGCCTTGGCAGCTTCGAAGTTGACCATCTCGCTCTTGTGTCGCAGCCAGTTGTCAATGAGCTGCATCATAGGCTTACGCAGAGATGCATCCTCTTCCGCAAGCTGAGCGGCGAGCCTGACAAGCATGACAGTGGCAGCAGGGCTCTTGACAGCGCCAGGAGCGCCATATTGCTGAACCATCTTGACAAGGGCCATGCGGTCGTGCATGCGCATCTGGTACAAGAGACCGACAGCGTGGTACTGTGACATTGTCGAGTTGTTCATGGGCATGTGGCCGCTCGAAGACGAGAATCCAAGTGAGAAGCCGCTGGATCCCTTGGCCGAGGCGACGGCCTCCTGGGTCTGTCTCTTATACACATCTCCGAGCCCACGA
>NZ_JAELUG010000513.1 GCF_016429255.1 Rhizobium sp. ASV8
GCCGCGACGCTACCATCTGCTGGATAATGGCTGAACGCCTCTAAGTCAGAATCCATGCCAGAACGCGGTGATACCACCCGCACGTACAGATGGACAAGAATAGGCTTCGGCTTAGCGTCTCAGCAGGCGATTCCTCCACGGCCACGGAAGAGTGGTTGTGGTATTTCGCGTATTGTAATTTCAACACGAGCGGGGTCAAATCCTTTGCAGACGACTTAGCTGTGCGAAACGGTCCTGTAAGCAGTAGAGTAGCCTTGTTGTTACGATCTGCTGAGGGTAAGCCGTCCTTCGCCTCGATTTCCCCAATACAGGTCCCGCGAGACGGGGATGCGTTGGGGGTCGGTCTTTGGAGAGGGCGGGCGCTGCCGGCGCCTGTCTGCGCGCGAGGGGGTGCAGGGTAAGCCAGGCTGACTTGGTCAAAATCTCGAGCCCTGGGGC
>NZ_JAELUG010000514.1 GCF_016429255.1 Rhizobium sp. ASV8
ACATTGAGCTTTTCAGTTGCTTCGATAGGCTCATCGGGAACACCAATGCCGTTGGAGTTTAGATGCTTCAAGTTACCAGCAACAACTCGGTAACGCTTACGCTCACCAGAACCCGCCGGCTCTACTTGGGCAATGACACCCTTTCCGACGCTAGCCTTGAATTCGCCGACGCTTCCAGAAATGGTACCTTCGGGGCCCAGGCCGAGTTCGTCCTTGGCGGCGTTGAGGATAGCCTTACCAACAGGGTGCTCGCTGCCCATCTCAGTCAGTCCAACAAGGCTCCACCAGAGCTGTTTGCGTGATTCCGTGTCCTTCCACGCAGGCAGGGCAGTCATCTTCGCAACACTCATCTTTCCGTGGGTGATGGTGCCAGTCTTGTCAAGAACCACTTTGGTAACCTTTGTTGATGTCTCTTATACACATCTCCGAGCCCACGAG
>NZ_JAELUG010000053.1 GCF_016429255.1 Rhizobium sp. ASV8
TACCCAGGCGACGCCTGCCGGCATCAGAAGAAGGCAGCTCAACCATACCTGATGGCTGAGAGCGAGGAGGAAGCAGCTGACCGCCAGCGTGAAAAACGCGCAGCGGATCACCCATTCGTTGCTCAACAGATCGCGAATGCGGCCGATCAGGAGCGCGCCGCAGATGGCGCCGAAGCCAAAGAAGCCGAGCATGATGCCGTAGGTGATGGCCGTTCCGTGAACATGATCACGCGCGACCAGAGGCAGCAGCGCCAGGATGACGATCGCCGTCAGACCAAAGGCGAAGCTGCGGCACATCACCTTGAGAAGATTGGGCGACATCAGGACATAGCGGAACCCGGCGGACATCGCACTGCCGAAGGGCTCGCGCGGCAGCGCATTGCGCGCGGGTGTCTTCTTCCAACGCCAAAGGGTAATGATAAGAGCGAAATAACAGAAGACGTTAAAGAGAAACGCGAAGGCAGCGCCCGCGGCTGCGACGATGACGCCGCCGATGGCCGGCCCGATGCTGCGCATGAGATTATAGCTCATGCTGTTGAGCGCGACAGCGCCGGGCAGATGGTCGCGTGGCACGACATCTCCCATCGAAGCCTGCCAGGAGGGGTTGTGGAGGGCGCCGCCGCAGCCGATCAGGAAGGTGAAACAGAGCAGCAGCCAGGGCGTCAGGGCATTGGTGTAGGATAGTACGGCAAGCGTTGCCGATACGCTGAGCATCAGCATCTGCGCGATCAGCATGATCCGGCGGCGGTCGTAATTATCCGCCAGCGCGCCCGCGGCCAGCGAGAAGATCATGACGGGCAGGGTGGTGGATGACTGGACCAGCGCCACCATGCCGTGCGACGTCGCAAGGCTGGTCATGAGCCAGGCTGCACCGACGCCTTCGACCAGCCCGCCGAGATTGGAGATAAGCGTTGCAGACCAGAGCGAGCGGAAGGTCTTGGACTGAAACGCGACGAGCGGGGAGGTTCTTTTGGGCATGTCGGCTTTTCTTCACAGGATTGTCTTGCTCGAGGGGCGCAACAATCTCGCTCGAAGCGCGCGCCGCCGAGTCGAAATAGAGCCTATAGTGATTTGCTAAATTCTGAAACGATTTTGGAATAATATTTCGCATCAATAGCGGCCAATCAGTGGCTCCGTCCAGCAAGCCTCTGACGTGCTTTCCTGCTATCGATGTTTCCGGTCGATCTTCCGCACGATCGACCGAAGGGCGACTGTCGTCTGAGGCATTCTGGGGTGACGCTCATCGCTGCGATGTGTTTGAAACCCAAAGGCTCTTTGCAGCGAGGCCGTGGCGGTTCGTCACCTGTTCAGGAGAATCGCGCGGAAATCGTTGACGTTCGTACCGGTCGGGCCGCTCACGAAGAGATCGCCGAGTGCGGCGAAGGCCGACCAGCTGTCGTTGCGGTCAAGAAAGTCGCGGGCATCCTCTCCCCGAGCGGCAAGCCGTGAAACGGTCGTGCCGTCGGCAAAGGCGCCGGCATTGTCCTCCGAGCCGTCTATGCCGTCGGTATCGGCTGCGAGTGCCGAAATTCCCTCCTGGCCTGACATGGCGCAAGCCAGAGACAGCAGGAACTCGCTGTTGCGGCCGCCTTTGCCCTTGCCCTTGATGGTCACCGTCGTCTCGCCGCCGGACAGGACGAGGACAGGGCTTTGCGATGCCAGGCCTCGCTTTGAGATTTTGGCCACGATCTCTGCGTGTTGGCGGCCGACTTCGGATGCTTCGCCTTCGATCGCGTCAGAAAGGATAATGGGCTCGACGCCGGCGTTGCGCGCCACCCCGGCAGCGGCCTCAAGGGCAATGGCCGCCGAGGCGACGAGTTTGACCTCGTTTCGGGCGAAGCGGGGATCCGATGGCAAAGGTGGTTCGTCCATGCCATTTGCGATGTGGCGTGTGACGGCTTCCGGCAAGTCGAGCCTGTAGCGGCCTATGATCTCAAGCGCTTCGTCGCGCGTGGCCGTATCGGCAATGGTAGGGCCGGAGGCGACGAGGGCAGGATTGTCGCCGGGAATATCGGAAACGACAAGAGAGACGACGCGGGCGGGGTAGGCCAGAGCGGCCAGGCGTCCGCCCTTGATGCGCGAGACCTGTTTGCGCACGGCGTTCATGGCGCTGATCGGCGCACCGGAGGCAAGCAGCGCCCGATTGACGGCGATCTCGTCAGCGAGCGTGAGATCGCCGGCCGGGGCCGGCAGCAAAGCTGAGCCACCGCCGCAGACCAGGGCAACGACCAGATCGTCCTCGGTAAGGTCACTCACCGCCGCCATCAGCCGCTCTGCAGCAAGCAGACCGCTTTCATCCGGTACGGGGTGCGCGGCTTCAAGAACCTCGATGCGTTCACACGGGACCGCATAGCCGTAACGGGTGACGACGACGCCGGACAGCGGGGCATCCCACAGACGCTCGAAGGCGCGCGCCATCTGTGCTGCCCCTTTGCCGGCGCCGACGACCACAGTACGGCCCTTCGGCTTTTCCGGCAGATGGGCAACAAGCGCCTTGTCCGGATCGGCCGCAGCCACTGCTGCATAAAACAACTTTTCCAGAAAGGCGCGAGGATCGGAAATGGGCGGCATCGAGCTTCTCACATTCCAGAGCGTTTTCGCCTTTCCGGAGAAGCGCGAAAACGCTTTATTTCAGTTTCGGTACGCATTCCGGTCGGAAAACCGCTCCGCAATTTTCCTGATGGTGTTTTAGGCGACGGGATGGCTCGCCATGCGCTCCAGCGCCTTGACCAACCCGGAGTGGTCGAGCCCGCTATCACCATTGGCGGCGCACTGATTGAAAAGCTCCTGCGTCAAGGCGGTGTTGGGCAGCGAGACGCCAAGCGCCTTTGCGCCCTGCAGCGCGAGGTTCAGGTCCTTCTGATGCAACGAGATGCGGAAGCCGGGTTCGAAGGTGCGCTTGATCATGCGCTCGCCATGCACTTCGAGGATGCGCGACGAAGCAAAGCCACCCATCAGCGCCGCGCGCACGCGTGCCGGATCGGCTCCGGCCTTGGAAGCGAAGACAAGCGCCTCGGATACCGCCTCGATCGTCAGCGCGACGATGATCTGGTTGGCAACCTTGGTGACCTGGCCGTCGCCGCAATCGCCGACGAGCGTAATATTCTTGCCCATCAGCTGAAAGAGCGGAAGCGCTCGTTCGAAGCTTGCTTCCGAGCCGCCAGCCATGATCGACAGCGAGGCATTCTTGGCGCCGACCTCGCCACCCGACACAGGCGCGTCGATGTATTCGGCGCCGGTTTCGCGAACCCTCTTTGCGAACTCCTTGGTCTCGATCGGCGAGATCGAGCTCATGTCGATGACGAGCTTGCCTTTCGATAGACCATAGGCGACACCGTTTTCGCCGAAGAGGACATCCTTGACCTCGGGCGTATCCGGCAGCATCAGGATGATCGTGTCGACGGTTTCGGCAAGCGCCTTCGGCGTCTCGACGATTTGCAGGCCGTGGTCGAGCAGCTCCTGGCGCGGCGCAATGGAGAACTTGGACGTGCTGACGGTATGGCCGGCGTCCTGAAGGTGGCGGGCCATGGGAGTGCCCATGATGCCGAGGCCGATAAATCCGATATGTGCCATGGTTCTTAGCTCCTGATAGTGAGAATTGCGGCGCTCTCGGCCTGACGACCGGCTATCGCAAACCAGCCGAGCCCTGCCTCGGTCGTGGTCCGCGGCTTGTATTCACAGCCGATCCAGCCGTCGTAGCCGAGCGCATCGAGCGCATTGAAGATAAAGGGATAGGCGATCTCGCCGGTGCCCGGTTCGTTGCGACCGGGATTGTCGGCAAGCTGCACATGGGCGATCTGAGCCTGATGCTTCTTGAAGGTGCCGATCAGCTCACCCTCGGTGCGCTGCTGATGATAGAGGTCATATTGAATGAACAGGTTGTCGCTGCCGACCTCGGCGATGATCGAGGCGGCCTGGTCGGGCGTGTTCAGATAGAAACCCGGAATATCGAAGTGATTGATCGGCTCGATCAGCAGGCGAATTCCGTGCTTGCCCAATTCGGCTGCGGCATATCTGAGATTGGCGACGAAGGTCGTGCGCAAGATCTCATCGGACACGCCAGACGGGGCAATGCCTGAGAGGCAGTTGACCTGGCTGCAGCCAAGCGCCGTTGCATAGTCGATCGTAGAAGCGACACCGCGTCGGAACTCGTCGATGCGGTCGGGGAAGATCGCGATGCCGCGCTCGCCGCCCGCCCAGTTGCCGGCGGGCAGATTGTGCAGGACCTGCGTGAGGCCATGACGATCGAGCTCGGCGCGAAGTGCGTCCCTCTCGAAGTCATAGGGAAAGAGATACTCGACGCCGTCGAAGCCGGCCTTGGCTGCGAGTGCGAAGCGCTCGAGGAAGGGCACCTCGTTGAAAAGCATGGTCAGATTGGCCGCAAATTTCGGCATTTGATCTCTCCTTCAGTCCAGCAGGGCAAGGGTTGCGGTGGGGGCATCCTCGCCGCGCTCGGCAAGTTCCTCGAATTCGACGACGGCATTGATGTCGGCGCCCATGGCGATGTTGGTGACACGCTCCAGGATGAACTCGATGACAACGGGAACCTGGTGTTCCGCCATGAGCTTCTTGGCTGTCGTGAACGCCTCCTGGAACTCGTTCGGGCTGCGCACGCGGATGGCCTTGCAACCGAGACCCTCTGCAACCGCCACATGGTCGACACCGTAACCGGGCTCTGAATCGTCTGACGCGTTAATGTTTTCGAAAGCGAGGCTGACCTCGAAATCCATGTTGAAGCCGCGCTGAGCCTGACGGATGAGGCCGAGATAGGAATTGTTCACGACCACGTGCAGATAGGGCAGCTTGTGTTGCGCGCCAACGGCCAATTCCTCGATGAGGAACTGGAAGTCGTAATCGCCGGATAGAGCGACGATCGGCCGGTCCGGATCGGCGGCACGTACGCCGAGCGCCGCCGGCAGCGTCCAGCCGAGCGGGCCTGCCTGACCGCAATTGATCCAGTTGCGCGGCTTGTAGACATGCAGGAACTGCGCGCCGGCAATCTGGCTAAGCCCAATGGTCGAGACGTAACAGGTGTCGCGATCAAACGCCTTGTTCATTTCCTCGTAGACGCGCTGTGGCTTCAGTGGCGTCTGGTCGAAATGCGTCTTGCGCAGCATGGTGCGCTTGCGATCGCGGCATTCTTCCGCCCAGGTTGACCAGTCGCGCAGCTTGCCGGCGGTCTTCCATTCGGTCGCGACGTCGAGGAAGAGCTTCAGCGCGGCACCGGCGTCCGAGACGATGCCGAAATCGGGGGCGAAGACACGGCCGATCTGGGTCGGCTCGATATCGACATGAACGAAGGTGCGACCTTCCGTATAGGTTGGAACGTTACCCGTATGACGATTAGCCCAGCGATTGCCGATACCAAGCACGAAGTCCGAGGCCAGCAGCGTGGCGTTGCCGTAGCGATGCGATGTCTGCAGCCCGCACATGCCGGCCATCAGCGGATGATCGTCGGGGATCGTTCCCCAGCCCATCAATGTCGGGATGACCGGAACGCCGGTGATCTCGGCGAATTCGACGAGCAGATCCGAAGCATCGGCATTGATGATGCCGCCGCCAGCAACGATCAGCGGCCTCTCGGTAGCGTTCAGCATGGCGAGTGCCTTCTCGGCCTGCGCCCGTGTCGCCGACGGCTTGTAGGGTTCGAGCGGGGCGTAGGTGTCGATGTCGAATTCGATTTCGGCGAGCTGGACGTCAACGGGCAGATCGATCAGGACCGGGCCTGGGCGGCCGGAACGCATCGTATGGAATGCCTTCTGGAAGACAAAGGGAACGAGCGCCGGCTCCATGACGGTCACGGCCCATTTGGTGACGGGTGCTGCGATCTTGGCGATGTCGACGGCCTGAAAATCCTCCTTGTCGAGCCGGGCGCGCGGCGCCTGGCCGGTAATGCAGAGGATCGGGATGGAGTCGGCAGAGGCCGAATAAAGGCCGGTGATCATGTCGGTGCCGGCCGGGCCGGACGTTCCGATGCAGACGCCAATATTGCCGGCCTTGGCGCGCGTGTAGCCTTCGGCCATATGACTTGCACCTTCGACGTGACGGGCAAGCACATGGCGAATGGAGCCCCGCGCCTTCATTGCCGAATAGAAGGGGTTGATCGCAGCGCCCGGGACGCCGAAGGCGCAATGGATGCCTTCCTTCTCCAGAACCAGCACTGCAGCATCGACTGCTCGCATCTTTGCCATGGGAATTCCTCCGTTTCTGTATCGAAGGTAGCGCATGCGCCGGTAAGCGCAATCAATAAATGGAAATCAATCCCATCATATGGAAATAAACATTTTCAACAAATCTGGAACAATCGAGACGAAGCGGATATGTCATGAAGCCAAAGCATGCCGCGTCGAATGGCGCAGCGCGGGTTCGATCGGGAATTGGAATCGTGGCGGAACATCGGGAAAAAACGAGGGGCAGGCCGGGGCGGAAGCCGGCGGAGAATGCGGCGGCTTCGTCCGTCCAAGTGTTGGATCGCAGTTTAAAGCTTCTGGAGCTCGTGGCCGCGGCAGACGGCGCTGTTTTGACCGACCTTGCCGATCAATCGGCCATGGCGCCATCCACCGTGCACCGGCTGCTGACATCTCTCGCCCAGCACGGCATGGTGGCGCATGACAGCGAAACCGGTGCCTGGACCATCGGGGTCAAAGCCTTCGAGATCGGAACGGCCTACTTGCGATTCCGCAAGCTCGGTACGATCAGTAGACCGTTCCTGAAGCAATTGATGGAGGAAACCGGCGAGACGGCCAATATCGCCATCGAGGAGGATGGCGACGTCGTTTTCATTTCGCAAGCGGAAAGCCATGCGCCGATGCGCGCCTTTTTCCGGCCCGGCCGGCGCGGGCCGATCCATGCCTCCGGCATCGGCAAGGCGATCATTTCGACCTGGCCGGATAGCCGGATCGCAACAGTCCTTGGCGATCGCACGCTCCAGCATTTCACCGAGAAAACCCGCGATACGCTTTCTGCTCTGCTAAAGGACGTAGTCGAAATCCGCTCGCGCGGCTGGTCTATCGACGACGAGGAGCACACGCTTGGCATGCGATGTGTGGCGGCCCCGATCTTCGATGAATATGGCGACGCCGTCGCCGGCATTTCCGTTTCGGGCCCGGCTGTGCGCATGCCCGATGCGAAAGTTGACGCACTTGGCCCCGTCGTGCGGGCTGCGGCGGAAGAGTTGACGAAGGCCATGGGCGGACGCCCAAAAGGAACCTGAACGCCTTCGCCGCCGCCTCCCGATGAGAGAGACGACGGCGTTAGTGGCCCGCCGCATCAATGGTCAGGCAAGCTGAAGTGACGCTTGAGCCATTGTTGCCGGCTTGTTGTTTTTGGTCTTCATCGCTTTTCCGGCAACATAGACTTCGGCGACGCAACGGTCGTCGCCCATGGTTTGAAGAATGAAGAGCTCCTCGGCGAGCGAGGTTGCGGTGCGCATGCGGAATTCCATCGCCGACTTCGCACTGGAATCGAGGACGACGATATCGGCATCCGCCCCGGCCTGCAGCGAACCGATGTGCCGTTCCAGGCCAAGCGCAAGCGCATTGCCGCGTGTCATGCGATAGAAGGAATTGAACGGCGTCAAACGCTGACCCTGCAGATGCAGGACCTTATAGGCCTCATCCATGGTTTCCAGCATCGAGAAGCTGGTGCCCGCGCCGACATCGGTCGCAACCGACCAGCGCGCACCAAGCTTGTCGAACTGTGCGGCATTGAAGAGGCCGGAGCCGAGGAAAAGGTTCGATGTCGGGCAGAACACGCCGACCGCGCCGGTTTCGGCCAGAACGGAAACTTCACGCTCGCTCATATGGATGCAATGGCCGAGCAACATGCGCTCGTTGAGCAGACCATAACGCGCATAGATGTCGGTATAGTCCTTCGCCTCGGGATAAAGGGAAGTGGCAAAGGCGATCTCGTCGCGATTTTCGGAGAGGTGCGTCTGGACGTAGCAGTCCGGATGCTCGGCGACCAGCGCCTTGCTCATCTCCATCTGTTCGGGCGTCGAGGTGATGGCGAAGCGCGGGCTGATCGCGTAACGGGCGCGTCCGCGGCCGTGCCATTTTTCGATCAATCGCTTTGTCTCGTCATAACCCTGCTGCGGGGTGTCGCGCAGCGCGTCCGGCGCATTGCGATCCATCATTACCTTGCCGCCGATCATGCACATGCCGCGGGCCTCGGCCGCCGCAAAATAGGCATCGACGCTTTCCGGATGCACGGAGCAATAAGCAACCGCGGTCGTGGTGCCGTTCGACAGAAGTTCGCCCATGAAGCGATCGGCGACTTCGGCCGCATGGGCGGCGCGCGCGAACTTCTGCTCCTCGACGAAAATATAGGTGTTCAGCCATTCAAGCAGCTGCGCGCCATAGGAGGCGATCGCTTGCGTCTGCGGGAAGTGCAGGTGCGTATCGATAAAACCGGGAAGGATGAGGTTCGGTCGATGATCCAAGATTTTGATATCGGCGCCGGCAAACTTTGTCATGTCGCCATAGGAGCCGATCTCCACGATCTTTCCGTTGCGGACAAAAACCGCACCGTCCTCGATATAGCGATAGGACGCGGCATCATCGATGCCTTTGGGCTCGGCAAGAAAGGTCAGGACACGACCGCGGATCAGGACTTCATTCATTGGGTCTTCTCCCCATTGACGGCGCTTTCATACCAGGAAACGAGCAGGCGCCGCTCCTCGTCGGTAATGTGCGAGGCGTTGGCGGGCGGCATGGCATGGCTTCGGCCCGCCTGCAGGTAGATTTCGCGGGCATGGGCTGCGATGTCGCGATCGGTTTCGAAGACGACACCCTTGGGAGGGGCGATGATACCCTCCCAGCTCGGCTCCTTCGCATGACACATCGAGCAGCGACCCATGATGGTATCGCGGACTTTCGGGAAGGCCTGAGCCTCGACGAAGGGCTGCTGGATCGCGGAGATCTTCGTGACCGGTTCGCCGGTCAGAATTTTAGGAACGGTCGAAAGCCACATGATGACGATGAAGAGGACGACAGTGACGATCCAGGTCCAGGTCGGCTTGCCGGCATCGGCGTGGCGGGTGTTGAACCAATGGCGGATCGTCACGCCCATCAGGAATACCAGCGAGGCGATGATCCAGTTGAATTGCGTGCCGAAAGCCAGCGGATAGTGGTTCGACAGCATCAGGAACAACACCGGCAGCGTCAGATAGTTGTTGTGCGTCGAGCGTTGCTTGGCGATGCGGCCGTATTTCGGATCGGGCGTGCGGCCGGCGATGAGGTCCGCAACGACGATCTTCTGGTTCGGAATGATGATGAAGAACACGTTCGCCGACATGATCGTCGCGGTGAAGGCACCGAGATGCAGGAAGGCGGCTCGTCCGGTGAAGAGGTGTGTGTAGCCCCAGGCCACCGCCACCAGAATGAAATAGAGCGCCACCATCAGCCGCGTATTGTCGTTGCCGAAGGGCGACTTGCAGATCAGGTCGTACATGATCCAGCCGCCGGCAATCGACGCCAGCGAGATGGCGATCGCGACCGGCTTGGACACGTCGAGCACCGCCGGATCGATCATGTAGAGGTCGGCTCCGGCGTAATAGACGAGACAGAGCATGCCGAAGCCGGAAAGCCAGGTGACGTAGCTTTCCCATTTGAACCAGATGAGATGGTTCGGCATATTGGCAGGCGCCACCAGATACTTCTGGATGTGGTAGAATCCGCCGCCGTGAACCTGCCACTCCTCGCCATAGGCGCCAGGCGGCAGGGCAGGGTGCTTCTTCAGGCCAAGGTCGAGCGCCACGAAATAGAATGACGAGCCGATCCAGGCGATTGCTGTGATAACGTGCAGCCAGCGGACGGCAAAGGTCAGCCAGTCCCAGGCGATGGCATATTCGTACATGGGAACTCCCTCCCGATCTTCATGGGACTGTTTGCCATCACGCGATTTTCTCGAAAATCCCGGTGAGTCCGCCAACACTTTCAAAAAAATCTATAAGATGACCCCCGCTTTGTTCTGCTGTCCGATGTGGTAGAAGGAGGCATGTCCTATCTTGATAATGTGCGCGTCTTCGTTCGCGTGGTCGAACTCGGTACTCTCTCAGCGGCAGGGCGCGATCAACGCGTCACGCCGGCGGTCGCCAGCAATCGTATCAAGGAGCTCGAGCGGCATCTCGGCGTGCGCCTCTTCAACCGCACGACGCGCAAGCTCTCGCCGACCGAGCACGGCCGCGTCTTCTACGAAAAAGCGGTCAAGATCATCGAGGCCGTCAATGAGGCGGAAGGAGCGATTGCCGACCTCTCCCGCAATCCGAAGGGATCGCTCAGGATCACAGCGCCGCTTGGAATCGGGCGGCGGCTTGTCGCTTCGGGCATTCCGGAGTTTCACGACAAATACCCGGATATCGAGGTGCGCGTTCGCCTATCGGACCACAATGTCGATATCTTGGCCGAAGGCGTCGACGTGGCCTTCAAGCTCGGCGTGCTTGAGGATTCAAACCTGCGCATGCGCGGCATCCTCAATTGCGAGCGCGTGTTGTGTGCTTCGCCCGCATATCTGGCGCGCCGTGGCATGCCGGAGACTGCCGATGCCCTGATTGCCGACAAGCATGACTGTCTTTTGCTGCGATATCCCGGATCCAAGGAATATTACTGGACGCTGATGACGGCGGAAGGGCCACGTAAGTTCGAAGTCGCCGGACCTTACGACAGCGACGACGGCGATGTGTTGACCCAATGGGCGCTCGAGGATCGTGGCATCATCAACAAGCCGCTGTTCGAGGTGAAAGCCTATCTCCGGGAGGGCCGGCTGGTGGAAATTCTGAAGGAAAGCCCGCCGGCGCCAGTGCAGCTCGCTGCCATTTATCCGCACAAGCGCTTCCAGGATCCCAAGGTTCGTCTGATGATCGACTTCATGGCCGAGCGCTGTCAGCGGCTCATCGGCAAGCTGCTTGCGGAGGAGCCTGCCACAGCGACGCCATGATCCGAAGGCCTTGCCTCACGACACTGTCCCGTTGACCAAACGGATTTGAGACGACGCTTTCTCTCGTGCGAGCGTGAGGAGGATGGTGATGGCGGGCCTTACCTCGAGGACAGACCTGGTTTGAGGGCGCAGTCCGGATGTTGCGATCGCTGCTTGATTAAAAGCAGTAAATTCTTATATGACTACTGGTGGTCATATGGAGAATTGACATGAAGGAGATCCAGTTCAAGGATGCCAAAGCGACGCTTTCTGCCGTCGTTGATCAAGCGGTGGCCGGCGAGCCGACCATTATCACTCGCCATGGCCGTAAAGAGGCCGTGCTCGTTTCTTTCGAGGAATGGGAGAGGATTTCCAGAGTGCCGGACTTTGCCGATCTGCTTTTGGCATTTCCCGGGGAAAAGACCGATATTCCAGAGCGCTCGGGAAAGACTGCCCGCGCATTGCGTGAAAACGGACTTTGACCGTGTATCTTCTGGATACCAACATTGTGTCGGCCGATGCTCCGACCAAGCGCAAGGTCGGTATCGACGCATTTGCCGCATGGATGCGCGCCAATAGTGGCCGACTTTATCTTTCGGCAATCTCTATAGCCGAGATAGAAGCAGGAATCGCGCGAGCAGCAAGGATCGAGGCGACGACGAAAGCAGCGCAGTTGCGCCGCTGGCTAGCTGCCGTGGAGCATTTCTACGCTGGCCGAATTCTGCCATTCGGAATGGAAGAGGCGAGACACGCTGGTCTTATGCTAGATCGAGCACGTGCTCACGATCCCGGCTTCGAGGACATCGCCATTGCCGCGACCGCTGCTGCGCATGGTCTTACTGTCCTGACGGCTAATGAGCGACATTTCGAGCCGCTCGGCGTGCCACTCGCAAATCCCCTAAAGCAGTTACCTGTTATCCAGTGATAGGATTGAGTGAGATTGCCTGCCTGCTGCACCCACCGAGATCTTGCGATAGCCGTCGCAGGGCTCTGATACCGCAAGGGTACTCAGCTCGTTGCCGAAAGGCTAGCGATTGACGGCACCTACAAGTCTGACCCGTTCCGTTGCCCAGCTCAGCGCAGCCGTCATGATCTCAGCCGCGGCAAGTGTTGCAATCACGGTGGGGCGCTTGTCCTTTACGGCCGTTCCGCCAATTGGGCAGATGAGGCGATCGAATAGCTCTGCCTGGCCGCTTTCGCGCGTCAGCCAGTTGCGGAAGGTGGCACGCTTCGTCTTCGATCCGATCATGCCGACATAAGCAGCATCCGTGCGCTTGAGCGCTTCGGCTGTTATCAGGAAATCGAGTGCATGGTCATGGGTGAGGATGACGAAGCTGCTGCCGGCTGGCGCATCGCGAACGACGGCCTCCGGCATGGCCGTCAGGCAGGTTTCTATGCGCGGCACAGTGCAGGCGGTCAATTCATCTTCCCGCGTATCCACCAGGACGACACGCAACGGGGCAAGCGAAAGCGCCATGGCGAGCGCGTCACCGACATGGCCGGCTCCGAACACATAGACATGCGGCCGCGCGGCCATTTCCCGATCGCTGCGGGCGACGAGGTCGTTGGCAAGTTCGGGATTGAGAGCCGTGAAGGCAAGTCCCACCCGGCCGCCGCAGCACTGACCGATCTCGGGACCGAGCGGCACGTTCATCGGTTCTGCCGTAAGGCCCGAGCGCAAAGCTCTGCGCGCCTGGTCGATGGCCATATATTCGAGCTGCCCACCGCCGATCGTCGCAAAGATCGCATGTTCCGACACCAGCATCCAGGCATCGGTATCGCGCGGCGCCGAGCCTGCGACCCCCGTCACTTCGACAAGGATCGAAGCCGGTTCGCGGCGCAGGAAATCCCGGATGTCTTCACGGGCGGCAGACATGCACTCACTCCTTGTTCGCCGCCTTGAGACGCTCGATTGCCATCAGCACCCTTTCCGGTGTCGCCGGCGCGTCGAGCCGCGGGCAGATCTTGTGATCGGCAACACTTGCGACCGCATCCGAAAGCGCATGCAGCACGGCAAGGCCAAGCGGCAGCGGCGGTTCGCCGACCGCCTTCGACCGGTGGATCGTCGGCTCATAGGCCTCAGACCAATCGGTCAATGCCACATTGAAAATCTTCGGGCGGTCGGATGCAAGAGGGATCTTGTAAGTCGACGGCGCATGGGTGCGCAGCCGGCCCTTGCCGTCCCACCAGAGTTCTTCGGTCGTCAACCAGCCCATGCCTTGAATGAAGCCACCCTCGATCTGACCGATATCGATGGCCTTGTTCAGCGAGCGACCGGTATCATGCAGAATATCCGTGCGCTCGACGATGTACTCACCGGTCAAGGTATCGATGGAGACTTCCGAACAGGCCGCACCATAGGCGTAGTAGTAAAAGGCGTGGCCGCGGCCTTTGGAGCGGTCCCAATGGATCTTCGGCGTCTTGTAAAAACCCGCCGCCGAAAGTTGGACGCGGGCCATATAGGCCTTTTTGACAAGATCGTCGAATGGCATCTCGATATCGCCGATCCGGACCCGGTTCGGCAGGAATATCACCTGGTCGCGCGGCACCTGATGGCTTTCAGCGGCAAAGGCGATCAATCGCTCCTTGATCTGACGCGCGGCATTTTGGGCCGCCATGCCGTTGAGATCGGCACCCGAGGAGGCGGCGGTCGGCGACGTATTCGGAACTTTGGCGGTCGTCGTCGCGGTGATCTTCACCCGATCGAGATCGATCTGAAACTCCTCCGCCACGACCTGAGCCACCTTCAGATGCAGCCCTTGGCCCATCTCGGTGCCGCCGTGGTTCATGTGCACGGAACCGTCGCTATAGACGTGCACCAGTGCGCCTGCCTGGTTCGACTCGGTCTTGGTGAAGGAGATGCCGAATTTCACCGGAGTGAGCGCGATGCCACGCTTGACGATGCGGTTCTTTGCATTGAACTCGGCAATGGCCTTGCGGCGTCCGGCATAGTCGGCACTTTCCTCCAGCTCAGCTATGATGCGCTGGATGATGCAATCCTCGACCTTCTGGTGATAGGGGGTGAGGTTACGCTCGCCCTCGGTGCCCATCGCGTCATAGAAATTCAGCTTGCGAATCTCGAGCGGATCCTTGCCGACGGCAAAGGCGACTTCGTCGATGACGCGCTCGGCGCCCACCATCCCCTGCGGTCCGCCGAAACCACGAAAGGCAGTGTTGGAAACGGTGTTGGTGTAAAGCGGCGCCGACTTTGCATGAACATGCGGGAAGAAATAGGCATTGTCGCAGTGAAACAGCGCACGGTCGCCAACCGGGCCTGACAGATCGGCGGAAAATCCCGCCCGAAGCGCGAAGGTATAGTCGACGGCAAGGATGCGGCCCTCGTCATCGAAGCCGACATCGTAGTCGATGGCAAAATCATGCCGCTTGCCGGTGGCGACCATATCTTCGTCACGATCGAGCCGGACCTTGACGGCGCGTTTCAGCTTCTTGGCCGCGATGGCCGCGATGGCAGCACACTGGTTCGCTTGCGTTTCCTTGCCGCCAAAGCCGCCACCCATACGGCGCACTTCGATCGTCACGGCATTGCTTGGCACGCCAAGCGCATGCGCGACCATGTGCTGCGTTTCGCTCGGACCCTGGGTGGAGCAATAGACGGCAACTTCGTCGTCCTCGCCGGGAACGGCGAGCGATATCTGACCTTCAAGATAGAAATGGTCCTGTCCGCCGAGTCGCATGCGGCCCGTCACGCGCCGCGGGGCATTTGCAAGGGCTGTTGCCGCATCGCCGCGCTTCAGCGTCAGCGGGGTCACGACCTGCCGATGGGTCGAGACGTCGAGGTCCCATATGTCGATATCGGCGGGCAGTTCCTCATATTCGATCTTGGCAAGGCGCGCGGCCCGCCGGGCCTGCTCGCGCGTGTCCGCAATGACGCAGAAGATCGGCTGGCCATGAAACTCGACCTTGCCGTCGGCAAGCACCGGGTCGTCGTGCATGTAGGAAGGCGAGATATCGTTGACACCGGGTACGTCTTCATGGGTGAGGACGGTGACAACGCCGGGAGCGGCCCGCACCGCCGAAAGATCGACCGATTTCAGAATGCCGTGCGCGACGGTCGACAGGCCAAGGCCGGCGTGCAGCGTGCCGGCGGGCTCTGCGATGTCGTCGATGTAGACGGCGGCGCCGGAGACATGTTTGTGCGCCGAATCGTGCCTTGGGCTCGAATGAACGCCACCAATGATGGTTTCGGGTTTAAGGTCTGGAGCGTGCTTGTTCATGGCTTAAGCGGCCTCGTATCTGGACACCTGGGCCGGTGTCGCATCGGACGTGGTTTCCAGGTAAAAGCGCAGCAGGAGGTTTTTCGCTGCCAGTGCCCGATATTCCGCAGTGGCGCGCATATCGGTCAGTGGTGAATAGTCCTCTGCGTATTTTTCCATGGCCGCCTCTACCGTCTTCTCGTTCCAGGGTTGGCCGAGCAACGATTGTTCGACCGCGATGGCCCGTTTAGGCGTCGCAGCCATGCCGCCATAGGCGATCCGTATGTCGGCGACCGTGCCATCGTCGGCAAGCGTCAGGCGGAAGGCACCAAGCGTTGCGGTAATATCCTCGTCGCGGCGTTTCGTCACTTTGTAGATGGCATATTTTTCGATCGCAGCCGGGATCGGAATATGCACGGCTTCGACGAATTCGCCGGGCTGGCGATCCTGCTTGCCATAGGCGATGAAAAAGTCTTCGAGCGCTATGGTGCGTCGGACATTGCCCTTGCACAGGGTGATCGATGCGCCAAGCGTTATCAGCGCTGGCGGCGTATCGCCGATCGGCGAGCCATTGGCGATGTTGCCGCCGATCGTGCCCATATTGCGCACCTGCTGGCCGCCGATGCGTGTAATCAGCGGACCAAGTGCCGGGATATGCTGCGAGAGCGTCGCTATCGCCTCGGTATAGGTAACGCCAGCGCCGATGGTGATGAGACCGTCTGCCACCGCGATGGATTTCAGTTCCTGCAGTCCGGCGATGAAGAGCACCGGGGTAATGTCGCGCATGTGCTTGGTGACCCAGAGGCCGACATCGGTGGAGCCGGCCACCACGGTCGCGGTGGGCGAGGCCTCGAGAACGGCGGCAAAATCATCAAGGTTGGCGGGCACGACCAGCCGATGGCGGCCCTCGCCGATTTCCACGCGCGCACCATCGTGTAGGGCCTTCAGGCGCGCGATCATCGTCTTGCGTTCAACAAGCAACGGATCTTTTTGCGTTCCGCCGTAACTGGAAATGGAGCGCGCAGCACGCATGATCGGCTCATAGCCGGTGCAGCGACAGAGATTGCCTTGCAAAGCCGTTTCAATTTGCTGGTCCGTTGGGTTCGGCGTCTGCATCCAGAGTCCATAGAGCGACATCACGAAACCTGGCGTGCAAAAGCCGCATTGTGAGCCGTGAAAGTCGACCATGGCCTGCTGCACCGGATGCAGGCTGGTGTCGCTTGGGGCTAAATGCTCGACGGTGACCACGTGGCAGCCGTCCAGCGAGCCGAGAAAGCGAATGCAGGCATTGACCCCTTCATAGACGAGACCACCTGACGGCGTCAGCCGTCCCACAAGCACGGTACATGCGCCGCAATCGCCCTCGGCGCAGCCCTCCTTGGTGCCCTTCAGCGAGCGCGCAAGCCGCAGCCAGTCGAGCAGCGTCTGGTCCGGCGCGACGTCACTGAGCGCAATGTCCTGGCCGTTGAGAATAAAACGTAATTCGGAGCGGATCGTTACCGGCATCATTCCTAGCTCCCGCGGTAGGTGGAGTAGCTGAAGGGAGAAAGAAGCAGCGGCACATGGTAATGCGCGCCCTCGTCGCCAAGGCCGAAGCGGATCGGGATGATGTCGAGAAACATTGGATCTCCGGTCGAGCGACCGAGATAGTCACCGGCATGGAAGCGTAGCTCGTAGATGCCCGAAGTCATGGTGTCGCCAGCCAGCAGCGGCGCGTCGCAGCGGCCGTCGTCATTCGTCCGCACGGACTTCAGGAGATGCAGCGTCTCTCCATCCACCCGGTAGAGATCGATGCGCAGATCCTCCGCCGGCTTGCCGAGCGCCGTGTCCAGAACGTGGGTCGTGAGCCGGCCGGCTCCTTGCGAATGAGACTGCATTTTCTTCTCCCGAACGTAGCGCTCCTGCCTCCACTATCCGCCAGGCCCATCCCCCTGAAAAGCAGCGGGATCGTTCGAGACTTTCAAAATTTCCAAGGGGAATAGCGTGCGCGATTTGCGGTTAGAAATTTGCCATCGAATACATTTGGAGGAGTGTTTCATGCGATATTGCCGTGACATGCACGGGTATGGCCAGACGCCACCGGCCGCGCAATGGCCTGATGATGCGCGCGTTGCCGTACAATTCGTCCTGAATTACGAAGAGGGTGGCGAGAACTGCGTGCTGCATGGCGATGCGGCATCCGAGGCCTTTCTGTCGGAAATCGTCGGCGCTGCCCAATGGTCGGATCAGCGCCACTGGAACATGGAATCGATCTACGAATATGGCGCTCGCGCAGGCTTCTGGCGTCTGCATCGGCTGTTTACCGAAAAGCAGGTCCCGGTCACCGTCTATGGCGTCGCGACGGCTCTGCAACGTTCACCGGCGCAGGTCGCCGCCATGCTGGAGGCTGGTTGGGAAGTTGCTTCGCACGGCCTCAAATGGGTCGAGCACAAGGACATGGAACCGGAAGAGGAGCGGGCGGCGATCGCGCAAGCAGTGCGTCTGCACACGCTTGTCACCGGCACGCGGCCGCGCGGCTGGTATACCGGTCGCTGTTCCGTCAACACCGTCGATCTCGTTACGGAGGCCGGCGGCTTCGACTATATTTCCGACACCTATGCCGACGATCTTCCCTATTGGTACGAGCATGGCGGACGTCACCAGCTCATCATTCCCTATACGCTCGATGCCAATGACATGCGTTTTGCGACGCCCCAGGGCTTCAACAGCGGCGACCAGTTCTTCAGCTATCTGAAGGATTCGTTTGATGCGCTTTATGCGGAAGGGAGTGCCGGCCTTCCGAAGATGATGAGTATCGGCCTGCACTGCCGGCTGATCGGGCGACCGGGCCGTGTCATGGCGCTGGCCCGCTTTATCGACTACGTCCAGAAGCATGAGAAGGTCTGGATCGCGCGGCGTGTCGACATCGCCGAACATTGGGCCGCGACCCATCCGCCCAAGCCGGTTGCCGAGCGGCCCTCGCAGATGCCGGAAGCCGAGTTTGTCGAGCGCTTCGGCAGTGTTTTCGAACATTCGCCCTGGATCGCAAGGCGGGCCTTTGCCGGCGAGCTTTCACCGGCAAACGACACCGCCATCGGCCTTCATGCCGCGCTCACTTTCCAGTTTCGTGCAGCCAGCGAAGACGAGCGGCTCGGTGTGCTCGTCGCCCACCCGGATCTCGCCGGCAAATTGGCGCAGGCCAAGCGCCTGACGGCAAGTTCGACCGAGGAGCAGGCATCCGCTGGCCTTGATGCGTTGACGGATGAGGAGCGCACGCGTTTCACCGAGCTAAACGACCGTTATGTCGCAAAATTCGGCTTCCCCTTCATCATTGCCGTCCGCGACCATACGAAAACCGGGATCCTCGCTGCGTTCGAGACCAGGATAGAGAACGACCGCGCCGACGAATTCGCCACTGCCTGCGGTCAGGTGGAGCGGATCGCACGCCTGCGGCTTGCCGCCATGCTTCCCGATGAGGGGGGCGAGCGACCGCGCGAACAGCGGCCTACGGCATGAAGGACGGATGCATGCATGGGAGCAACAGAGACGAGGAGAGCGTGAATGAAAGTGATCGAAATTCAGCCGTTGACCAACGCAGCCTTCTTTCCGTTTGGCGACGTCATCGAGATGGAAGGGGCATATAATTACCCCATCAATGCCGGAAAATGCGTGCGCTATCATGATCTGGCGAAGATCGAGACAACGGGCGAAAAGGCACGCGCGATGATCAGCCTCTTGCGCGGCGAACCGTATGAGTTGCCGCTGGAGCTAAAAATGGTCGAGCGGCATCCCCTCGGCAGCCAGGCCTTCATACCGCTGACGGACTACCCGTTCCTCGTCGTCGTCGCCAAGGAGACGGCGAACGGACCGGCCGAACCATTGGCCTTCCGGACGAAGCCGGGGCAGGGCGTCAATATCGGCCGCAATGTCTGGCATGGCATCCTGACGCCGCTCGACGGCCCCTCGGATTTCGCCGTGGTGGATCGCGGCGGCGAGGGCGTAAACCTCGAGGAACATTTCTTCGAGGAGCCATTCCTGATCCGCTAAGCGGAGTGGTGAGGAGTGAAAATCACAAGGGGCGCTGCGGTTGTAGCGCCCTTTTTCGTAAGGTGCTTTTCTTGTCCGGAATAGAAATGGTGGGCAATAGACCCGCCGGCCCCGTTTCCTTCCAGCTTTATCTGGAGGTTACCGCTTTGGTAGAGATCCCAAACGCACAGATAGATTAACTGCCAACTGCAAGTGCCAGCCGCGTCTGGATGACACCCAAAATGCAAAAAGGGCCGGGCCACCCCGTCGGATGGCCCGGCCCTTTGAAATGCGTTGCTGTCAGTCTGCGAAGAAGGCGAAGCGGACGATGAACAGGGCCGCAACGATCTGCGTTGCCAGATGCAGCGTCGACCAGCGACCAGTGAAGACTTTCAGGACGACGTAGCTGATGAAGCCGAAGGCAAGACCGTTGGCGATCGAGTAGGTGAAGGGCATCGCAAGCGCGGTGAGGGCTGCAGGTGCTGCCTCCGTCAGATCATCCCATTCGATTTCCGTGAGCTCGCGCATCATCAGGCCGGCGACGTAAAGCAGAGCCGGAGCAGTCGCATAAGCCGGAACCGAAGCGGCGAGCGGCGAGAAGAACAGGGCCGCGATGAAGAGCACGGCAATCGTCAGCGCCGTCAGGCCCGTACGGCCGCCAGCTTGAACGCCCGAGGCGCTCTCGACATAGGCGGTGGTGCTGCTGGTGCCCATCAGGGAGCCAGCAACGATGGCCGCGCTATCGGCGAGCAGGGCTCGGCTTAGGCGGCTCGGCTTGCCTTCCTCGAGCAGCTTGGCGCGCTTGGCGACGCCGATCAGCGTGCCAGTGGCGTCGAAGACTTCGACCAGGACGAAGACGAGAATGATATGGACGAGGCCGCCATGCAGAGCACCGACGATGTCGAGCTGCAGGAAGGTCGGCAGCATCGAGGGCGGTGCCGAAACGATGCCGTGGAACTGGCTGACGCCGAAGATCCAGGAAAGGACGGTGACGGCGAGAATGCCGATCAGGATCGAGCCCTTCACCTTCATCGCATCGAGAACGGCGATGACGAAGAAGCCGAAGATCGCGAGGAGCGGGCCGGTCTGCTTCAGATCACCGAGGCCGATGAGCGTCGCTTTGTTGGCAACGACGATGCCGGCGCTTTTCAGTGCGATGATTGCGAGAAACAGGCCGATACCGGCAGCGATAGCGCTTCTGAGCGAACGCGGGATACCGGCAATTAGCCAGCTGCGCACGCCGGTTACCGTCAAAAGGACGAAGATGGAGCCGGAGATGAAGACGGCACCGAGCGCCTGCTGCCAGGTAAAGCCCAGCGCTGCGACGACGGTGAAGGCGAAGAAGGCATTAAGTCCCATGCCGGGTGCCATGCCGATCGGCCAATTCGCGACGACACCCATGATGATCGAACCCAAGGCTGCGGCAAGACAGGTCGCAACGAAGATGGCATTCCGATCCATGCCGGTGGTCGACAGAATATCCGGATTGACGAAGATGATATAGGACATCGTCAGGAACGTCGTCACGCCTGCGATGAGTTCCGTGCGGACGGACGTGCCGTGCTCGCTTAGTTTGAAAAGCCGTTCAAGCATTGTTCCTCCCAAAGCGTTCCCGACGCTCGTGAAATCAAGGGGCTCGCCTGCATCTCCTCCGATGCCGGCCGCGAGAAGCGCTCATAAACGCTCCGTAGCGAAGGTGGATTGTGCGCTGTTAATGGGTTTGGATGCTAGAGCCGGATTTCCCCGCAATTCGCGAAAGACATTCTAATTTTTCGCACTATTTCCGCGGGTATTGCGATCGATCTGAGGCCGATCGATCACTGCAAGGCCGGTGTCCTTGCAGGCGATATCGCCCAATTACGGGAGCGGGCAAGACTGTTATCAGTCATATCTATAGCGGGACTGTGACAAAGCCAACCTATTTCGCGTCGCACTGCGAAACCGTGATCACTCGTTGCCGGGTGAGAGCGGCAAGGAATGACGTTTATTCATCTCGCTGCCGCGAATGTTCCGCATCCGCAGCACCGAGAGACTCGTGTCAGGCAGAATCGGTCGTCACCGTCGATCAGGCATAAACAGCATCGAACAGGCGTTGGCAGGCCTCCACCAGATTGCCGGTCTCCAGCAGGGCGCCTCCGACCAGGTACATGATGTCGTTGCCATACGCCGCACGCATCTCGCCCACTCTGTTCAACGTCATGCCGCCGCCGGGTGCTGGTACGATGGCTTTCAGTCCACCCAGTTCAACAGCGCAGGCACTGGCGATGGATAGGCATTCCTCGCGGGTGAAACCGAAGCGACCACCGAAATTCGGATAGATGACGGCGTCCGCACCCATCAGCCGATGAAGGGTTCCGAAGAAAGCGCGATGGGTAAATCCACAGTCGGGCGAAACCACATTGGCGCCCGCAAAGGCTGGATGCGAGATGAGAGGCAAGCTGAAATCCGGATCGGCCGCGAGGGTGCGAATGACATCGTAGCCGGCCAGCGCCGGCGCAATCATGACGCCGCCGGCACCGGCTTCCTGAGCCTGCATGGCTCGGTCGATGATCGCATTGGCCGGACCAGTGATATTGGGCACGAAGCTCGTTTTTCCGCCGCTCTTGGCGTTGGCTTCGCCGACGGCGTCCACACAGGCCCGCAACCGTTCGCCAAACGGCGACGCCTTCTGATCGACGAGGCCGTGATCATCCTTGACGTAATGCATCCCGCCAAGCGCGAAATCATGGGCCAGACGGGCGAGTTCCTTTGTCGAGAGGCCGACCGGCTTGATCGCCGACATCAGCAAGGGCGTTTCGCCAACGCCGGCGCGGGCGCGCAATCCTGTGATGCCATGCCGTGGACCCTTGCAGAGATCGAGGATGCCGGGCGAAAGACCGATATCCTCCACCTTCAAACCAGGTTTGATGGAGCTGTTGCCGAAGACAATATTGAGAAATTGCGGGAAATCGCCGCCAATATCGTCTTCGGAATAGGAGATGGTTGCAAGGAAGCCCTGCCGCCCATCTCTATCGTCATCCAGGGCCTCCAGCCGGCCGAGGATTTCGTCTTCGACATAGCCTTTCGGCACGACATGGCGCGGAATTTCGACGGTCTGTTCAAGCGCGACGTCGAGGGCACGCTTGCGTGCCTCTTCAACATCCTCCGTCCGGATGAAATAGGTGACGGTAAAGCGCGGGGACATCAGAGTGCCTCGGCTTTCTGCGCGGAATGAACGTGATCGAGACGGACCTCTGCCAGTTCATCTTCCCCGATGGCAAGCGGTTTACCGAGGAGCTGTTCTATGGCTCCGACCAGCGCGCTGGCGTCAAGTCCGTATTTCTTCATCAAATATGGTTTGGAAGCGCCATGCGCAAAGGTGTCGTTGAGGCCGAGGCGCTTCAGCTTGATGCCGATGCCTTCTTCGGCGAGGATCTCCGCAACCAGCGAGCCTAGGCCGCCGACGATCGTGTGGTTCTCGAGCGTGACGACGCCTTTCTTGCCGCGGGCGGCCTTCAGCAGGCCATCACGGTCGAACGGCTTCAACGTCGAGGCGTGCAGGTGATGAACGCCAACCCCGCGCGCCTTGAGCGGCCCGCTCGCGCGCAGTGCTTCCTCCGTGCAAACACCGGAACTGACAACGAGGATGTCGTCGCCTTCGGAGAGCGTACGCAGCCGGTTGAATTCGAAAGGCGTCGAAAAGAGGCGCGGCACCTCGCCGCGCAGGACGCGGACATAGACGGGGCCATCTATGGCGTCCGCGACTTCGAGCACGGTTTCGACTTCCGTTGCATCGCCGGTTTCAAGCACGGTCATGTTCGGCACGGCACGCATGACGGCAATGTCTTCGATCGCCTGGTGGGTGATGCCGCCCGGCGTCGTAATGCCAGGCAGAAAACCCATGAGCCGGACCTTGCGGTTGGAATAGGCGATGGAATTGATCAGCTGATCGTAGGGACGGCGATAGAGAAACACCGAGAACGTGTGCAGGAACGGGCGATAGCCCTGCATTGCAAGGCCGCCGGCAAAGGACAGCATATTCTGCTCGGCCATGCCGAGCGTCAGAAACTGCTCCGGATGCCGGTCACGGAAGCCGTCGACCTCGCAGGAGGAGGTAAGATCCGCCGAAAGGCAAAGCACTTCCGGCCGCGCGACCGCAAAGGTTTCGAACGCCTTGGCATAGGGACGGTTGACGATCTCGACCATGTTCAGGTCCTTTCCACTGCGTTCATGTCGATGCCAAGCTCGGCGGCCAGTGCCGCCTGCATTTCCAGCCGCTCGTCCGCGCTCTTGAAGCGAACATAATGCAGTCGCGGGAAGCGCTTCTTGAGGAAGTTCATGCCCTGATAGGGTGAGGTATTGGCGAGGATCACCAGCGGCTTGCCGGCTTCCGCGCTTTCGGCTGCCTGCCGCATGGCGTCGAGGTCGTGACCATCGACCGAGCGGCATGTCACGCCAAAGGCGCCGACGCGCGCGGCGAGATCGCCAAGGTCAAGCACGGAAGACATGGCGCCATCGCATTGCTGACGGTTGACGTCGACGATGACGCGGATGTTGTCGATGCGATGATAGGCCATCGCCGCAAGGCATTCCCAGGTCTGGCCCTCTTGGAATTCTCCATCCGACATATAGACCCAGACCTTGCCCGGCTCGCCTTTCTTCTGTCGTGCCCAGGCGACGCCCGATGCCATGGAAAGGCCCTGGGCCAGCGACCCGGTCGTCACCTCCATGCCCGGACTATGTTCGGCGCCTATCATCTCCACGGAGCCGCCATCCTTGTTGAAGTGGTCGAGCGCATGTTCGTCCATCCGCCCCGTCTCGATCAGCGCGGAGTAGATCACCAACGCGTAGTGTGCGGGTGAAATGAACAAGCGGTCGAACTCGGGTGCGAACGGACCGTGATAGCCCGCGCCCGTGAAAGCGTCCGGATTGTGGGCCGAAGGCACGCCACGGAAGGGAAGCGGCACTTTCGGAAGCGTCGGTTCGCCGAGCTTCAGGAACTCGTTATAGAGGAGGGCGAGGCTCTCGGCGGCCGAGCAAGCCTGGCTCAGATAGCCACCATTGTTCTTCATCGTGTGGAAGAAGACGCGACGGCGAATTCCAAGTGCAATATCTTCCGTGGATTTCTGATTGGAGAGGGTCATCGTCTCAGCTCCGTTCGGGAAAAAGGGCCTTCAGACCTTCCGGCGACGGCGTCGCGATGCCGCGTTCCGTTATCAGGCCGGTGATCAGGCGGGCAGGCGTGACGTCGAAGGCGGGATTTGCCGCAGGACTTCCTTCAGGCGAGATGCGAACGCTCGCAATCGAACCATCCCGTGCTTTGCCCTGAACGAAGCTGACTTCGTCCGCGGATCGCTCCTCGATCGGGATTTCCTTGATGCCGTCGTGAACCGTCCAGTCGATGGTCGGTGACGGCAATGCGACGTAGAAGGGCACGCCATTGTCGCGGGCGGCAAGCGCCTTGAGGTAGGTTCCAATCTTGTTGCACACATCGCCGTTTGCCGTTGTCCGGTCGGTTCCAACGATCACCATGTCGATATCGCCATGCTGCATCAGGTGGCCGCCGGCATTGTCGACGATCAGCGTGTGCGGCACGCCATGGCCGTTCATCTCCCAGGCTGTGAGGTAGGCGCCCTGGTTGCGCGGACGGGTTTCGTCGACATAGACGTGGACGGGGATGCCTTCTTCCGTCGCCATATAGATCGGCGCTGTTGCGGTGCCGTAGTCGACCGTCGCGAGCCAGCCGGCATTGCAATGGGTAAGGATGCGGACAGGTTCGCCCGCCTTCTTTTTCGCGGCGATCTCGCGGATGACCTTCAAGCCATTCGCGCCGATCGCGCGGTTGAGCTGGACATCTTCTTCGGCAATTTCGGCGGCACGCTTGTAGGCGGCTTCAGCGCGTGTGCCTTCTGCTAGCGGACGCAGGTGTTCGCGCATGGCGTTCAGCGCCCAGCGCAGGTTGATGGCGGTCGGGCGCGTTTCGTTGAGCTCTTCCCAGACGGCGTCGAGATGCGCGTTGGAAGGGTCCTTTGCCATGGCGATGGCAACGCCATAGGCGGCGGTGACACCGATTAGCGGCGCGCCGCGCACCCACATGTCACGGATGGCAACGGCGACGTCATCAACGGTCTTCAGCGTGACGACCCTGAATTCATGCGGCAGCCAGCGTTGGTCGATAATATCGACCGAGCGGCCGTCCTCGTTGAGCCAGATCGTATGGTAATGGCGTTCTCCGACTTTCAAGCGAGTGTCTCCTTCTGAAGCCGTTCTGCTGTCGCGCGGACATCTTTGAGGCTATGGATGCGATGCCGGTTGACGGCGAGGTGGCGCCCAAGCTTCAGCGCCTTCTTCTCGCAGGCGGCCCGATGATTGGGATCGGCGATGGTTTCGAAATCGGCATTGTGGGCGAGGCCAAGAATGCGGCGATGCATCTCGATGCCGGCAAAGCCCAGCATTTCGCGATAAATCTCGTCTAGGACGATGTTCAAAGCCTGCTCGGCTCCGAGCAGGTCACCTTGTTCTTCGAAGAGGCTTGCCTGGTAAAGGATGCCCTTGCGTTCGTTGCGCCAGAGATTGGCGAATTCGGCACGGAATGTTTCCCAGATGATTTCAACCGTATCGAGCAAATAGGCGCGCATGTCGTCGCGCCCAGAGTTGTCGCTCTCGTGACCGCTTTGGGCGAAATAGCTCATCCAGAAATTGGCAAGCAGCATGCCGACGTCGAAACTGATCGGACCGTAAAAGGCAAATTCCGGATCGATGACGCGCGTTTCGTCGTCGGTGACCATCACCGAGCCGGTATGCAGGTCCCCATGGCAAAGCGTCTCGGCCTTGGCGGAGAAGAGATGCTTTAGCCGCTGTGCCTCCACCTTGAGGTCACGATCCCCACGCAACTCCGCAACGATCGGATCAAGTTGCGGCGAGGTATGCCGGTTGAGCGTCGCTTCGAAATAAGGATCGGAAAAGACGAGATTCTCGGTGATGTCGCAGAGCTCGACATTATCAGCGAAGAGTGCCACGTCGGCTTTCTTGTCGCGCGTGGCCATGGAGAAATCGGAACCGCGAAAGAGGGTGCGTGCGCAAAAAAGCCCGAGGTCGCGACCGATCTTTGGAAGGATGTGCCCATCGATCAATGCCCGTCGCAAGATGACATGCGGGGTTAGAAACTCCATCGCGATGATGGCCTGGGCGGCGTCGAAGAAAAAGATTTCCGGCACCATGCCCGGGTCGCGCTGGGATTGGCGCACCAGAGCATGATACTCGAAATAGGAGCGCTTGAGAGGAAGCGGCCAGCTTTCGCCGACGAGGCGCACATAAGGCAACGCCTGCTTGACGATGGCGGCTCCCTTTTCACCCGAGACGATGAAAACGAGATTGAGGTTGCCGTCGCCGACTTCCTTGACCGTCCACTGCGCGGAATCCTCGCCGATTTTTTCCTTGAGAATGGTGTTGCCGCCAAGCCGGCCCGGCAATGTCTCGACGCTGAGCGCCGCAAAGACTTGGGTGTCCATAATGCTCTCCTCCTGCGCATGTCGCGGCCTCCACCGTGTTTCGACATGCCGTCATGGGCACAACTAAGTCAGCATTCTGTCAAATGTCAATGGCCTTGACATTTGATTAAAAGCTATCCTAACCTGATGTCATTGGGAGGAGAGAATGAGCGAACATGCAGTGTTTCGCATCGAGGGTGTCCGTAAATCCTTTGGTGCGGTGGCGGTGCTCCAAGGGGTGCATCTGGACCTCAAGGGCAGCGCCGTCACGGCCTTGATGGGTGCCAATGGCGCCGGAAAATCCACGCTCGTGCGCATCTTGAGCGGTGTCTATCCGCGTGATGCCGGTACGATCACTCTTTCCGATGCGCCCTTCGATCCTTCGACGCCCGCGGAAGCGATCCGCGCTGGCGTTGTGACGGTGCATCAAAACATCAATGATGGCGTTGTCGCCGATCTCGATGTGGCGACCAATCTGACGCTCGACCGGTTGAACGGGCGTGGCGCGCGGCTGTTCTTCAACCCGCGCCGCGTTCGGCGCGAGGCAGCACTTGTCGCGTCGCGCATGGGCCTGACGATCGATCTCAAATCCAGCATCAATGATTTGAGTCTTGCCGATCGCCAGATGGTGGCGATTGCGCGCGCCATGGCGCATGAGCCGAAAGTTCTGATCCTCGACGAGCCGACGTCGTCACTGTCGAGCGCGGAAGCCGATCGCCTGTTCGAGCTTGTCGACCGGTTGAAGGCGCGAGGCGTCGCGATTCTTTATATTTCCCACCGCATGTCGGATATTCGCCGGCTTGCGGACAGCATCGTGTCGTTGCGCGACGGCCGCATCACCGGCCGCTTTGAAGGGCCGGATCTCGATTACGAGGGTGCCGTCAACGCAATGCTGGGCCGAAAGGTCTCGGTCGATGCCATCTCGGTGCGCGAGGCAAGCGTTCCTGTCTTCCAGGGAAGAGGCTTGAGGCTGTCCGAGCATTCGCGGCCGTTCGATTTTGCGCTTGGAGATGGCGAGATCGTTGCGGTTACGGGTCTTGTCGGTGTCGGCAAGTCGGCGCTTGCCGAAGTATTGGCGGGAGCGCGCATGCCGGCGGCAGGCCAGATGACGCTCGATGGTAAAAGCTATCAGCCAAAATCGACCGGCCAGGCCATCGGTCGAGGCGTCTTCCTCGTGGCCAAGGACCGCGCGATCAGCGGCATCGTGCCGGATTTCAACATTTACGAGAATATCAGCCTGCCATTCCTGCGGCGGCTATCGCGTTTTGGCATATCGAACCGCGGCAACGAGCGCTCCAGGGCACGTCAGCAAATATCCGCACTTGGCGTCGTCTGCCGCAACGAGCGTGACGAGATGCACACGCTCTCCGGCGGCAATCAGCAGAAGGTCATGGTCGGCCGCTGGCTTTCGGAGCCATCGCGCCTTCTCGTTCTCGACGAGCCGTTTCAGGGCGTCGACATTGTTGCCCGCCGCGATATCGGCGACAAGCTGCGCTCCTCGGCGCGTGGTCGGGCCACCATTCTTTTTCTCACCGAGCTCGACGAAGCCTTCGAAGTGGCTGACCGCATCCTCGTGATGTCGGAGCAGACGATCGTCGGCGAGCATCGCAATTCCGGCATCGATGTCGAGCGCCTGCTGTCTGAGATCGCAGGTCAATCCTCTCAACAGGTCAGCGCAATATGAGCAGTGAACAGAGCAAATCCGCGAGCGCGGTTCCCTTGTCCCAACCGAGTGTGAGCTTCAGGGATCTCGCGATAAAATATGGATTCCTCGTGCTGCTCTTCGGCATGGTCATCTATTTCTCGCTCGTCACCGGCGGCTTCGCATCGCCGCAGAGCGCGGTCTTCATCCTGCAATCGGTGTCGATCACCGGGATCCTCGCCCTCGGCGTCACCGCGACGCTCGTGGTCGGCGGCTTCGATCTATCCATCGGTTCGGTTGCGACAAGCGCGATGATGGCTTCGTCCTATGTGATGGTGGTCATGGGCGGCGATGCGGTCACGGCAACGCTCGTCTGCCTGGCCGTTGGGGTGCTGGTCGGGCTCATAAATGGCATCATTATCGTCTACATGCGCGTGCCGGATCTGCTCGCGACGCTCGGCATGATGTTCCTGTTGCTGGGGCTTCAGCGAATTCCGACCGAGGGCCGCTCCGTTGCCACCGGAATGACGCTGCCGGATGGCTCCGTCGCAAGTGGCGCATTCAGCCCGGGCTTTCTCGCTCTTGGCCGCCATCGCTTCGACTTCATCCTGCCCAATCTCGTGCCGGTTTCGGTTGTCGTGCTGATCGTGCTGGCGATCCTGATCTGGTTCTTTCTCGAATATACCCGGTTCGGACGCATGATGTATGCCGTCGGCTCCAACGAGCGCGCAGCCGGTCTCGCCGGCGCACCCGTCAATGCCTACAAGATTTCCGCCTACATCATCTCGGGCATCTTCGCATCGATCGGCGGCATTCTGCTCGCAGCACGTCTTGGTCGTGGCGATATCGCGTCGGGCAACAACCTCTTGCTCGATGCCGTTGCCGCCGCGCTGATCGGCTTTGCAGTCCTTGGCGCGGCCAAGCCCAATGCCTTGGGGACCGCCATCGGCGCTCTTTTCGTCGGTATCCTGCTGCAGGGCCTGACGATGATGAATGTGCCTTACTACACACAGGATTTCGTCAAGGGCGCGGTTCTCGTCGTCGCTCTGATTTTCACCTTTGCATTCTCAAAGAGGAGCAAACGCTAAGGGCGGATGTCCCTGGCGGATAATCATAATGTTACCGGAGGAGGAGACTGTTATGAAGATGACACGCAGAACGCTGGGCGCATTGACGCTCGGCCTGATGGGAGCGGCGGCGTTTGGTGCGCCATCCTTTGCCGCCGACATGCCAAAGCCGTTCGACAATCCCGGCAAGGTTAAGATTGCGCTGGTGCGGTATCTTTCGACCGGCGATTTCTTCCAGTCCTATCTGGGCGGTGTCGAAGCGCAGGCCAAGGCGCTCGGCGTCCAGCTGCAGGTGTTCGACAGCCGCCAGGATGCGGCCGTGCAGGCTGACATGGTCGACCAGGCCATCGCGCTCGGCGTGCAGGGTATCATCATCCAGCACGGCCTGACGGAATCCATGAAGGATGCGGCCCAGCGCGCCGTCGACGCCGGCATCAAGGTTGTCGCCTTTGACGTGAACGTCGAAAACCCGAAGATTCCGCAGATCGAGCAGTCTGACCGCGACCTCGCTCGTCTCGCGCTCGAACAGGCCATCAAGGACAATGGCGAAAGCTTCAAGGCCGGCTACGTCTATGTCGCCGGTATTGCGCCGCTCGACCGACGCGACGAGACCTGGAAAGAGTTCAAGAAGAAATACGCCGGCATCAAGGAAGCTGCCCAGTTCGGCACGATGGATAACCCGATCGCCAACTCCGTCGCTAACCAGGCTCGTTCGGTGGTATCCGCCAATCCTGATATTACCGTGATGTTTGCCCCCTATGACGAATTTGCCAAGGGTGTGAAGATCGCAGTGGACGAGGCGGGAATGTCCTCGAGCGTCAAGATCTATTCGGCCGACATTTCGACGCCTGACATCGCCGCAATGCGCGAATCCGGTTCGGCATGGGCAGCGACGGCGGCGACAAATCCGGCCGTGGTTGGTCAGGTCTCTGTCCGTGCGCTCGCCATGCTGCTTGCCGGTCAGGATCCGGGGCATCAGGTTGTCGTTCCTCCGACACTCATCACCCAGAAGGATCTGAACGCGCAGGACATCAAAAACATGGAGGAACTCGGGGCCAAGCTGCCGCAGTTCGCCCATGCAGATGTCGCCATGCCGGCCTGGATGCCCAAAGCGACAGCCAAGTAATCATCAAACCTTTCCCAACGACTGGCGGCCGCAAGGCCGCCTTTTTTGTTGCCTGCAGGGCACTGTGTCCCTCGGAGTGACAATAGAAAATGCCCCCAATGGGGGCATTTTCGTTGTTGAAGTCACGATTGCTCTAGCGAAGCGCGGCAGCGATGTTGCCGCCATCGACGGTGGTTACGTCGGCGGTCGTTCGCTCTGCCAGGGCATGGTGAACAAAGGCGCGGGCGACGTCGTCCGCCGTCACTTCAAGGCCAAGCAGGTTTCCGCCCATATACTCCGAAACGGAGAGTCCGCGTGCCGCCGCCCGGTTGGCGATCATCTCATCGTTGAGCAGGCCAGATCGAATGCGGTCGGCATTGACGGCATTGACTCTGATCCGGTCGGCGCCGTGTTCCAGCGCATATTGGCGGGATAGGAAAAGCGTTGCCGCTTTCGGAAGCCCATAGGCGCCGAATTTGGCACCGGGATTGACGGCCTGCTTGGAAGCATTGAAAAGGAGGGCGCCGCCGGTCCTCTGCGCTTTCATGATGCGGACAGCGTTTTGCGCGACGCTCTGATGGGCGAAGAAGTTCAGCTCGAAGCTTTTGCGCAGCAGCGCGTCGTCCATGGTGGCGATCGGGCTTTCCCAGGCGGCTCCGGCATTGGAGACAACAATGTCGACACCGCCAAACGCGGCAACGGCGGCGTCGAACGCGGCGCGCACCGAGGCCGGGTCGGTTATGTCACAGGCAACGCCGATCGAGTTGTTCCCAGCGGATTTGGCGACGGCCTTGGCTTTCTCATCATCGAGGTCGACCACGACGGCATGGGCGCCTTCGGCCGCAAATGCCTTGACGATAGCGGCACCGATGGCTCCAGCCCCGCCCGTCACCAGCACGACCTGCCCCGTGAAGGGCTTGGGCTTGGCGCCGGCGAGCTTTGCCTGTTCAAGCGACCAATATTCAAGATCGAAGAGATCCGGTCGGCTGACCGGCTCGAAGCGGCCGACAGATTCTGCGTCGCGTGCCGCCTCGATCCACATCTCGCCGACGTCAACTGCGATCGCCGCATCCTTGTAGGTCCGGCCGTGGCCGTACATGCCAAGGCCCGGCACGAGGGTCAGGCGCGGCATCGGATCGAGCATGATGCGCTTGACGTCGTCGCGGCCATCGTTGCTGCGGAAATATTCGGTATAGTCGGCGGCAAAGGCGGCGACGCGCTCATCGATCACGCCACGATAGCTGCCGAGATTTTCCTTGGTTGGCGCCGGCAACACCATCGGTCCGGTCTTGATGCGGATGGAAAGATCGGGCGTGGAAACGCCGCGCGCCGCCATATCGGCGACTTCGGCTGAGTTCACGAATTCGAGGATATCGGGCGAGGTGCGGAACACGCTGATCATGCGGTCGAAGCGACCTTCGCCTTTGTCGACCGCAACGGCACCGCGCAGCATCGCGGCAATATCGTTGGGGTCTGCGAGATCCGCGGGTAAAGCAGCGGATGTGAAGGGGTGGCGGCCGTTCCGCTTCACATGGTCTTCCGCCAGAGACACGTAATGGATCATTCGGTCGTAGGCTTCTTTTGCCGTCTCGCCGAACGTGAAAATGCCGTGCTTGTCGAGGATCAGTCCCTCGACCGTCGGATCCTGCTCAAAGACCTCCGCGGCCGCCTTGGCGAGTGCAAATCCCGGCATGATATAGGGCACGAAGCCCATGTTCTTGCCGAACAGCTCCGTGCTCATCTCCCTGCTTTTCGCCTGGTCGGCGATAGCAAGGATGGCGGTCGAATGGGTGTGATCGACGAATTTGTGCGGAAGAAAGGCGTGCAGCAGCGCCTCGACCGAAGGATTGGGCGCCAGGGGATCAATGAGATTGGCACGCAGCAAGGTCACCATGTCTTCGTCAGACAGCTTTGCAAGTTTGCGGCTCTTCAGAAGCGGCTCAATCCGGACCGCAGGCAGGCCAGGCGGCTCAATGGTGCCCATGTCCCAGCCGCTGCCCTTGACGCAGAGGACGGCGTGGGTATCGCCCACGAGATCGGTCATCTCCGTTTTCACGGAAGTATTGCCGCCCCCGTGCAGCACAAGCCGTGGTTCGCCTCCTAGGAGCCGGGTCGTATAGGTGCGCAATGCAAGATCGCGATTGACGCCCTTGGCCTGATAATCGGCCACGACTTTTTCCGCGACATCGTCGCGCCAAAGATTTTCCATTTCAGTCTGCCTCCCAATGAAAAGGCCCATCCTGATCGGCGGGCCACGTGACAGGCTCAGGTGTTGCCCGAGCTGTTCCTGTCGAGCCCCTCTGTCTTCCAGCGATCCAGGATCCGTCGCGCCATCGATGTGGTGACGACGAGGTGCGAGGCGAAGCCGCCCTTCAGCGCGGCGACCAGGGGTTCGAATTTGCTGTCTTCCTGCACGACGAGCATGCGCTTCTTGATCGCGCGGATGGAGCCGAGGTCCGCTGACATGCAGCGCCGATTGTGCGCGCAATCCATCCATTGACCCTCGTGGTCGATGAGCTGCCCGGCAATGACGCCTGCAGCACCCTTATCCCCCATCGCGTGCATTTCTTCCGCCGAAAGGGCACCGCATTTGACGAGGTGGCTGTCTTCTTCGATGCCGCCGACCGAATAGAGCGCGAGCTGGCAGTCGGCGATTGTCGCGAGCTGTTCGCGGATGACCGGTTCGGAGCGCAATTCTTCGGCGAGCCGCTCCGAGGAGAGGACAAGCGGCGCATAGAGGTTGATGCCCTCGGCATTAAGCCGCCGGGCGATTTCGGTCGTACACTGGTCGGGGCGATAGGAGTAGGGCGCGCCCAGATTGCCGCATAGCTGAACGACGGTAACGCCGCGCAGATCGGCAAAAGGCATGACGTCGGCGATGTGATAGACGGTCCGGCCCCAGGCCACGCCGATCCGATCACCCTTGTTGATGAGCTCAAGGAACACCGACGCTGCAACGACGGGCATCTCCGCAGCCGGATCCATTGCCTGTCGGTCTTCGGGAACGATCCAGGCGGCCGTCAGGCCCGTTGCGTCTTCCAGCTCCCGGGCGAGAACATCGTCGGAGAACAGTTCGGAAGACGTCGTGATCGTGACGATGCCCATTTCGCGGGCTCGGCGCAGATACATGGCAATCGAGGCGCGCGAAATCTCCAGGCGCTGGGCAACTTCGTCCTGGCGCATACCGTGGGTATAGTAGAGCCAGGCGGCCTTGTGGATAATTTGGTCGTTGGAGCGGATCGGCATGCTGCTCTCTTGGAAATCAGATGTGCTGACATAATTCATCATCGCTGACAAAAGTCAATGCATCATGCCGATGTGGCGGCGCCCGCGCTGTGCAAAGTGGCGGATAAGCTGAGCCATCCTGGGAAAAAAGGAGAGCAACGGACCGGCGGGCCCTATCTGATCCTCGACGCGCGATCGGCGCCTCGCTTCGGTCGCGATGCCAATGTGATCTACTGTAACGTGGTTTCTTGTGGCTTTGCGGCAAGGATCGGCAATTGTGCTTCAAGGCCAAGTTGCATGGCCGCGACGGGGCGATGGTTGCGCAGCTTATTGGCTCTGCGGGTCAGCAACTCCTCGTTGATGATGGCTTGCATACCGGCCATGAAACGATGCCGACTGAATTGTTCCGCATGCGCCAAAAGCGTTCCGGAATGAAAGTGATGCTCGGTGGCCTCGAATTGATGCACCGCGTCGATAAGCGCGTCGGCGGATTGCTCCTCGAACAGAACGCCGCTTACTCCCGGTATGACCGTTTCCAACGCGCCGCCGCTGCCATAGGCAATGACAGGCCTGCCACTTGCCATGGCTTCCACCGGAACGATGCCGAAATCCTCTTCGCCCGGAAAAATCAAAGCGCGACAGCGGGCAAGCTTTTCTTTGAGAACTGCGAAAGGGGTATGACCGAGAAAAGTGATGGAAGGCCCGGCGTTGCGTTTCAGTTCCTCCAGTTGCCGGCCTTCGCCGATGACCACCAGATTGCGATTCATCCGGGTAAATGCCTCTATCGCCAGGTCGACCCGCTTGTAGGGAACCAACTGGCCGGCACAGAGATAGAAATCCTCCGTCGATGATGCCGGCGCGAAATCGTCGACATTGACTGGCGGATAGACGACGGTTGCCGGGCGCCGGTAGTATTTGCCGATGCGATCGCAAACATGGTGAGAATTGGCGACGAAGCGATCGACGCGCAGGCTGGTGCTGACGTCCCAGGAGCGCAGCAGCGGCGCGAGCATCGGCATCATGAGCCGTGAGCCGAGACCTGCATGGGATCGATAGAAATGATAGTGATCCCAAAGATATCGCATGGGTGAATGGCAGTAGCAGACATGCGTCGCCTGAGGCGGCGGAATAATGCCCTTGGCCGGGCCTGATTCACTCGAGATGATGAGATCGTAGTTCGTGAGATCGAAGCTTTCCAGCGCAAACGGCATAAGGGGAAGAAGCGACTGATACGCTCTGACTGCGCCTGGAATTCGCTGCAGGAACGATGTGACGATCTTATGTTTTCGTATCTTGTCGGATAGCCTGCTTTCATCGCAGACGAGGGTGAATATGTCGGCATCCGGATACATGTCGCAGAGCGCCTCGACGACTTTTTCGCCTCCTCGCATCGCCACCAGCCAATAATGTACGATCGCCACCCGCATTTGCGTCCCTCCGTCGGCCGAGACCACATTGAGCAGGCGGCAACTTTTGCGACAGGGCCTACATCGGTTCAGAGAAGCATCCAAATGGGCGAAGGTGGTAGCCAAAAGATTTAGCCGGTATCTGCAGCCTCTACACAAGGATATGGCCCCTCGACCAAGAGGGGGCCGGATTGTCCAGCTCCCTCTCAGAAGTGATAAGCCGTGTTGCTGCGGCAGGGGATTTACCTCTGCGTGTCCTGCTGTTGATCTCGTCACCTGTGCCTTCGACTGACCGATGGCACGAGCGTTACGCAAGCGAGAGTTCAGCTGATGTCCAAAGTTTCCGCTTTGATATGCCGTTCGGCGTCCCGGTCGCATAGGGCCCTGACGCCCTGGCTGCTTGCAATGGTCCTGTCCGGCGTGGGCTCATATGGAGCCGCAAGCGCGGCAGCCGGCGACATCTACCATGTCGGACCGCAGGCCAGGCTGAAGATCGCCATCGTCGAATGGATCAGCGGCACAGGCGAATACAAGGAATGGACGGCGCTGAATGGCGAATATGTCGTCTCGCAGTCCGGCTCGATTTCTATTCCGATGATCGGTCAAATGCAGGTCGGCGACAAAACGGTCGAGGACATCAGCGCCGACATCGGTGTAAAATTGAAGCAGATCACCGGTTTGGCGGTGGCGCCTACGGCCTCGGTCGAAGTCATCAAATATCCGATGATCTACGTGTCGGGTGCGGTCGAAAAGCCGAGCGAGCTGGAGTTTAGACCCGGCCTGACCGTCAAGCAAGCAATGGCAATGGCCGGAGGGCGCGAGCGCCGCTCCAGTCAGACGGGCGATTATACGGAAGCCCAGCAGATCAGCTACGCAGGTGAAATCAGCCGGATGGAGCTGCAGCTGAAACAGCTGGGCGCCCGGCGGGCTCGTCTGCTGGCGGAACTGGACGATCAATCCGCAATCACCTTTCCGCCGGAGATCAAAGCGGCTCCCGAGGGCTCGGCTGTCCGGCAGATCATGACGAGCGAAGTGGATTTGTTCAATGCCAGGGCAGACGCCCTGCGCCAGCAACTCGCTTCAGCCGCAGACCTTGAGGCATTATTGCACAATGAAATCAACATCCTCGATGAAAAGATGTCGTCCCAGGATGAGCAGGTGAAGATCGCGCAGGACGAATTGAGCGACATCTCCAAACTGGTCGATACCAAGATCCTGACGACATCGCGCAAAACCTCTCTGGAGCGGACGGTCGCCGAAATGCAGGCGGGCAAGCTGGATCTTGTCGTTGCATCGATGCAGGCAAAGCAGAAGCTGAGCGAGACCGAACGCGATGCGCTCAATCTCAAGGGGCAGCGCAAAACCGACGCCGGCCAGCAGCTGCAGGCCACCGAGACCGAAATCGAAGATACCAAGCTCAAGCGCAACACGACGCTGCAGCTTCTGCAGATATCCGGTGCTTCACTATCGAGAAGCCAGAGCATGAAGGCGCTCGATCTTCAGCCCTTGGAATATTGGATCACGCGGAAGGGCGATGAGGCCGATGCCGTCAAGGTAACCGAGGCGACAGAGCTGCAGCCAGGGGACGTGTTGGATGTCCGCTACAACATTTCCGGAAGTTTGGATGGCACGACGGTCTCATCCGTCGACACCGGTCAATCCCAATAGTGCTAAGCAAGTGAAGATGGGGCGATAGTCATGGCAGTTCACGAGATCGGCAAGGGTTTCTCCGGCACTCCATTGGAGGTCAAGGGCGCGGGGAACAGCGAATATATTTCGTTTCGCGACGTTTGGCGCTTCCTGCAACGGCACTGGATGATCTTTGCGCTGTTCACGGGAGCTGGGCTCGGTATCGGTGGCATCTACATGGCAACCACCCAACCGGTCTATCTGGCAACCACCCGCCTCGTCATGGATCCGGATCAGGGACGTATCGTCTCCCAGGATGCATTCACCGGGACCGTCATCATCGAAGCGGCTGAAATTGCAAGCCAGGTCGAGATCGTCAAATCCGAGGCGATCGCACGCGCCGTCGTCCAGAAACTGAACCTGACGGAGGACCCGGAAATCATAGGGGGGCCGTCATGGCAAGCTACCCTGCATGACAAGCTGCGTGGCCTCTTCAGCTTTTTCAGACATGGCGATGATGGGAGCGCGAAAACGGAGGCCACGGAGGACGACGTCATGCGCCGCACAATGGCCTCTTTCCTGTCACGCGTCGAGGTGACCCGCGTTGGCCAGTCCTACATCCTCGAAATCGGCTATAGCTCGGTCGATCCGCAGAAGGCGGCTGCCGCAGCCAACGCTGTCGCCGAAGCCTATATCAGCACGGGTCTGTCGGAACGCGCTTCGGCAGCGCAAAGCGGTGCCAAATGGCTGGAGACGCGGCTGATCGAAGTTGGACGGCAGGCACGCGAAGCAGCCATGAACGTCGAGGAATTCCGCGCCAAGAACGGGATCATGGAGATCAGCACATCGTCCTCACTCGACCAGCAGCAACTGTCCGAGATCAGCAGCCAGGCCGTCGCGGCCAAGGCGCAGACGGCGGCTGAATCAGCCAAGCTTGCGACACTCAACCAGCTGATGGCCGGAGGCAAGGTCGAAGGCGATGTCGACGAGACGATGAACAACCCGCGCATACAGAAGCTCCAGGAAGATCTGGGTGTCGCGACGGCCAAGCTGAATAGCCTTACAAGCAGATACGATGCCGACAATCCTGCCATCCTTGCTGCGCGGCAGGAAATCGACCGGGTAAAAGGGGACATGCGCAAGGAGTTCGAGCGCATTCAGGCGGTCTACAAGACAAATCTGGACGTGGCGCAAACCCGAGAAAAACTTCTCAGCGACGAAGTAGCCTCGTTGAAGGACGCTGGAACCGACAAGAACCTGGCGAAAGTCGAGCTGTCGGAAATGGAAAGCAGGGCGACCACCTATCGCCGTATGTATGAAAGCATTCTGCAGCAACTGATCGGCGCCTTGCAGAAAGAATCATTCCCGCTTGGCAGCATCCGCGTGGTGACGGCAGCAGCCGTGCCATTGGCAAAGTCATGGCCGAAATCCTCTTTCGTCATGCCGTTCACGGCGATGCTCGGCCTTGCCGCCGGCGTCATGGCCGCCTTGTTGCGGGATGGCCTGGATCGGCGTGTCAGCTCCAGCGAGAAGCTGCGGCGGGAACTGGGGATCAGTTCTCTGGGGCATGTGCCCGTTTACGCAAGCCCCTCATTCCTGCCGGGAGGCATGGCTGTGGCCAACCCCAGCTGGCGACGAACGATGCTGCCGCTGAGGTCCGTGATAGACACGCCATATTCGCAATTCTCCGAAGCGCTGCGCGGCGTCAAGCACTCCATCGATTCCGCCTTTCCGCCCAATGCGCCCATGGTGATCGGCATAACATCCGTCGGCACCGGCGAGGGCAAGACCACGATCGCCACCAATCTTGCGCAGCTCTACCAGCATGAGGGTGCCTCGGTGGTTCTGGTCGATGCCGACTTCCTCAATGCGAGGCTGAGCTGTGTCGTTACGGAATCCGGCACGGAATTCGGCATGGAGGCTTTGAACATCAACGAAGTGCCGCGGCGTTATGCCGTCGCCCACGAAAACGGTCTTCTGGTTGCCAAGGCCGAGCATCAGCCGGATGCGGAATTCGTGCATGCGCATGGCAGCGTCCCGGTGGTGACGGTCGACGAGACCGAAAAATCGGTCGCCGCGTCCCAACGCTACGGACATCTTCCGGCGCTCAAGGCCGAGATCGATTTGCTGCGTCGGCAATATAAGGTCGTTATCGTCGACATGTCCGCGTTCGAGGATTCTGCGGATACACGTGTGATCTGCACCTACCTTGAAGGCATCGTCGTCGTCGTCGGGCAGACGAACAAGATGACCGTGGAAAGACTGTCCGACGCCTTGGCAAGCTTCGGCACGACAACGATCAACATTCTCGGCATTATCGCCAATCGCAGCTACGAAAGACGGCAGAACCGCCACGCGTGGCCCTGGCGTCGCAAGCCGCAGGAGCGTCAGCAGCGGGCTTCGGCAAGGCGGCTGACAGGCCAGCTCCTGGGCCGTCCCTTGAAGATTACCGTTGGCATTGCAAGCGCGGGGCGTCGCGACATCCTGTCGTCCATTCTCCCGCATATCGCCAATCAAACCCGCAAGCCCGACGAGATCGTGGTCTGCCTTTCCTCGCCGGAGGATATCGACCCGAGCTGCCTGCGAAATCTCGACTTTCCGGTACGCGTGCTTATCTGCGAACGCGGGCTGTGCCGCCAGCGCAATCGAATTCTCGACAGCATCCAGGATGCGGACATCGTTCTTTTTCTCGACGACGACTTCCTGATGACATCAACCTACATCGAAGAGGCGGAGCGGCTGTTTCAGCTGCAGCCCGACGTGGCGATATGCACGGGTACGGTTCTCGCCGACGGCGTCACGGGACCGGGCATTTCCGTTCGCGATGGCCTGCGCTTGGTGGAGAGCAAGCGCCGACGTCGATCCGAGCCGACCCTGCAGGTCCGTCAGGTCTATAATGCCTATGGCTGCAACATGGCGATCAGGATGGCCATCGTCAAAGCCGCCAGCCTGCGTTTCGACGAGAATCTGCCGTTTTACGGCTGGCTCGAGGATGTGGATTTCAGCAGGCTCGTTTCCCATTATGGCCAGGTCGTCAGCGCCAGACAGCTTGAAGGCGTTCATCTTGGCACGAAGGGCGGGCGGTCAAGCGGCATCCGCCTCGGCTATTCGCAAGTTGCAAACCCACTCTACCTCATGCGCAAGCGCACCATGAGCGCAAGGCAGGCAACGGTGCAGATCAGCCGTAATCTGACGGCCAATCTCCTCAGAGTCTGGCGGCCGGAGCCCTGGATTGATCGCAAAGGTCGCCTTAGAGGCAATTTCATCGCAATGCGCGATCTTCTGAGAGGTCGATTGGCGCCCCAGAACATCGAAGCGCTGGAATAGTTCGGTGACGAACCCGCCCGGCCTCGATCGCGTCGTCGTCATCAACGATCGTTCTGTCCGGGTGGGCGGCGCGTCCAATCTGGCGATCCTTTCAGCCAATCTGTTGCAGGATGTGGGTGTCGCCGTCACCTTTTTCGCCGGCGATGTCGCCGGTGCCGATCGACCCGTGCCCGATACCATCAATCTGGCCGCGCAGCCGCTCATGCAGCAACCTCGCCTCAGCGCACTGGTAAGCGGCCTCTACAATCGCCAAGCCCATGACGGTCTCGGTGATGTCATTTCGCGGATCGACACGCCTGGTACGATCTATCATCTCCATGGCTGGTCGAAGATCCTGTCGCCTTCGGTTTTTCGCGCCTTGTGGCCCGTCCGCGCCCGCGTCGTCTTGCACGCGCATGATTATTTTCTGTCCTGCCCGAACGGAGGCTTCGCCAACTACCGCAAAAATCAGGTTTGTCCGCTGACACCCATGTCGATGAGCTGCCTGACGACCAATTGCGACAAGCGCGGCTACCATGAGAAGGTCTGGCGGTCCGTCCGGCACCTCATGCGCGAGCACTACTATCCCATCCAAGAGGTTGCCGCCAATATCGTCATCGTGCATCAGCGCATGCATGACTACTTCCTACGTGGACGGGTCGAGAGCGCCAACATCGAGGTGATCCGCAATCCGGTCGAGCCCTTTCTCGATCGAGCGACAGATCCATGGAAGAAGCGCGACTTCTTCTTCGTCGGACGCCTCGAGCCGGAGAAGGGTTTTGAAGACGCCGCGATTGCCGCACGGCTTGCCGGTGCGAAACTGCATGTCATCGGTGATGGTGCTGGTCGCACACGCCTGGAGCGGGATTTCCCGGAGGTTGTCATTCATGGGTGGAAATCCAAGGACGAGATGCGGGACATTCTGTGCGATGCCCGCGCGCTCATCGTTTCGTCGCGAGTGCCGGAACCGTTCGGTCTGGCTGCGCTTGAGGCGGTGACAAGCGGCATACCGGTGATCTTGCCGGATGCCGCACTTCTCGGTGAAGAGTTGGCGGCAATGGGCTGCGGGTTGACGTTCCAAAGCGGCAAGGTGGAGACGCTTGCAAGCGGAATTCGCCGGCTTGCCTCCGATGACATGCTACTCCGTTTGATGAGTGTGAATTGCCTGCGGCGGTCAGCCGAGATGGCACATACACCGGCATCATGGCTTGAAGCATTGCTGGCACTGTATGGCCGGGTTCTCGAGCGCGCAAATGCCGTCGATACAAGCTTGAAATCGGCCACAACCGGCGAGTTTTCAGCCTCTCCTCGACTGATCGATGAGACCGGATGAGGCTTGTGGTTAGCCCTGTGCCCGGCTCCCTACGCCATTGGGACTAGGTCGATGCCCGCAGGGTCAATTGTCAAGCAAGAGGGCAGCTGGCAGCCTTTGATGAGAGCATGGAAGCGTTGAGGGAACCAAGATATGTTATCGACTGTTGACGGCGTTGCCCACCGCGAGCGACCGCGCCTCGACCTCAAGCAGGCCGAACGGTTGGGCCGTTCCAAACGTGTTGTCGACCTTCTTCTTTCCGGTGCAGGCTTGCTGTTTCTGGCACCGGCATTGCTCGTCATCGCCATCGCATTGCTTCTGGTCGACGGCCGTCCCATCATCTATCGCCATACACGCGTGGGTCGCGATGGCCGCCTCTTCGAATGCCTGAAGTTCCGAACGATGCGCAAGGATGCCGACCGTCAGCTGGCGGAACTGCTTGCCGGCGACGACACGCGAAAACTGGAATGGCTGTCGACGCAGAAATTGACCAATGATCCGCGCGTCCATTGGCTCGGAAAATATCTGCGCATGAGCAGTGCCGACGAGCTGCCGCAGCTATTGAATGTTCAGCGCGGCGAGATGAGCCTGGTAGGGCCGCGGCCCGTCGTCCTCTCGGAACTCGACCGGTATGGCCCCAATCTCTATTGTTATCTCGGGCTCAGACCGGGCATCACCGGTCTTTGGCAAGTCAGCCGCTGTGCCGATACGACCTATGAAGAGCGCGTTCAGTTCGATCTGGACTACTTCCACAGCCGCTCGTTGCGCACTGACTTTGCAATTCTCACCAGGACCATCGGCGTCGTGCTGTTTGCGCGCAACGAAAAAGAGCGCCTCACCAAATGAGAAGGGCGGCCATGGCAAACCACACAACAAGGCAGAAGATCACCAGAATCCAGCGCAGCAAATATTTCTGGTTCGATTTGCCTGGCGGTCCCAAGGGGATGCGATCATCGTCGTCTTCTTTCATAAGCGGCTCTGCGTGGTCTTTCATGACAATTGCCGGCAAGCCCTTCTGCTATTATCCAGAAACTCAATCTTGTCTTGGCGTCCAGGATAACAATTACTATGAAAAAAAATTGTTTAATTCCGGTTTCCGTCGCCTGCGGGCAGCATTTCATCGCACGCAATCGTGTCCTGAATGGGAACGATATACATTTTATCTGGTGCAAGGCTGGAAGCAACTGATCTGTTACATGTCGCCAGCGCAAGAATTACTTCAACCAGTAGGGGTGACGGCTGATTTTTACGCGCAACCGCATCCGATGATGATCTGCCAATGAGCAACTTATCGTTTTCCCCCAAGAATGCTGGTCGATCTGGTCTGCGAAACTGGCTCGTAGCCCGCATGCCGGCGATCATCGGCGACGGGGCGTCGACGCTCGTTTCGAAGATCGTCTCCCAAGTCGTGCAGCTTCTGATTTTTCTGGTTGCCGCGCGCATGTTGGAATCCGCCGAATTTGGCCTCTACGCATTCAGTTCGGCGATCGTGGTCATGCTTGTCGTCATCGCCGAAGGCGGATGGGGCGAGTTCGTCATGAAGGCCGAATGCACCGAACGGGAACTCGATCAGGTCGGCACGATCTCGATCATTGCCGGCTTGATGGTGACTTTGCTCGGATCACTTTGCGCCATGACGGCATGGGTCTTTTTCAACCGGCCGCACGAAGCGCTCCTCCTGGCTCTTTTCAGCTGCTGG
>NZ_JAELUG010000515.1 GCF_016429255.1 Rhizobium sp. ASV8
CAATGTTACCATACTCTGGGATAAGCGTGGAACACGATACAACCACGGCAAAGGAATGCGCGTCTACATTGACGGCACGATAGCAGGCAAGCGCGATACTCTTGGATCCGTCAGAGTTGAAGTCGGCGCACCAATCATTCAGGACATCAGCTCTCAAGTGAACATTGCAGCCAACACGCAGCGTTTCCCCCAGCTCACACAAGCTGTTGCTTCTTACACATCAGGTTTCGACGATCCTATGCGTGCAATTGACGGCAATGTCTGGAGAACTGCTGTGCCTGGCAATACCCGCTGGACATCATATAGCAGCCCGAACAAGGAAGATTTCTTTGGCGTGGACCTCCGCCAAGAACAGTCTGTATGCGACGTGCGCCTGTTCTTTTACGATGATGGCGGCGGCGTCCGTATCCCAACAGAGTATGACCTCCAGTACTGGAC
>NZ_JAELUG010000516.1 GCF_016429255.1 Rhizobium sp. ASV8
GTTCCATTGCATACCATGTTTTCTCATTCGCATAAACGGGTAAATCATATTTACGCGCCAATACACCTAACCCTTTAATATGATCACTATGCTCATGTGTTACAAGAATACCTGATACATCATTTATATTCAGTTCTGCTTGTTTAAATAAAGCCTCTGTCGCTTTACCACTTAAACCTGCATCGACTAGTAATTTTTTTTCATCGGTTCCTACGTATAGCATATTTCCTGTACTTCCACTTGCAAGTACGCTAAAATGCAACCCCATTCTTTCTCACTCCAGTATGTTCATCAACCACTTGATTTTCCTTTTCCCCTAATTCCATAACTTGTCCTTCAATTGCATTCACAAAGAAGTCCTGTTTCTGCTCCGTTTTTAAATTCCACGTTGGAGCAAGTACTTGGTTATTAGAAGTAGATGCGGTAAGAGTGGCAT
>NZ_JAELUG010000517.1 GCF_016429255.1 Rhizobium sp. ASV8
GGTCGGCGCCCTTTTTGTCCTCAACCTCCTTCATGACAACGTTGAAGTTATCCTCGTTAAAGTTGCCTTTCTCGTCAACGACAATTCTCGCACCGGACCCTCCCGAAGGGTAGAAGTAGTTTTGTAGTGGCGTAGGTCGGAAATCAGTATAGACAACGTGGCAAGCCTGGTGGTGGATTTTCGCAATCCACTCGGCAAACTGAAAGGCGTTGGGAATAGTCGCGGACAGGAAGACGTATCTAACCTTGTCTGGCAGCATAATAATAGTCTCCTCCCAAACAACACCTCTCGTCTTGTCTCTCATGTAATGAATTTCATCAAAGACGACCCAGGCGACTTCGCGCATAATCTCGGAACCACGATACAGCATAGATCTCAGAATTTCAGTCGTCATGACCAGGCAACTGGCTGTAGGATTGATGGTGACATCACCAG
>NZ_JAELUG010000518.1 GCF_016429255.1 Rhizobium sp. ASV8
GCCAGAACTTTCACAAGTAACCCTTCAAGGGGGCGCCTACCAACACAATTGCAGGTTCCAAGATCCAAAAGAGGCCACTCCTCCGCCAGCCTCTACCCTCATCCTCTAAAGAACGCATCATCTACATATCCTCCGGCACACCTTTCATGTCAGCCGTCAAGCGCGTGCGCAAGCAACTAGACAAGTCTCAGCGTGCCGGTTCAGCCGGAGCAGCTCACAAGAATGCGTCTCTGCACGCGCGCATCGAGGCTCTGAAGCGCGACGTCGGCAGTGACGGCCAAGGGGCCGTGGTCACGCTCATGGGCACGGGCAAGGCTGTGGCAAAGACGGTTTCGCTGGCTAGTTGGTTTACGCAGCAGGCGGACTGTGCTGTTGAAGTTAGGACGCGGACGGTGGCGACAGTGGATGACGTTGTTGGGGGGGGTGGTGGTGAGG
>NZ_JAELUG010000519.1 GCF_016429255.1 Rhizobium sp. ASV8
GGCCAAGGCAGAGGCCCAAGAGGCCAAGCATGCCGATAAGCTGGCCAAAAGTGTCGTCACAATCAAGCGAATCGAGCGCAACAAGAAGAAATTTGTCACGGCCGTCATTGGTCTTGAAGCGTTTGGATTGGATCTGAAAAAGGTAAAAACTGGCTTTGTCTCCAATCGGCCGCACTTGCAATTTTGACACGCGCCGCCTGCTAACTGTCTGCTCCTCTAGTGCGCAAAGGACTTTGGCAAGAAATTTGCTACGGGCTCATCAGTCACAAAGTTGCCGTCTGGCGGCGAGGAAATCGTTGTGCAGGGTGACGTGAGTGACGAGCTGGAGGAGTTTATCCTGGAAAAATACAAGGATATTCCTGAGGACAATATTGAGTTTGTAGACGATAAGAAGAAGAAGAAGGCCGCCGCTGCCGCTGCTGCTGGTGCTGCTGG
>NZ_JAELUG010000520.1 GCF_016429255.1 Rhizobium sp. ASV8
TCTACATGCTCTCCATTCTCATTGTTGGTATGCTGGTTCCTAGCGACGACAAACGTCTTGGCGAATATTCAGGCAACGCCGCACAGAGTCCGTTCGTCATTGCTGCTTCTGCTGCTGGCATAAAAGCCATTCCATCCATTGTGAATGCCGTTGTTATTACATCTGCGTGGTCTTCTTCAAACCAGGCTCTCCTTGCTGGCACGCGTGTGCTTTATGCTCTGGCTCTTAAGAAGCAGGCACCTCAGGTTTTTCTGCGCACTACTCCGTGGGGCGTGCCATACGTCTGCGTCGGTCTCTTTACTATATTCATGTCTTTGAGCTTCATGAGCCTATCCGAAGGTGCGTTGACGGCGTTTTGGTGGCTCGTCGACTTGACTGCAGCGGGTGTCTTGGTATCGTGGATAGCTATCCTGATCAACCATATTCGACTGCGGC
>NZ_JAELUG010000521.1 GCF_016429255.1 Rhizobium sp. ASV8
GGATTAATTGTGCCAAATATCGTTTCAATGTTTAGAGGTGATGATCTTAGGAGTAATTTACCTTGGGTTTGTGTGATCGGAATGGGGTCAATAACTGCCTGTGACATCATTTCTCGAACAATTATACAGACTTTTGAATTACCTGTTTCTTTAATACTTGCAACAGTGGGAGCAGTCGTGTTTATTACTATTTTATTGAGACAAATAAAACCAAGGAGGATACGATGATCACATTAGAATATATAAAAAAAGAAAATGTCGAAATCGATTCTAGCCTTCATAATGAAAGTAGATCAGCTAGCGCTTTTCGGTCTAAGAAGGAAGCAAGACGTTATTGGATTTTACTGATTACATTGATTGCTTTAGGTCTCCTTTCTTCATATGGACTTTTAGTTTATAACAATCCAGTTCCGATAGATTCACCTTCTTTTATCC
>NZ_JAELUG010000522.1 GCF_016429255.1 Rhizobium sp. ASV8
AGCCCTATGCCATCACCGGAAGGGACGGTGAAGACAGCACCGACCGTTGGGAGGAATCCCTCCTCATGAGGCAGGAAATACTTGATTTGTGGGCAAGAACTGCCGGCTAACAAATCAAACGAGATATCTCAGATAGACTATTGATTTTGGAGGAATTTCCATGGACGTAAGAGCAGCAGTCGCGGTGCAGGCCGGTAAGCCGCTTGAGGTGATGACGGTTCAGCTTGAGGGACCTCGGGCCGGCGAAGTGCTGATCGAGGTCAAGGCGACCGGCATCTGCCATACCGACGATTTCACCCTGTCGGGCGCCGATCCGGAAGGCCTGTTTCCCGCCATCCTCGGTCATGAAGGTGCGGGTATCGTCGTCGATGTCGGACCGGGTGTGACCTCGGTCAAGAAGGGCGACCACGTCATTCCGCTCTACACGCCCGAAT
>NZ_JAELUG010000523.1 GCF_016429255.1 Rhizobium sp. ASV8
GGAGACGTCGGACGTGTCGCGGTGGGAACTTAATGAGGCGTTTGCCAGCCAGTCGCTGTATTGTCTTCGACAGCTGGGGCTAGAGAAGGCGTGGGAAGGGGGCAAGGTGAATCCGGATGGTGGAGCGATTGCGTTGGGGCACCCGCTTGGTGCGACGGGTGCGAGAATGACGGCTACGTTGATGCATGGTCTTAGGAGGGATATGGGCGAGCTGGGCGTTGCTACGCTTTGTATTGGAACTGGCATGGGACATGCTGCGTTGTTTGTGGCAGAATAAGAGCCGTGTTGTTCATGGTTTAGTTGTACTATGGATTAAATACTTGGACATATGATTAAGTTATGTGAGTGGTTCCTGCCAATCAATCAGGCGGAGATATCACGCAGGCATGTTTTCATCCTTGCTGCTGGAGCCGGCCTCCATGTCAATACCCTCG
>NZ_JAELUG010000054.1 GCF_016429255.1 Rhizobium sp. ASV8
CCCCCCCCCCCCCCCCCCCCCCCCCCCCCCCCCCCCCCCCCCCCCCCCCCCCCCCCCCCCCCCCCCCCCCCCCCCCCCCCCCCCCCCCCCCCCCCCCCCCCCCCCCCCCCCCCCCCCCCCCCCATTTCCAAGCACAACACGCCAAACGAGATTTAATAGACCGTCTCGTGGGCTCGGAGATGTGTATAAGAGACAGGGCCGATGCTATTGCGCAGAAATATCAATTTTCCGACAGGCAGGCCCCGGCGATTTGCAGTGAAGCGAGGGGGGGAGGTGCGCGCAGCACCGCGCGCACGGCCATGCTATGGAAGAGCCCAGTGTTTATTAGCCGGCAAACGTCAGTGCGACTCCTTATTCTGCGACGAGGCCGCTGCGGCGCAGAAGTGCGAGGAAGGCAAGCGGAATGAGCGTCGTGATGATGATCGTCACGAAGGCCATGGCCATGCCAAGACCGATCGAGCCCTGCTCGAACTGCCGCCAGATGAAGGTGGCGATGGTCTGCATGCCGACAGGTGCCAGCACGATGGAGGCGACGAGTTCGCGCGATGCCAGCGCGAAGACGAGGAGCATGGCGGATGCGAGGCTCGGCAGCACCAGCGGCAGCAGGATGCGGCGGAAAGTGGTCAGCGCGCCGGCGCCGGCAACGCGGGCGGCGGCCTCGAGATTGTCGCCGATCTGCTGGAAGGCGGCCGAGGAATAGCGCGCCGTCTGCGGCAGGAGAATGCAGCAATAGGCGAGCAGCAGGATGATTGCGGTATTGTAAGGCGTGAAGGGCAGGCTCGGCATGTTCCAGACGAGGATCAGGCCGACCGCGACGACGATGCCGGGGAGCGCATTGGGCAGCACGGTCATGATATCGATCAGCATGCGGCCGCGCATCTTCGTCTTGACGACGGCATAGGCTGACGTGACGCCGATAAGACCTGTGATGACGGCGGTGCCGATGCCGAGCGCCAGGCTGTTGCCGAGCGCGGCGAGCGCGCCGGCGCTATTGCCGAAGACGGAGGCGAAATTGTCGAGGCCGAGATTGCTGGTGACGAGGCCGCGCGAGATCGTCTTCGAGAGTGCTGTGGCGAGGATCGAGAGCATGGGCACACCCGTCGCAAGGAACGAGACGATGCCGAAGGCCAGCAGAACCGGCGCAGTCAGGCTCCCAAGTGGCCGCTTGTCCTTGTTCTGCGGCTTGCCGCTCACCGTCTGGTAGGAGCGCCGCGAGAGGATCCGGCGCTGGATGAGGAATGCGATCAGCGAGATGATGACGAGGGTCAGCGACAGGATCGCGGCACCCGGTAGATCGATCGGCCAGTCGCCGATGCGAGTGTCGATGCCGGTGACGAGAACCTGGAAGCCGGCGCGGCGGCCGAGCGCTGCCGGCGTGCCGTATTCCTCGATCGCCGCGGCGAAGACAAGCAACAGGCTGGCGGCGAGGCCGGGGGCGGATAGCGGCAGCGTGATGCGCCAGAAGGCGCGCGCCGGCGAAGCGCCGAAGACGCGGCCGACATCGGCATAGCGGGCGCCGACGGCCTCGACCGTACGCGAAACGGCGAAATAGACCACCGGAAAAGTGTTGAAGGTCATGACCACGGTCATGCCCGTCAGCGAGAACAGGGTGGAGGCAAGATTGAAGCCGGCGAGCTGCTCCAGATAGCCGCGCGGCTGCAGTGTCATGATCCAGCCGAGCGTGGCGATATAGGGGGGAATCATGAAGGGCATGAGCAGCAGCACATCCCAGAGCGGCGCGAACGGAATGCGGTAGAGGGCGCGCAGCACGCCGAGGGGAACGGCGACAAGGGCCGAGGCCAGGACGACGGCGCATCCGAGAATGACCGTATTCGCGGTCATCCCCAGGAGCGCGTCGTCGGCCAGCGTCTTGCCGATGGCCGAGAAGGGGGCCGCAAACGAGCCTTGCCCCAGGGAGGGGAAGACTGCCTGCAGCACGACGGCCGCGAAAGGAAAGGCAACGATGATGATCAGCCCGAGGCCAGCCAGCCACGCCGCCGGCACTGGAGCGCCTGTTCCTTTCGTCTTCATCGCATATAGCCTTACTTGCTGCCGAACAGATCGCCGACCTGCTTCAGGATTTCCTTGCGCTTGCCGTAGACGGCGTTGACGTCGTAATCGAGCAGCTTGAGATCGCTGACGAGGGGACGCGAGGCCGGGATGTCGGAGCGGGCCGGCATCAGGAAGGTGCCGGCAACTGTCTTCTGGCCTTCATCCGACAGCATGTAGTCGACGAATTTCTTGGCTTCTTCCTGATGCTTGGACCAGTTCAGGATCATGACCGGGCGTGGCGCGATGACGGTGCCGGATTGCGGGAAGACGACGTCGATGCTTTCGCCCTTGGCCTTGGCGGCGAAGGTGATGTAGTCGACCGCACCGAAGACGGCGGCCTTGGCGCCCTGCAGCACCGGGTTCAGCGCTTCGGCATTGGCGCCGGCGATGATGGCGCCGTTACCCTTGAGTTCCCTAAAGAGCTTATAGTCGTCCTTGCCGCCGAGGGCCGCCGTCAGCTCGAAGGACGAACCGGACTGGGCGGGATCCGGAATATTGACGAGATCCTTGAACTCCGGCTTGGCGAGATCGGCCCATTCCTTCGGCTGGGACGTGCCGCTCTTGGTGTTCCAGGCGATGCCGAGCGCCGAGACGCCCTGAGCAACCGCCGTATCGGTCTTCAGGAATGCCGGGACTTTTTCGGCATTCGGGCTGGTGTAGGAGACGAGCCAGCCGCGCTTGGCGAAATCGGTCGCCGTATCCCAGGAAGCCGAGATCAGCACGTCGACGACGGGATTGGTGGCTTCGGCCTCGATACGTGCCATGACCTTGCCGGTCGTTGCCTGGAAGACGTTGACCTTGATGCCGCTCTGGGCAGTGAAGCCGGCGGAAAGCTTGTCGATGAGGTTCTGCGGGCCGGCGGTGTAGACGGTGATGTCGGCACGGGCGACGCCGCTCAGGAGCGCTGTCAAAATGGCAAAAATAGCGATATGCTTCAGTGATTTAAACATTTTTTCCTCTCTATGACTTCGTGATGTTGCCGTTAAAGCGCATCGCGATCCCTACGATTCGCTTCTCGCGCCTGACGTCTTTGATTTCGTGCAGGTCGTTGTCGCAAAACGGCTGCACATTTTGCGCGACCTGCATCAGAACCACAGGATGCCGTTGCTATCGACGGAAAGGCCGATCCGTTCTCCGGGGCGGATCTTCACCGGGCTCAGAACCTGGAGTTCGATGCCCGTTGCGCCGTGCGGGGCGGCGGTGACGAGATGCCCGTCACCTCTGAAATGCGAGCGCAGAGCTGTTGCGGGCAGGCTCGGCCATGTGGGCTCGGCGAGCGATATGGCGCGGGTGGGGATGAGAATTCTGGCCTTCTGTTGGCCGGGTCGCGCCGTGTCCGACAGAACATGCGGGCTGCCCGCCAAGCGCCAGCCATCATCGTGCCATTCGAGATCGGCGGTGCTGCCAAGCCGCAGGAACTCGGCGACTTCAGGCGAAGCCGGATTTTCGATCAGGATATCCGGCGAGGCAAGTTGAGCAATCCTGCCGGATCGCATGATGGCGACTTCGTCGGCGAGCGTCAGGGCCTCGCTGTGGTCGTGGGTGACGTAGATTGCCGTCAGTCCAAGCGTGGCGATCAGCTCGGCAAGCTCGCCGACCATGTTTTCACGCAACTCGCGATCGAGATTGGACAGGGGCTCGTCGAACAGGATGAGCTGCGGCTCGGCAACGATCGCGCGGGCGATGGCGACGCGTTGCTGCTGACCGCCGGAAAGGTCGCTCGGGCGGCGATCGGCAAGGGCCGCCAGACCGACGCGTTCCAGTGCCCGCATGGTGCGCTGTTCGCGCTCAGCCTTCGAGACGCCACGCATTTCGAGCGGGAAGGAGACATTGCCGCCAACCGTCAGGTGCGGCCACAGCGCATAGTCTTGAAACACCATGCCCAGGTTGCGTTTCTCGGGCGGCACGAAAGTCCTTGCCGCCGCATCGGCGACCACTTGGCCCGAAATGGTTATGTTGCCTTTGGTGGGCGCAAGAAGGCCGGCGACCAGGCGCAGAAGAGTAGTCTTCCCGCAGCCGGAAGGCCCGAGCAAAGCGAGCGTTCGTCCCTTGGCGAGCGAAAGATCGATGCCGCCCAGAACGATCGTCTTATCGTAATGAAGTTCCAATCCTGTTGCCGAAACGGCAGCCTGGATCCGGTTTGGGTCACTTGTCATCGGAAAATCGGTGTCTCTAAACGCTACAAGCCTGAGTAGAGGCGCAGCATGACAGCGGCATGACAATGATGTGACGAATTTGCTGCGAGAAGGCAGCCGAGGGCTGCAATGTCAGTGCTGCGCAACCAACAGAGGGGCGTGGTACATCGGCAGGCCGATGAAAGTTGATTTCTCCTCGTGTCGTTCGTCGAATGATTTATTCAACTAATAAATAAGATTTTGATCGATTAGATTGGCAATACAGCCATTCGTCTTTGGTGTGGCGGAAGGGGTTTACTCTTCATTTTAATCGGTTATTGAGCCACCGGAATCATCTGTTCAACTCTGCATCGTCTCGATCTGCAATCGAACTGTCAGAATGGTGGCAGGCGGCGGAATAAGCTGCGCGCCGGCTTCGCAATTCCTTCTCAGCTTCGATGCGGGAATGGAGTTCGTGGATGAATGTGCCTCCGAAGCCCGATCTCAAGAGGGCTGGGCATCGATCGAATGGCGCGATATCAGGGACCGATTTTTTGAGCCGAGAAAGCACCGTAATGCCTGAACGTATCGCACGGGAATGGAACAGCCTTGTCGAGCGGACGTCGACGGAAACGCACGAGATCGTCTATGCGATCGTCCACGAACACGAGGAAGAGCTACGGCAGCGCTACAGGGCCTATCTGGAAGGGGATCCCGATCTTGCATCCCTCATTGGCGAAGGCGCAAACTTGGCGGCCTTCACCACGCGGTTCCTGGAGTGGATGAAAAAGCTCGTCGATCCGAGGGCCACGTCGGGCCAGATCTTCTTCTCGGAGCAGGATAGCATCGGTGAGGCCATGGCGCGTATCGGCTTCCCGCCGCACGCGGTCTCGCGGTCCATCCGCAAGATCAAGCTTTGGTTCCTGCGGCACCTCGCGGAGGCCGATGTCTCGCGGCAGCAGCTGGTCGATGCGATGGCCTTCGTCATCGGGCTGTTCGATATTGCTCTAGAAGTGCGCGAAGAGAGCTATCAGAAGGGCGTCGCCTCCAATGCGCGGGTCAACGAAGCCTACCGTCTTCATCTGCTGGGTCAGAATCTGGCGATGGAGCGGGAGCGGCAAAGGGCTGCCCTCATGGAGTGGGGGCACGGGCTTCTCGCCACCTTCTATCAGAATGCCGCTTCCAGCGAGCTTCCCCGGCTTTGGAAGAGCGAATTCGGCCTGTGGCTGAACCACAAGGCCCACATCCTCTTCGAACGCGAGCCGAAGCTTGAGCTTATCAAGCAGCTCGTCAACAAAGTCGATGGCGAACTGGTCCCTGCGTTGGAACGGGCAAGTTTCGAGGACCGGTCCCAGATCCGAGACGGGGCGGGGAGGATCGAAGAGGAGCTGTCAGCAATCAAGTTCCTGCTGAATGGCATCTTCGAGGCGCATATCGAGGTCGAGAGCGGCCGCGACCCGCTCACGCAGCTGCTGACGCGCCGGTTCATGCCGTCGGTGCTGATGCGTGAGATACAGCTGCAGAAAACGCCCGCCGCCACAGGCTTCTGCGTGCTGCTGCTGGATATCGACCACTTCAAGCGCATCAACGATACGCATGGCCACAAGGTCGGCGATGTGGCGCTCAGGTCGGTCGCAACAGCAATGACGGAAAGCGTCCGGCAAACCGATTTTCTCTTCCGTTACGGCGGCGAAGAGATGCTGATCGTGCTTGTGGAGTGCGACGAAGCGATGGGTATGCAAGTCGCGGAAAAAATCCGCGCGCAGATCGCGAAGCTTTCCATTCCGCTTGCCGATGGCGACAGGCTTGCCGTCACCGTCAGCATCGGAGTTGCCGCCTTCAAGGAAGAGCTCGACTACGAGCGCATCCTGGCGCGCGCCGACAAGGCCGTCTACGAGGCCAAGGAAGCCGGGCGGAACAGGATCGTCGCGGCGGCCTGACGGCGATGATATCGGGCCGCGTCGCAAAACCAGGATGCAATTTTGCGGCGGCCCGTCGTTGCGCGTCGGCTGGCATGACTTCCAAATCTCATAGTTCGGCCGTAACCGAACTATGAAATGAGCGGTTGGACTAAGCTGCAGCTCTCAAAGGAGAGTTTGCAATGTTGACCAGCATAGCCGCATCCACGCCCGCCGAGAGCACCGGCGAGCATATCGTCATCAAACCGAGCGTGCTCTATGTCGGCACGCCCGTCGTGCTGATTACCAGCCTCAATCCCGATGGCACGACGAATATCTCGCCCATGTCTTCGGCTTGGGCGCTCTTCGATCGTATCGTTCTCGGCCTTACAGCCACCAGCAAGGGACGGGAAAACGCCATGCGCGAGCGCCAGCTCGTGTTGAATTTCCCGTCTCCGGATCTTTGGCCCAAGATAGAAGCGCTGGCCCCGACCACCGGCCGCGACCCGGTTCCCCCACACAAGGAAAAGATCGGCTACCGTTTCGAGGCCGACAAGTTCGACGTATCCGGTTTCACGCCGCAGGCGTCCGACCTCGTCCGCCCGCCTCGCATAGCCGAATGCCCGATCCAGCTTGAGGTTGAAGTCGTTGCCTCGCATGCTCCCGGCGGCGAGTGGCCCGCGGAGCGGCAGGAGGATTTCTGGATCATAGAGACGAAAGTGCTCCGCGTTCATGCGCACCGGGATATCGTCATCCCGGGTACGAACCATATCGACACCGGCCGATGGAGCCCGCTGCTGTATGTGTTTCGCCACTACTTCGGCACCGGTCCGGATCTTGGCCGCACCTTTAAAGCCGAGGCGTGAGGCCTGCTTGCGACCGTCTCGCAACCTGCCTCTCGCCATTCTTGCGGCGCATCAGGTCTGGTTCACGGCCTCGGCGCCGCGGATCAGCAGATCGAGACCTCTTTCGAAGAAAGCTTCGTGCCCGTTGGCGCGATAATGCGCGATCGCCTTGGCGAAGGTCGGGTGGCCTTTTGCGGCGGCGTCGAGATCCGGCCGATCCGGTGCGCCTGCCCCATCGGCCTGCTCTTCCAGGACGCAACCCACCACGTAGCGGCCGATCGCGATCTGCAGTTCCAGTGCCTGGCCCGGCGTGAAGCCGGCGGTGCTCAGGCAGCTAAGCTGAATCTCGATCGTATCGAGATCGGAAGGGTCGGCCTCCGTTCCCGCATGGACGCGTGCTCCGTCGCGCCATGCCAGCAGGGCGAAGCGGAAGCTACGGGCATTGGCGCGCAGGAAGTCCTGCCAGGTCTCGCCCGGTTGCGGCGTTCGGCGGCTGTGATTTCGCTTCAACATTTCAGTGTTCATCGCCGCCAGCAGGCTCTGCTTGCCCTTGAAATGCCAGTAGAGCGCCGGCTGCTGCACGCCGAGGCGCTGAGCGATCAGCCGTGTGGACAGCCCGTCGATCCCCACGTCGTTCAAGATGGTCAGCGCCGTGTCGACGATCTGGGCCCGGTCGATTTTCATGGCATCTCCGATTGACAGTTTCGAAGTCATAATTTATCAGCGATAAAGTTCCTTATCAACGATAAGTTTTGTGCTATGAACAAGATGCTCTTGACCATCCTGCCCGTCGTCGTTCTCGACGCCGCCGGTACGGGCCTCGTGATGCCGATCCTGCCGGAGCTTCTTCGCAGCGTGGCGCATACGCCCGATCTCGGCTGGCGGTACGGCGCGTTCCTGTCGCTCTATGCCGCGCTGCAGTTCCTCGCCGCTCCCGTCCTCGGGACATTGAGCGATCGTTATGGGCGCAGGCCGGTGCTGCTGGTCTCGCTGGCGGGCGGGATGATCGACTACGCCTTCATGGCATGGGCGCCGGGTTTCTGGTGGCTGTTCCTCGGACGCGCCGTTGCCGGCTTGACGGCTGCAAATGCGTCCGTCGCGGCGGCATGCCTTACCGATGTTACGCCAGAGGAGAAACGCACGCGTGCTTTCGGGCTGCTCAGTGCCTGCTTCGGCATCGGCTTCATTCTCGGCCCCGTGATCGGCGGCGTGCTCGGCACGGTTTCTATTCGCGCGCCATTCGTCGCGGCGGCGCTGCTTGTCATGGTGAATTTCATCCTGGCGCTTACCGTTTTGCCGGAAACGCGCAGCGCCAAGCCGGAACGCCTCGATCCGGCCGCTTTCCATCCGCTGGCGCCCTTGCGCTGGATCGGCGCGTTTCCGGCATTGCTGCCGCTGCTTTTGATGTCCGTCATCCTCAGCATGGTCGGCGAAATTGGCGGTACCATCTGGGTGCTCTACGGTCAGGACAAGTTCGCGTGGAACACGGCGACCGTCGGCCTCTCGCTTGCGGGCTTCGGCCTGTTTCATGCGCTTGCCCAGGCCTTTGTCGCCGGTCCGCTGAGCGAGCGCTGGGGCGAGCGGCGGGCGCTCATTGTCGCGATCGTCTGCGACAGCGCCGCCTATATCGCAATCGCATTCGCCACGCGCGGCTTCGTTGCCTTCCTGCTCTTTCCGCTGTTCTGCCTCGGTGGCATTGGCCAGCCCGCATTGCTGTCGATGATGACGCAGCGCGTGGGGGCGGAGGATCAGGGGCGCCTGCAAGGCGTGTTGGGCAGCCTGACCAGCCTTGCATCCGTCATCGCGCCCTTGGCCATCAGCGAGATCTACTTCGCGTCCAGATCCGTCTTCCCGGGCCTGGTCTGGATCCTCGGCGCCCTGCTTTATCTTGCCTGCATGCCGATGTTGCCTGCGACCCAGAGAAAGACGGCCGATGCGTGAACTTAAGGGCCGGCGGCAACATGATATTTCACGTGAAACGTCTGGCCTGCCTCACGCGGAGGGGGCATGAAAAAGCGGGCCGAACGGCCCGCTTGTCGTAGCGTCATAATGGAAGCAGGCCTGGGGCGAGCTCCCGCCAAGTCAGTTCACGGAATCGTCCGAATCGGGATCCTTGGCCTTGACGAACAGGCTCTTCAGGCCGCTGGTCTTTGCTTTCGCCGCCTTGTTGGTCTTCAACGCACGTGTGGCGGCCTTGGCCTGTTCCAGCATCATTTCGATCTGGATCTGCTGGATTTCGGTCAGGCGCTCCCATTGGCGATTGAGGAGATGGTCGACCTTTTCATGCAGGTGACGAATTTCCAATTCGGCCTTCAGGTTCACCTTATAGTCGTTGAGCGCATGCAGGCGGTCCTTCTCTTCCTGGCGCCGCTGGCTCATCATGATCACGGGCGCCTGCAGCGCCGCGATCGTCGACAGCACAAGATTCAAGAGAATGAACGGATAGGCATCGAATGCCTCTTTCTCGCCTATGATAACGTTGACGGCCATCCAGACCGCGAGAAACAGACAGAATGAGATGATGAAGGTCCAGCTGCCCCCAAAGGTGGCGACTGCATCCGCCATACGGTCGCCGATGGAGCGGTTGTCTTCGTAATCTTCTTCGATGTTCTCGGCGAGCGTATCATGGGTTTTCAGGCTCTCGACCACCTCGTCCTCGAGGTTGGAAAGCTCGCCTCGCTCGACCGTCAGAAGCTGGGCGATGTACTGGGCGCGATAGTCGTCCATGACCTTGCGGCTGACATAATCGTCGGCGCGAAGCTCGGGATGCTTCAGCCGCATGAAATCCGCCAGAGATGGGCGGAGGTCATCGACGTGCACCGCATCCTTCTTCTTCAGCGTCTGGCCGGTAATGGCATCGACGAGCTTGACGGACTTGGCCTTCGCCCGGGCTAGACTTTTGGTATAATCGTCCATCTCCACGACGGTCGGGGCTTCGCCCTCGCCGGCATCGAAGTCAACAATTCCATCCGCGGGATCAAAGGTCTTCGTTTCCGTCATCTATGGGGGCCTTCTTTCATGTGTTGCCGCTCATTTAGCCAACAATGCCAACAGGAATGTGACTGTTAGAAGACAGCCATGTCGAAGCTGACCTCAAACTCTTCCCGCTGTGTCGATGCCATGGCTCCGTTCGCGTCTGTCGAAGGAGCAATAACACCACTCTCCTAAGTAACGGCAAATGAGATGTGACGTTCCGGTATTCATTTTGGGCGCGCTGTCGATTTTCAAGGGCGAAAAGCAACCGTGCCGCGATCTCCGGATGCCTTCAAAAGCCCCGCGTGTCGATACGGGAATTTTCTACCGTTTGAATCAAGTTTATGATTTTCCGCCCCCTTGACCAAGGGCGGCAGGCTTCTATTTGCCGCGATGCACAGCACATTCGCTGCTGCGAATAAACGCTAAAGTCTCAATGAATTAATAGCAACAGGATGTTGATCCTGTCGCTACGGCTTTGCACGCGTGTGGAGAGAATAGCCATGCATAATTCCCCGGCAAAAGACCTCGAGTCCATTGCGCGGCAAGGCGGGCGCTTCAAGCGCATGGCCGTCAGGATACCGACCTATCTGACCGATCTTCGGGAAAACCCGGCATGGCTGCCGATGTTCCTGTTGGCGCGAACCCTGCCGTTTCGGCGCATGCATTGGTTCGCAACCAGGCAGCGCGTTTCGCTGCCTGTTTCCGGCGCGTCGATGTTCGCCGGGCTCGAGCGCCGAGATGTCGTCGATGCACTGCGGACGGACGGGATTTTCTCCGGCCTGATGCTGCCTGATCCTATCCACCGGGAGATCGCGGAATTCGCGCTGACCACCGGCTGTTTCGGCAATTTCAGCCGCAAGCTGGAGTTCGTCGCGGGAGACCACAGGCAAGCGGAAACCCGTTTCGAACGGCCGATCCTCAGCGGTCATTTCTTCGAGCGCTCGCTTGATTGCGATGCCGTCATGGCGGTACAGCGCGATCCGCTGCTGATCGACGTCGCCCGACAATATCTCGGCGGGCAGGCCAAGGTGATTACCACGCGCATCTGGTGGAGCTTTCCGACGCAGGCTTCGGAAGCGGATCGCAGCATGGCGTCGCTCGACAAGTATCATTTCGATCTAGACGACTGGCGTATGCTGAAATTCTTCTTCAATCTGGTCGACGTGGACGAAGGCACCGGGCCGCACGTCTTCGTCAAGGGCAGCCACAGGCGGCGGCGCGTCAAGCATCAGCTGACCCTGCTGGTCGGGCATTCGGCCGACGAAGTGCTTGATTATTACGGGCGGGAGAGCGCCGTCACGCTGACCGGCAGGGCCGGTTCGGGTTTTGTGGAGGACCCATTCGGCTTTCACATGGGCACCGTCCCCACGCAAAAGCCGCGCCTGATGATGGAAGTCGGCTTCGGCGTTTCCAAGCCGTCGCAGCGCCGCTTCCACGGGGAACCTGTCTTGCGGTAGGCCCCCCGCGCTCGGGCAATTATCCAGTTTGCTTCGATGTCACTTTGCCCGGCCGAACCGCCTGGCGATGAAATGATCGAGCGCGATCCGCCCCGGCCCGCCAGCGATGATGACCAGGAAACACGTTGCCCATGTCCCATGGGTCGGCCAGGCGTCCGGATAGACGAAGATCTCGATCACCAGCGTCATGCCGAGCAGCGCGAGCGCCGAAAGCCGGCTCGCCAGGCCGATGACGAGCAGAAGCGGAAAGAAGTGCTCGCTGAAGGCGGCGATATGCGCGGCGATCCAGGGATCGACGAGAGGCAGTTTGTATTCCGTCTGGAAGAGATAGACCGCGTTGTCCGTCACGTGCCAGCCATCGACCTTGGTCTGGCCGGATTGCCAGAAGACGGCGGCGATCGACAGGCGCGCGACGAGCGCGATCAGGTCGTGCGGGATGCGGTCGAGAAGCTTCAAGGCGCCGTAGAGCCTTTGAGGCATGGTTTCAGCTTCGGCCGCGGCGGCCGTCATCATTCGGTCTTGCATGTCGGTTCTCCCTGGCGCTCAGCGAATGGCCGTGAACGCGCCGGCGGCGAGCGCACCGGCGAGGTTGGCGGAAAGATCGAAATCTGCTGCTTCGGCAAGAGCGGCCTCGAAGGCGTGGCCGAGATCGATGCCATCAAACAGCCGCATTAGAAAGACCGCGCCGCCCGGCGGCAATCTGTGCAACTCCACCGTCATCTCAGCGCGAATGACGAGCGCGTCCTCGCCCGTCCAATCGGCGATCTCTCCAAGTTCCATCTCGCCGGCATTCATCGCCCAAATGGTGACTGCTGGGCGGATCGAGCGAATGATCGAGGCCGATGGGTGCGATGTGAAGCAGAGGCTTTCCAGTCCCGCGGGTTCGACTGTCGCCAACAAGGACGCGTCGATCGGCACGGCGTCGGCAGCGTGATAGGCCTTGCCGCGAGCCGCTTCCAGCCTGATGACATCGGGCAAATAGGGAATTTCCGCTGCTGGCTCGAAACACTCGACGAAATCGGCGAAGTCATCGCCATAGGCTAGAAGCAGCGGCGATCGCGGCGGGTGCAGGCGGATGAATTCATGCGCCATACCAGCGAAAAACTCTTCTCCGACGATTTTAGCGGCGGCCGGAAAACGCGAAGCTAGGGCGCCGATCAGTCCGACGGCAACATTGTTGCGATAGACGCCGAAGCGCCTTTCGGGCCTCGGGCCGTTCCAGGCGGTCAGCCCCTCGGGCACGGCAAGGCCGGGATCCACGAGTGCTGCGGCGAATTCCGTTTGCGTCACGAGAGACATGGATCCTCCTTACGCCGCATGGCGTTCGGTAGCGCGGCGCAGGATGGCGCCGGCAGCTTCGGCTTCGGCGCGCAGAACCGGCCACTCGGGCACATCATTGTCCCATTCGACCAGGCTGGCGATCGGGCCGGTGCGGGCGATCAGCTCTTCATAGAGATCCCATACCGGGTCTTTGACCGGCGTATCGTGACTGTCGATCAGGAGCGGTGCGCCGGCATCGTCGAGGGTTTCCGAATGGCCGCTCAGATGGATCTCGCGGATCCATTGCACCGGAAAGCGCTTGAGGTAGTCGCGCGGATCCAGTCTGTGATTGGTGGCGGCGACGAAGACGTTGTTGACATCTAGCAAAAGGCCGCAGCCCGTGCGTTGCGCGATTTCGGCGAGGAACTCCGTCTCCTCTATCGTGCTCTCCTCGAAGAGCAGATAGGTAGCCGGATTCTCAAGCAACATCTGCCGGCCGAGCAATGTCTGAACCTGATCGATATGGGCGCAGACCTGGGCGAGGGTCGCCTCGGTATAGGGCAGGGGCAGGAGATCGTTGAGAAACGTCGTGTCGTGGCTGGACCAGGCGAGATGCTCCGAAAAGCTCTCCGGCTCGTATCGATCGCAAACGATCTTCAGGCGGGCAAGATGCTCCTTGTCCAACGGTTGCATCGAGCCGATGGAGAGGCCCACTCCATGAATGGAGAGGGCATAATCGCGACGCAGCTTGCCGAGTTGAGCGTGCGGCGGGCCGCCGGCGCCCATATAGTTTTCGGCATGGACCTCGAAGAAGCCGATCGGCTGGCTGGCGGCATTGATCTCAGCGAAATGTTCCGGCTTGAAGCCGACCCCGGCGCGACGGGGAAGTTCTGACGATTTCATTGCAGGCCTCCGTTCGGATAGGCTCGATCGTGGAAGGAGGGCGGCGCTGATACATGCGCCGCCCTGCGTCAGCGCATCCGCTCAGACAGGCGCCGGACCCTGCATAAGGGTGCCATGGCCGTTCGGCGTCTTGATTGCTTCGCAGGTTCCGGCGGGAACCAGCTTCCACGAGTTGCGCTGATAATCGATCTTCGCCGTACCGGCGCAGGTCGTGCCGGGCCCGGCGGCGCAATCATTCTGACCCTTGAGTGCGATGCCGTAGCACTTCTCCTTGGCGTCGGCGGCCGAAGCGGCTGTGATGCCGGCGGCCAATGTGACGGCTGTTGCGACCGATGCGGCCAAGGCGACTGCGGAAATCCTGCTCATGACGAATTCCTTACATCAGATGTTGGATTGGTTGGTGTGACCGGGATCAGGCCGGGGTCAGCGAACCATGGCCCTTCGGGGTTTTCATGGAGGTGCAGGTGCCCGTGGGAACCAGCTTGAAGGACATTTTATCATAGCTCATGGTCGATTTGCCGGCGCAGTCATGCTTGCCGGCTGCGCAATCGTTCTGGCCCTTCAGCGCTACGCCATAGCACTTTTCCTTGGAGTCGGCTGCCGATGCCGGGACAGCGATGGATGCAATGGCCGATGCGATCGAGCCTGCGATAGCCAGGGTGATGATGCTGTTCTTCATGGATCTGTCTCCTAGATGGATGCGAGCCGTCATTGGCTTGCATCGAGGTCTACGGAGGCTGCGGGGGCGATGTTACAGACCGCGCGAATTTTTTTTAACGGCACTGACATATTCTGTGCCGGCTATATGTCCCAGTGAGCCGATGCGCCTGCCGGCCGTTTCGGGACGAAAGCCGAAAAGACTTGAAAAAGAAGGACCGTTGCCGGTAACGAAATGCTGCGGTCCTGCGTAGAGGAGATATCGGGTGGGCCATTCGGCGCGCGAAGAGGAATGGGCAGTCTGGATGCGCGCTGCGATTGGCGGCGATGCGCAGGCCTACCATCGCTTCCTGTCCGCAGTGACGCCGCATCTGCGCGCCATGGCGCGCCGGCGTTGCGACCAGTTCGGTGCGCCGGTGAGCGAGGCCGAGGACGTGGTTCAGGAAGTGCTGCTTGCCATCCACCTGAAGCGCGGGACCTGGGATCCGGCACGCCCGATCGGGCCTTGGCTGTCGACGATCGTGCGCAACAAGCTCATCGACAGTCTCAGGCGGCGTGGACGACATATGAGCGTGCCGATCGACGACGTGATCGATGTTCTCGAGGCAGAGGAGCATGCCGACGCCTTGGATCGATTGGACGTCGACCGCATGCTGGAGCAGTTGAAGGACCCGCAGAAGACCATCGTGCGTTCGATTTCCGTCGAGGGAACGAGCGTGCGGGAAACGGCGGATCGGCTGAAGATGACGGAAGGGGCGGTGCGCGTGGCGCTGCATCGTGCGCTGAAAGTGCTTGCGGCCCTGTATCGGAGTGAAACCAGTGAAAACCGATGACCTTATCCATCTTCTGGCGCAGGATGCGCCGGTCCGTTCGCGGATCGGCAAAGCCCTGACCATGGCGGTCATCGCGGGTATCCTGATCAGCGGCGGCCTCTTCTTTGCCATGATCGGCTTTCGCGCCGACATAGACACGGCAATGGAAACCGTGCGCTTCCTGTTCAAGTTCGTCGTGACGATCGCGCTTGCCGTGACGGCCTGCGCCGTCGTCTTCCGCATCGGCCGGCCGGGTGCATCCTTGCGTCTTTGGGGCTGGATGCTTCTGGCAGCGCCGGTGCTTTTGCTCGGCGCCGTTGTCGCGGAGATGGCGGTCATGCCGCCCGATAGCTGGAGCGCGCGGATGATCGGGCACAATGCGCGCTTCTGCCTGACGCTGATACCGTTGCTGTCGATCGGCCCGCTTGCCTGCTTCCTGTTTGCCCTGCGCCAGGGAGCGCCCGAGCGGCCGGGTGTCGCCGGGGCCGTCGCCGGCCTTGCCGCCAGCGGCATCGCGGCGACCTTCTATGCCTCCAATTGCACCGACGACAGCCCACTCTTCGTGCTGCTCTGGTATCCGATCGCGATCGCCATCGTAACGGGCATCGGATATGTCCTCGGCAGGCGTCTTCTGCGCTGGTAAGCCCAGCCGAATGTGGAGCTGCCGAGGCATGCTGCCCGGATCCGCATGCTCTCGGCGAAGCAGACCATGACGCTCGTGAAATCCCCCAAATGCATGAGCATCCGCCGACTATCGTGGACGCCGCACCCTCGCTTTCAAAAAATTGCATTTGTCCGCGTTAAAGTATTTGCATCTGCGGCAAATTCGATTATAGAGGCCCCACCTTCGCCACGAACGATTTCATCGCTCGGCGGTCGTTGGGGAATAGTTCAATGGTAGAACGACGGACTCTGACTCCGTTAATCTTGGTTCGAGTCCAGGTTCCCCAGCCAATTCTCCCTCAAAGCCCTTAATTCCTTGATTTTCCAGTCGTGCCGGATATCGTTTTGGCATCATTGGCGACCTGATGCCCAGAACTGTAGCCCACAGGTGATGCCCACGCGAAATATGCGCGGCGGCAGCGCCGGTGGCAGGCAAGGGCAACAACCTCATGGCGGTCCGCCACGACGTCGAAAACCTCACCCGCCGCGGTAATATCTTCTATTGGCGTGCGCGCGTCCCAAGCGCCTTCGGGCAGTGCCGACCAGGCAGCCGGCTTTCACTGAGCCTTCACTGTTCTGATCATAAGAAAGCGCAGGCGATCGGCCGCAAGCTCAACATGCTGGTCGCCGAACTGAAGTTGAAGCAGAAGGAACCCATGTCCAAGGCGCAGCTCCAAAAGCTTTGCGAACACGAACGAGACATGATGCTCATGCATCTGGAAGATGTCTCGATGGTAGCGCGGCGCTATGGCCGTCCCGCCGACATTTCAGAGCTGGAAATGGACCTCGAGAATGGCTGGGCCTATCGCCTGATGGGGATGTTCGGCATCACCCATCACCTGACGTTGAAGGGCAATTGCCGCGGCTTAGCCTACCTCAGGCAAAACGGGGTTCCCGCCGCCCACGTCTTCGCGATCAACTCAAACTACCTCAAACTTCTCCAGGAAGCGAACTCGCGCGGCTTCAAGAAGGGCATTCGAAGATTGATGCACCTCTTCGAAATCAATTCCCATCCGCTCAACGAGGAAAAGGCCATGAAGGCCTATTTCAGCGGGCGGGCGGAAGCGCTCTTCGATGTCGCGGAACGGCATCCTCTCGCCGATCGTGACCTGAGCGAACTCACCGGCGGTCCGGCTTCGACACCACAGCCTGCATTTATCGAGGTCGCCGCACCCTTGAAAATGATGCCGCCATCGTTGGAGATCGCGGTTCCCGCTGAAGATGTTGTCGGGCCTCCGCGCCCGCTGTGCCGCCGGTGAGGCTGCTCGATCTCACTCCCTCGCCGCGGGTCGCTGTCAGTGAGCCAATTGACGAAAAGCCCCGCCGCGTCATTGCCGTCGCGGATTTCGAATCTGCGTGCGAAGGGCTCGTCAAGAACATGAAGGACGCTTGGGATGAGACGACCGCACGTGACGCTCGTGCGCTCGTTCGCATGTTCATGGGCGTGCTCGAAGAACACGAAGTGGAACACACCGGGCAGATTACGCAATACCATCTCGGCGAGCTTCGCCAGCACTTCAACGACATCCCCGTTAACTGGGGAAAAAGCGCCAGAATGAGGGCGATGTCCGCGCCCGAGCTTCGCGCTGAGGGCGAGAGGCTACGCGAGCGGGCCAACGCGGAGGGCAAAAAGGCGAAGGTGGGCCTCAAGGCAGCCACCATCCGCAAACACATCGGGAACCTTAACCATTTTCTGACCTATGTCCGCGCTCGCGGGTTCGAAGTTGGCGATTGGACTTTCCAGGGCTTGAGGCCGAAAAAGCCTAAGGCCGGGCTTATTCGTACACAACAGCACAAGCCGACGCCCGACGAGATCAAACCGATTTTCTCAAGCCCGATCTACACTGGCTCGCTGAACCACGATCGAGGCCGCAAAAAGCCTGGACCGCACGTCTTTCATGACGCGGCTTACTTCCTGCCTATTATGTTTTCCTATCTCGGTGCACGCAGGCTCGAGTTTGCAGGGCTTGCATTGGACGACATCGCCGAAGACGATGATGGTCTTGTGCTCATCATTCGGACAAACAAGTTCCGGCGGCTCAAGACTGTGCAATCAGCGCGCGTTTTGCCACTGCCGGATGAGCTGGTTCGCCTGGGTTTCCTGGACTATTGTGCATTGCTACAGGAGCTGGGGTATGAGGCCGTGTTCCCTGAACTCTTCTCCGACAAGACGTTGAACGATCCCGGCGACCGCTTGGCAGAAGTTCGTCCCGCTCGGCCTGGGTTAAGCCGAGATCGTTCGCGATGCGTTCTGCGACGTCAGCCACTCGAGTCTCGCCTTCTCCGGCAAGGCGAAGAACCGGAAGCATGAGGGTCTGGTAATCGGGGATCATTGTCCGGGCTCGCTTTATTTTACTGGATCAGCGGGTTGTGCTTCTGCGGAAATGCTAAGGGCCCAGGTACCGGCTACCCCGCGAGACACTATTGCGCTCACTCGTGAAACTCATCGACCAACCGGCACGCCGGTGACGCCGGATAGCCTCCTCCGATGGATGTCCGTAGCCATTTCCTTTCCCTACCGAAATCACACAACTGCCATGACCACCGTTAGGAGAGATCACAGCACCACCAAACTTGGCCCCGTGATGAGTCGCAACTATGTAGTCCGGCAGGGGAGCCGGTTTCAGTCGTACGAGATCGTAGTCAGCATCGCCCATGAAGAGAACTGTCCTGCCAGATTGCAACGTTGTTTCAATGCAAAGCCCTGTTTGGTTGAGAATACCGGCTTTTCCCTTGCAACGCGCGAGTCTGATGGGGCCAGCCGAGACATTTGCGGAACTTACGCCAAGCAGGCGATTATTCTTGGCGAGATTTCCAGCGACCAATTTCGCGCCAGGCCCAAGCCGCTGCACCGGCGCGATCCAACTGCTACCACGAAGACCGGCGATTGCGTGGTAGCCATGTAAGTGATCCCAGTCCCAGTGCGACAGGATCACAGGTGCGTCTTGGATTGTCAGGCTTGGCTTAGTAGATGCAGTCTTCTTGTTGTAGGAGATCGGCCAACCTGCATCCAGATGAAAGAGTTCCTTTCCGTTCTGATCAACCGCACTGCTGAAGCTTGCTTGTCCGACATCTCTGACGACAATCCTGGAAGGCATTGCTAAGCTCCGCAGCAATACGCGGGCTGCGCCACTTTTGCCGATGGCGCTTGCCGGAAATCTGCAGGCTTCCGCAATGGTCTGTGCGAGCGCACGCGCATTTTCGACCGTAGCGCCAACCGGAGCCAACGGATTTTCACCTTCCGAGAATAGATATCGAATCTCATCCAGAACGAGTGGTACATTTTCCTCATATCCAGCATCGCCGAGTGAGGAAGCCCAGGCAAAGGGACCCGGCTTTTTTCCTCGAGGGAGCAAGGTGATTTGGTACCACTGGCCATCGTTGGCTTCTCCGACATCCGCCAAATATTTGAAATGCTCTGCGGTCGTCAAAAGCTTCAGCACAACGAGACGAGATCGGTCGCGTTTGTCTTCGATGGTTTCGAGCGCCTCGTCGGCACTCATCCGCGCGTCAATCGCATCGAATTCGAAGGAGACGCGATTTGCATTTTTCAGAACCAGATCTTCGTTGATGAGAGCTTCCGCCCGCACCAATCGCGCGATTAGGGTGACAGGCCCCTCCCTCAAAAAGCTCATCCCTTACCCCTTTGCCGCGCGTCCACGCTTCCCCTTCGGTGCCGCCGCGCGCTCGGCGCGGATGCGGGCGAGCAGGTGTTCGGCGGGTTCGTCGTTTTCGTCCTGAGGGACCAGTTCGCCGCGGAAGGCTTTGGCTAGGATCGCCTCGTCCAGTCGGCCTACCAGCTCCAGCGCGCGCTTTGCCTCTTTCGCCAGTTGGTCGATTTTGGCGAAGGCGGATTCGATGCGGCGGACGATTTCGTGTTGTTCTTCGAGGGGGGCGACCGGAATTTCCATCGGACGGACGTCACCGACATTTATGCCCTGAACGGCCACACCTTTCTTATTGGCTTCAAAATACTGCTGCACGTTTCGAGACTGAAGATACCAATAGATATAACGTGGATTTATAGAATTTAGGACCGCGATGCGGACTGTATCCTGAGTGATGTTTCCGCCATCCAGATCAGCGGGCGTTATGGCTACGCGACCGACAGTGCCCCTGATGGTTAGAAGAAGATCGCCCTGCTTCAAAGCCGATCGAGCGTAGCTTTGATGTATCTCCAGCGTAGTCCGGCGAATTTTCTCCAGCTCGATAAAGCCGCCCTTTATATTCATGACCTTAACATACGGAATGCCACCCTCGACGTCCGGGCCTGGCATCAGTATCCCGTATTGAATTAGTCTTGTCGGATCACAAAGGTCCTCCAGAGGGGCCACATACCAGGTTTTCGGAGGGCCGCTTATCTCAACTGGCTTTCTATCTGGGTTAGGTGTTGCGCCCTTCGTGTTCCGAGTCCTTTGTCCGGCCAAGAGGCTCCGACGCTCTTGTCTTACCAGATCGCTGATCGGCGTGCCTTTTTCTGCCTGTGGAGCAACCAGCTCCCCGCTGAATGCCTTGCTGAGCACGGCCTGCTTGTAGCGAGAGACGAGGGTTTCGATGCGGGCGAGTTCTATGCGGGCGCGGGCGGATTTCGCGTTCAGCGCATCCAGCTTGGCCACGATGCGCTTTTGCTCGGCCAAAGGTGGGAGTGGAAGCTTGAAGGCTCGGCACTGCGACAACGAAATGTTGACTTGGCCCGCAGAACCGCGCGTCTCATTGATCACACTCTTCACGCTGTTGCCACCGCAAAGGAAATAGTAAAGCCACTCGGAGGTCACGGCTTCACTCGGTCGAAAAATCGTCAACGCTTGATTGACGTTCCACGTTGGAAAGGAGTCTGGAATTACAGCTACCTTGCCAAGTGGCGGTCCTACGATGTTCATCAAAACATCGCCAGGATATGCCTGCGACTTCGCCATTGAGGAGCGATGAATGTCAACGTTGATGAACTGGGGCCGGTACTCAAAGTCAATCTTCTGATCAACGATGTTGTACACCTTCAAAAACGGCACCCCGGGTTCGTCAATGAAGCCCTCTTTTGGTGTACCGCCGCTCTGCACCAACTCGCAGATATTCCAGGCTTCGTCTTCACCCCACCCTCTCGGCAACTCACTCATTCCGCCGCCTCCGGCAGCTCATCGCTGAGCTCCGCCATCAGCGCCTCGATTTCCAGCGTCGCGGCCTGCAGATGGCCGAGAATGGCGGCGGCGATGTCGTCGGGTTCGGTGAGGCCTTCTTCCGCCTCTTCCTCGGCCTCGCGCAGCCAAGCGATGTCGAGATTGTCTCCGCGGGTCGCGATGGCCTCGCGGGTGAACTGGCGCCAGCGGCCAGCTTCGCCTTCATCCGGGCCGCGCTCCTTGCCATAGGGGTCATTGCCGAAGGCCTGTACGAACCCCTGGAAATGGGCCTCCGTCAGCGGCGTGGTCTTGCCGAATTTCGGCATCTGGGCGCGCAGGTCGTAGATCCAGATGGCTTTTGTGTTGCCGGTCTCGGTCTTGCCGCGCGTCAGGAAGATGACATTGGTCTTGACGCCCTGCGCATAAAAAATGCCGGTCGGCAGGCGCAGGATGGTGTGCAGGTCGCACCAGTCCATCATCATCCGGCGCAGTTCCTTGCCGCGCCCGTCTTCGAAGAGAACATTGTCCGGCACTACGATCGCCGCACGGCCGCCGGGCTGCAGCGAACGGATGCAGTGTTCGACGAAGGGAAGCTGGTAGGAAGAGACGCTCGCCGTAACAGAAAGATCGTCACGCGTCGGCGCGCCGCCTGCAGGGCCGAAGGGCGGGTTGGTGAGGATGAGATCGGCGCGGCCGAGGGTCTTGCCCTTGTCGGAGAGCGTATCGCCGAGATCGACATGATCGCCGTCGATGTCGTGCAGATAGAGGTTCATCAAAAGCAGGCGCAGCGTGCCCGGCACGTTTTCCATGCCGTGGATGGCGCGGCGCTTCTGAAACTCCTGTTCCTTCTCGCCGAGATCCAGATAATCGTCGGTGCGCGCCTTCATGTAGCGATCGGCGGCAATCAGGAAGCCGCCGGTGCCAGACGCCGGATCCTGGATGACTTCGCCCGGCTTCGGCTGCATGAGGCGGACCAGAAGCTCGATCAGCACGCGCGGGGTAAAATACTGCCCGGCACCGCGCTTGGTCTCTTCCGCGTTCTTCTGCAGCAGGCCTTCGTAGAGATCGCCGAACTGGTCGCGCTCCTCGGAGAACCAGTCTAGCTCATCGATCGCGGTGACCAGAGTCGTCAGGTTCTGCGGTTCGCGCAGGAAGGTTGAGGCATTGTCGAAAATCTTCTGCACCATTTCCGGCAGCGGGCGTGCATCGGCATAACGCTTGCGGTCTTCCGGGCCGGCATTTTCGCCGGGTGGCCGGCTGAGCGCATCGTCAGCCCCGAGCCGGGTGCTGGTGGCGCCGAGGGTGACCAGCACATTCCGGTAATGCTCCAGCTTCGCCAGACCATTCGCAGCGAACAGATCCGCCCAGCGCATGCCCTTCGGCAGGCTGCCAGTCTCGCGGCTGCGCTCGGCCATCATCTTCAGGAACAGCAGATAGGTCAGCTCGGTGACATATTGCTGATAGGTGATGCCGTCCTTGCGCAGGACCGTGCAGAGGCGCCAGAGTTTCTGGACGATGGCATTGGCATTCATGGCATGATTCTTTTCAGGTCGGAGATCGTGATTGCGGTTTTAGCGAGCCGTGGCCGATGGTCAACGACAGCCCGCGATATCAGGCAGCGGGCGATGCCCAGATCGCCTCGTTGAAGGCGTGCAGGACTTCGTCGAGTTCGCCGTCAAACTCCTGCGAGATGCGCTTGAAGCCGCCCTTATCGGCAAAGGCGCCTTGGTCGAGCAGGGTGGGATCGGCTACCGGCTTGTCCTTCAGCGCCCGGCCGATACGGCGCAGCCATTCCTTCTGCTTTTGCGTCCATGGCCGCGACGCCTCGATCTTGAGGACCGCATCGTCGACGCGAGTGGCATAGGGGATCAACGGGTCGCCGAGTGCGGCCTGTCTCACGAAGCCGATGATATGCGCGGCGATATCGGCATTGCGGGCGCGGCCGTAAGCGGCACGCAACATGGCTTCGGAATAATTCTTCTCGTCCAGCAGGCCCGCAAGCTCCGAGAGCTCCTTGCGGGTCAAGTCGCGCGGGTGCTGGGTGACAGCAATCAAGGCCGGGACCTGGTTCATGTTGTCGCGCACGAAGCGTTCGAACCCGGTGATGTAATCCTCCGGCGTCGTGTTCTTGCCAAAAATCTCCTCGATGCGCAGCAGCTCGTCCTCATGGGTGGAGATGACCACGCCATCGTTCTTGTCCGTGTAGAGCGGGCGGCGTTCGAGCAGTTCGACGGCGCGGGGATGGTTGGCCAGCCACTGCTGCAAATCGGCACCGGAGCGGGTGGAGAGCCGTTGGAGTGCCATTTCGGGGTTTTCGCCGGTGTGGCGCTCGAAGCTCTCGCGGGTTTCGGCATCCATGCGCTTGATCAGGCTGCGCATCCGCACGATGACCTGGGCCGCGACCCACTGTTTATCCTCGTCCGTTTCTGCCTTCTGCAGGTCTGTCACCAACTGGCCGAGGGCAATATCCGGCTTGACGACGACCGGGCGCATGTCGCTCATCTCCTGCAGCTCGGAGTAGAGATCGACGGCATCGAAGATGCGGAAATGCTCCTTGCCGATATCGGGGCAAAGCCGCGTGGCACGGCCGATCATCTGGTCGTAGAGGATGCGGCTCTTGACCCGGCGTACGAAGACGAGATTGCAGATCGAAGGGATATCGACGCCGGTGGTCAGCAGATCCACGGTCACGACGTATTTGGGGTATGGGTCGTTCTTGAACTTCAGGATTAGATCATCGACCTTGTCGACATTGCCGGTGATCTTGGCGACCATGCCGTGCGGTACGTTCTCCTTGCCGTATTCCTCCTGCAGCTCCTTGATCAACAGGCGCACGATATCTTCGGCATGGGCGTCGCGGGCGGCGAAAATCAGCGTCTTGCCGGGCTTCGACGGCGGGATTTCGGTCGCGATCGCCCGGCAGACGATACGGTTGAAGGCTTCCGAGTAGACGCGCTTGTTGAAATCGGCGAGGTCGTAATCGAGCGAGACTTCGTCCGGAAGCTCGAACAGATCGATCTGGCCCGTCTTGCGGTCGATGATCTCGACCTCCTCGCCACCATCGAAATGGATACCGGCTTCCGCCAGAGCCGTCGTGATACGCTTCGGCGGCAGGTGATCGTTGAGATAACCTTCAACGACGGCCTGACGGTAGCCATAGTGGAAGACCGGGTGACCGAAGATCTCGCGGGTGTGCAGCGCGGGGGTGGCAGTCAGCGCGACCTTCACGGCGTCGAAATAATCAAGGATCTGGCGGTAGGCCGACTGGTAGTCATCGATGTTGCGAAAGCCGATATCGCTTTCGCGCAGCTCTGCATCCAGTGTGTAGCCGCGATGGGCTTCGTCCACGATGATGCAGTCGAAGGTGCCGGGCGTGGGCCGCTTGGCGGGGTCGGGCTCGTTCAGGATGCGGGCGATCAACGACTGGACGGTCGCGACCTGCACCTGATCCTCATCCTCCGGCAGCTTCTGCTCCAGCCCGGCAACCTTGTAGATCTGGGCGAAGTTCAGCATGCCCTCAATCTCGGTCGTTTCCAGCGCGTCGCTCGTCTGCCGGCCCAAAGCCTTGCGGTCGACAAGGAAGAGGATGCGGCGGAAGCGCTTGTGCTTCAGCAGGCGATACATCAGCGCAATCGCCGTGCGGGTTTTGCCCGTCCCAGTCGCCATGGAGACCAAGATGTCGCGCTGGCCAGTCACCACCGCATTCTCGATCGCGGCGATCGCCTCTTCTTGGTAGGGGCGCATCCGGCCCTTGCCGAAGCTTTCTTCGGCGAGACCTTGCGCAGCGGTGTCGACATCGGTGGTGAGCTTGTCGATCAGATCCTTCGGAGAGAACCAGCTCGTCATGGCAATGGCGTGGTTCGTCTCCCGTCGCACATCGCGATACCAGATGCCGGATTTGGTCACCCACTGGCGCACATAGGGTCGGCCATTGGTGGCGAAGACGAAAGGCACGCGGAAGGGCTCATCCAGGCCGTGTTTCCAGGGGCCATGCGGATGCGCTTCTTCCGGGGCGAGCAAGATGGTGCGGGCATAGCGTTCGGCCTGCTGCAGCGTAGACGGCACATCGACGCTTTCGCGCTTGGCTTCGATGACACCGACGCAGGTGAGGCCGACGAAAAAAGCATAATCCGCCCGGCCGCCTTTGGAGGGCCATTCGGCAATGGCTAGATTGCGGCCTTCCTCCGGTCGGGCGCCTTTCTGATAGGTCAGGTTATCGCTGTCGGCTTCCCATCCTGCATCGACGAGTTGCACGTCGATCAGCCGTCGGGTCTGGCGCTCATCGAGCTCCAGGCTGCTCGCAGCTTTCAGACCCGCCTGCTTGAACTCGAACTGCAACTGCTCCGGCTGGGCTTCGGCCGCCTTCTGCAACTCGGCAAGCTTGCGGGCGAGTGCTGCCTGATTTGCCTCCATCTCGACGGCGGTCTGCTCCCAGACGGCACTATCGACTGAAGCCTGGCGGGCGAGCTCTTCGGCAGCGGCGCGCGCCTTTGCGAGCTCTTCTGCGGAAGCGTGGGCAGCGACCAGCTTCTCCTCGGCTTCCCGCACCTGGGCACGCAACGCTGCCAATTCCGCCTGGGTCGCCTGGTCGGCATCCGCAGAGGCTCGTGGCGGCACAAAGGGCCCCGGCTTGAACCCTGGATCCCGCCCATAAGTTCGGCGATACCAGATCCCGAGCGCGCGGCAGAATTTGAGCGCCGCGAGCGCTTCGGCAGGGGAGCCGGCCAGATTGTGGGTCGCATCGTTGCCGCTCTTGCGAACCGCATGGAAGATGTCGGCCACCTCGCGCGGCAAGACCTGCTGTGTTGCGAGGCGTCGAAGGAGGTCGTGCGTGGTCTCACGCGCGGCGGGGTCATAGAGGCCGGAAAGGGCGGCGATCTCCTTGACCATGTATTCGCCGAACTGGCGGCTCTTGATCAGCGAGGTGTTGGCATCCTCCGCAAAGAAACGCTCGGCCAGCGTGCCGAGGCGATGCAGCTCCGGGCTGATCTCCTGCAGATGACCAAAGTTTGCCGACAATGCCCCACCCGGCTGCTTACCTCATTGGCGTGAACATGCCACACGTTAGGGGAGCAGGTAAACTGGTGTTGTAGCGAGCCATCTTTGAAAGTTACTGATCAAACTGCGGAAATTATTTCCGCAGGCTCCAAATCAGCAGCCATCTTGAGCTATCCCAATCGTCCAGCCATTGTAGTGAAGATCGAATGTCCAACATTCGTGGTAGCCGAATGCCTACAAAATGGAGATGTCGGCGCGACTCCAAGTGATGATCGAGAGGGGCCGTGAACAAACCGGCAGCTCTTCTCTAAGAAACGATAGCGGCCGCTCGAATTGGCGCACATGAGGTGTGGGAATGATCCTACTTGGACGCTAAAGAGGGCCGCTATCGCTGTCGATCTAACCAATGCGCCAAGCCTTACAACAAGTTCAGGTCCTGCCTATCGCCGCTTCCGGCGGCTCGGCCAGGGCAGATTGCCGTCAAGCTCACGCAGGCCATAGGTCTGTTCTTCCCATTGCTTGCGCTCGCGAGGCGCCGGAACATCATCCTCTTCAAACCATAGTAGCGTGAGGGTCTGATCCCACTGATCGATATGCAGAACATCTTCGAAGAGACCGTCGCCGCCGTCCCAATGCTCAAGCCATTCATCGGCATGGGCTTCCTCTGGTCCTGACGACTTTTCGCCCCCTCGTGCTCGTGCGCTGTATGAACCCGCTGGCAGGAGCGATCCGGGCCTGATCCAGCCTTTTGCCTGGCGTAGAGCCGCAGATCGGGCGCTGTAGCGAACCTTGCCGCCTTCAGAGACGACGAAAGCGCAGAGATTTTTCGAGAATGTTGCAAAACGCGAGCCGGTTGAAAGAAGCGATGCGTCGAAATCGTCGGCAAGAGTTCGAACGGCCGCCATGCCAATTTCCGCTAGGTCAACCTGCGGCTTGAAGAGCTTATAGGGAAGAAGCAATTCGGCGGCAAAAACGTCGCAGAAAATCTCGCCTTGGGGCCGTCTGCTGAAACTCCAGCTTGGCTGGCTATGATCGGGGGCGATTTCTAAAACCGCGTGGGCGACCTCATGGCAGACGGTGAACCGCTGGCGCCTACCATTCTGATTGCAATTCACACAGATATTGTACTTGCCATTTGGTTTCCTGAACGACCAGCCATCTTCGCCGTCGTTCAAGGCTTCCTTTTTGATCGTGCCGCCGATTGCTGCCGCATAGGCCTCGACCGAGACCGGCTGCGCAAGAGGGCCGCATTTGCCAACAAACGAACGTGCCGCTGCAGCAGCTGACAGCTCATCCATCGTCGTCCTCCATCATCATGCGCCGGATGCGCGCGAGCGAAGTTGCGTAGTCTGCGCGCGCGCCGCGATTGACGACAGTGGCCAGCATCTGCAGCTCATCAGCGCTGATGCTCTGATCCTTGCGAACAAATTCCAAGATATTCGAATCGATATTCGTGTGGCGCGCGAGGTAGCGTAAAATGTCGCCATCCCGCTTTGAGGCTGAAAGCGCCTTTGCGAGCTTTTCTAAAACGTCTTCCGACGGGGCTTCCTTGGCGCCCGTTTCCAGCCGATGGATATAAGCGTGATCGACCTCGCTGCGCTGGCCCAGATCCCTTAGGCTCAGCTTTTTTTCTTCTCGTAGGCCTTTCAGCCACACGCCCAGTGCTGTGTCCGGCATACACCCTCCTTGACAAACTCTACAAAATTTACCATGTTGTCTGCGTGGACAACGTGCTCTAATCTGACATCAACCAGACTAGGGCTTTTTCTTAACCCTAGATGTTGTCTGGCTGGACAGCAAGATGCCACTGGCCGAGGGTAAACGCAAGCGCCGCCGGAGGCGGGAAAGGACATGATTCATGCAGGACATTGCCGCGGCGCACATCGTGCGTATCCATATCAATCGCGTGGCGATCAACTCGCCTAATCCAACTACGGGCGAGGCGCTCTATTCATTGGCCGAAATTCCGAAGCGAGAAAAGCTCTATCGCGAGGTTGCAGGCGATGAAGAGGATGAGCGAATTCCGCGCGATGAGACGCCGGTCCATTTGAAGCGGGATCAGCATTTTTACAGCCAAAAAGTCTTCGACATTCTCGTCAACGGCGACGACCACGAGATCGATACCAACCACATCACGTACGCACGCGTGGTCGATCTCTATCTTGGGCAGGGCGGCCAGCCCTCGAACGAATATCTCGTCAAATACTCCCACGGCCCGGTAGAAAACCCAAGCGGCACGCTTGCACCCGGTCAGAAAGTGAAGGTGAAAGATGGAATGCGCTTTCGGGTTGCCGGAACTGGCGAATCATAATCCCTTCCTCAGGGATCTGGATGAGACGGGATATCTGATCGACTTTATCGGCGGGTATCTCGTGATCTACGGTCTGCCCTATCTGGATGGCCAAGGCGGTCTGCACTATGGCGACTGGGTGAGCCCGCTAGATCTGGAAGGCGCGGTCATCGGCCCGCCCTCCAATCATCAGGCATGGTGGCGGGGCGTCAGGCCCTGCGACCAGCAGGGGCGGGCGCTCCGGCTTGGCGGTGGCGACGGTGTCGTCACCGTGACGCCTGAGCTGATCACGACGAGTTCATTTTCGTACAAGCTGATGGATGAGCAAGGCGTGATGTGCCCGTATCAGTCGTTCGAGGAAAAGGTGCGTACCTACCTCGATACGATTACGACGCCGGCGACCAATGCCTATCCGAATGCGACGCCCCTGCGCGCGATCGCTGTGAAGGCTGCTGTCCAAGGTTCGCCGCTGCGCTTTCCCGACACTATGTCCGCGCGCTACCATCTCAATGACCTTTCGGCGCGCTTGCGCGGCAAGAAAGTTGCCATCGTTGGCCTTGGTGGAACAGGCGCCTTTATTCTCGATTCCGTGGTTCGTACCCATCTCGCGCAGATCACGCTGTTCGACGATGACAAGGTCCATCTCCACACGATTTTCCGGTGGCCGGGCTTTATCCCCGGCGCCATCGGCAAGCTTAAGGTCGAGGCCTTGGCTACACAGTATGATAATTGGCATGCGGGCATTGTTCCGGTCGCCGAACGCATCACGGCCGACAATGTCACGCGGCTTGGTGAATTCGATTTTGTTTTCGTCTCGGTCGATGAGGGGCCGGCGCGGCTGCTTATTGTGGACTGGTTGAGTAAGAACGACCTTCCCTTCGTCGACTGCGGCATGGGCCTCAATCGCTCAACCGTTGGGCTCAGCGGTTTCGTGCGCATTACGGGCACCGACCGTGAAGCCTTCGACAACAATAGGGGCACGGTGCGTCTGCCTGTCGAGAACGCGAAAGCTGACGAATACCGTAAGCAGGCGCAGATTCCTGAACTGAATGCCCTGAATGCCAACATGGCCGTGATCCGTTTCAAGCAGCACTTTGGAATGCTGGATCGGGAGAGTGCTGCGACTGCCACAATCTTTGATACCGTAACCTTCGAGATGGAACTGGCGGGGGAACCCAGATGAGATTTCGCTATGAAGCCGTCCAGCGCATACCCAAGCCTTTGATGCCCGGCGTCGTCTACCACAGCGAGGAATTCGAGATCGGAGCCTTGTTATGCGCTTGCGGCTGTGGTCATCGTGTCTCTCTGCTGGTGCCAGACAGCCACCAAGTCACTGAACAGTATGGAATGGCGACGGTGCGCCCGTCGATCGCTGTTTGCGATGCACCATGCAATTCGCATTACATCATTACGGCCGGCGAGGTTGAGTGGCTGCGCGCTTTCAATCCCGCCCTATCAAAAGCAGTAATGCGCGAACAGATCGCACGTCATGCGCACGGAGACCCCAGACGTCTGTCCCTCCTGCAGCGCGTGTTGGCCGCGCTGGGCAGCGCCTGGGCGTGGCTCACCTCATCCGAGTCGTCGCGGTAATCTTTGCTACAGGCAGGCTGGAATCCAGTCTGCATTAGGTCAACGGGCAACAGGCAGAGCAGCAATGCTCTCTGAGAAACTCGCTGTTCCACTTGCGTGTTCAGAAAAATGAAGTGATGCTTGTGTTTAATCTCTGGTAGCGAGGCATGCATGTCTGTTCTCGACATTCCCCTGCGAAAGGCGCTGCAACTTTTCTATGCACCGCAGCCGTTGCGCGCGAAAATTTTGAAAGAGGATATCCGGCTTGACCGCAAAAAGGAATCTGGGGGGAGTAGGAGCCGCGGTGGCGATTTCTATTTACCTTTCTGGTCAGATGTCAAAACGCATATCTCAGGTGATGGCGATCTAACTCCGCTGATAGATGTCCGTATCTCGTCAAACAAGAGCTACAAGAGACTATATTCGCTGCTGAAGGACGGAGTGCTCGAATTGCTCAGTGCGAAACTGCGTTGGTCAAACGAACCAATAGAGATCGTTGCCCAAAGTGTGCATGGCAATCTGCACATCCGAGACTTGCGGGGAACGATCCGAGTAAAGGATGCACTGCATGCCCGCGTCAGGGAAGAATATGTCCGCGTTGTTTACCCCTATTTCAGCGAAGAGCCAGCGCTTCCCGAAGAGGGTGGAAGACTGGGCCTGTGGGTGATGCAACAAGCCCTTAAAGAATTCGGTTCGAGCGACATGCGTATCATAGACCCACTTCGCCGGACATTTTTCTCGCCCATAACTACACCATTGCAAGGCAACGAAGAATCCGTCTTCCGTTCAAATTACAGGTCGCTGGTCGACGACTGGGAACGTTTGAAGCGCGAATAAGTGGGCTTAGAGTTTACCTTCAAACGAGGAAATGGCGGAGTTTACGATCGTGGCCGATTTTTTGGCCTGTCCCGCCCTTTTTTGTCGTCGTGCCGAACGCCGGCTCTCAATTGGGCGTCGGATGAAGGAAAAACGAGGGCGCAGCCGAAATGCACTCCCCTGCTTGGATGGCAACGCACTCTCAGATCGTGGCATTTTGCGCCAGTTGTGGTACATCGTGCATACTTTAATACATCTGGGTGGTTGGATTTTAAGTCGGGCCCACCCTGGTTGTCTATTGATTTTAAATAGACCATAAATCGCATTCAGATATATTTGCATGAATGTTTTGGGGAGGGTATCAATGGCAGCGGGTTACGCGAAGACTATCATTTGCTTAGCAAATTCACGCAAAATTTCCGGCAGATGCATCGCAGGTAAAGAGATTGGCGCCACAGGTGTTGGTGGCTGGGTCCGGCCAGTCAGTGCTCATGAGCACGGCGAACTTTCAGAGTTGGATCGGCGTTACCAAGATGGCACGGATCCAAAACTTCTCGATGTAATCTCAGTTCCTATGGCGCAACCGAGCCCGCACGGCTATCAGGTTGAAAATCACCAGATCGATCCCAAATTCTATTGGACGAAAGTTCGCGCGGCGACGCAGGCCGAGATTGCTGCTTCTGTTGACAACGCTCTTGGTCCGCTATGGGACAATCATTCGTCGAGTTATAACGGCAGTCATGACAGACTGACCGAGGAGGCCGCTGCTCAATTTGGAAGGTCGTTGCGTTTGATATCTGTTACCGACCTCCAGATCGTCGTAGGAGTGGAAGGAGCGGAATTTGGCAATGGCAAACGGAGAGTACGTGGTCACTTCTCGTTGAACGGCATGCATCACTTGTTAAGTGTGAGCGATCCGGTCGTTGAACGGCAGTATCTGGCCGGGCAAGATGGTACATACAATGTGGGCGTTGCCAAGCTCTGTATCAGCTTAGGTGAACCTTACCAAGGTTACGCCTATAAGCTTATTGCGGGCGTTTTGCTGTAAGAGATCCACGTTGGGTTGAACGGAGAGGTAGGATGATAGACGCGGTTTACAGCATCGGTCATTCCAATTTGACTTATGAGCGGTTCCTTGCCCTGTTGCGTCAAGCGGGCGTGACTGCTGTTGCCGATGTAAGGACTGCTCCCTACTCGCGTCACACTCCGCAATTTAATAAGGACACGCTCAAAGAGGAGTTGCGAAGAGACCATGTAAAATATTCCTTTTTGGGTAAAGAATTAGGCGGACGTCCCAAGGGAAACCAATTCTACTGTGACGGAATTGCCGATTACGAGCGCATGGCGCAAGCACCCGAATTCAAAATCGGTATTGAGAGAGTGCTTGAAGGCTCCCGACAGTACCGGGTCGCTCTAATGTGCTCCGAACATGATCCGTTGGATTGTCACCGCTGCCTTCTGGTTGGAAGAGCGCTGGTGGAGCGTGGCCTTCAGGTTAAACATATCCAATCTGACGGCCGAATTGTAAGCCATGATCAGATCGAACGCCGGCTTCTTCAGTTAGCAGGCGGGCACGACGCTGATTTATTCATCCCCTATACCGATCAGTTGGCAGAAGCCTACCGAAACCGAGCGCGAAAGGTGGCTTTCCAATTGCCCGCCAGCCAATCCGCTAACTCTCTAGCGGCAGAGTGAAATGAATAAAGTTAATGTTTCCACAATTGGATTTACGAAGAGCAATGCTGAGCAATTCTTCGAGCGCCTGCTAAACGCCGGCGTCAAGAAAGTGATAGACGTGCGCTTGCATAACACATCCCAGCTTGCTGGATTCGCCAAAGCGGATGATCTAGCGTATTTTCTCAAAAAAATCGGCGGAATAGAATACGTGCATCAATCCTTATTGGCGCCGGTTGATAGCATACTCAAGGCATACAAAAAAGAGAAGGGCGATTGGAGTGTCTATCAAGGACAGTTCTTGAATCTAATGGCGGACCGAAAAATCGAGAGTCGGTTGAGGCCGGAGATGTTCGAAGGTGCATGCTTGCTTTGTTCCGAGGCAACTCCTCACCATTGTCATCGACGACTGGTTTGTGAATATCTGAACGAAAAGTGGGATGGCCGCCTTCAAGTGCGCCATCTTTAGTAAACATTTGAGAAATATGTCTTCATCGATTTTGCAGCGTTTCGTGGGACCGCGTCGAGGCGTGATCAGAGTAGGCGAATAAGCCAGCGAAAAGGTGCACACCGGCCAGCATCGACATACGTTGTCGTACCCTCAGTTAACTGGACGCCAGTTGTGGTGGGATCGATTACTTCCGATCCAGTCACGAAATAGAGGAACGAAGCCGCCATCGCACAATGGCCGCGGCGGCGTAGCCTGAAAACGGAAATTATTTCCGCTTCAGACCGTTGTTGACTGGTGCCCAAAAAGCTACGGAACGCATTCTACCCGCCAAAAATCGTCTCGATGACTTCCCGCCTCTTGGATGGTTTCCGGGCGATTTTGATCCCGATGCTAGCGAACCACCGGAACAGATGGTCGTATTCCAACCGTTCCATAACAGCCGCTCGGAGCGCATCGACCATAAAGGTTATAATAGCATAGAGGGCAACAGCTACCAGGCGTAGTAGATGCGGCCCGATCGAGGAATAGAGGGCGGCAAACCTCGTTCCAGCAACACCTGCGCCTCGTTCGACTGGCCTGATTATCTGGAGCGGATGGTCGTAGCTACACAATCCTCAGATCGGGCCTCCTTCGCCAGCAGGGCGCGCAAGGCTCCAGGACCCGACTTTGCCCGGCCCTCGAAGATCAGCCGGCCGTTCCGCCCGTGCTGTTGACTGATGCCCAAAGCCAGGGCACAAAGGTGGCATCCACGGTCGCTCGCGATGGAAAAACACAGGGAATTTCAAGGCCATTTTCTAAGGCATTGAAATCATGTGAGAATCCAGGTTCCCCAGCCAATTCTCCCTCAAAGCCCTTAATTCCTTGATTTTCCAGTCGTGCCGGATATCGTTTTGGCGTCATTGGCGACCTGATGCCCAGAACTGTAGCCCAGAGGTGATGCCCACGCGCGAACTGCGTGGCGGCATCACTCGTGGCAGGCAAAAGGGCAACTACTCCATGGTAGTCCGCCACGACGTCGAGAACATTATTTGCCGCGGAAATATCTCTTATGGGTGCGCGCGTGTTCCCACCTCATTTTGTCAGGTGCCTTTTTGTCCTTTAAGACAATTCGCTTCAGGCATTCGTTACGATAAGGAATGACGTTTTTCTGTGGAGTGGCAATCATATGGGGCATCGCCTAGCAGCATGGTAGCTGACCCATCACGGCAACCACGGCAGAATCATCGCGATGAAGGAGGAAGCGCATCATATGCGTGCCTTTGGGCTCGAACTGATGTAACGAGTACCAAGTGATGCGGCCGACGCGCAGCTTCTAGCCGAAAGTGGCGATACCTTTGCGAGTCTCTTCAAGGCAATGGGCCGAGCGGACGTCTTCTAGAGGAGTTGCTCATTCGGAGCTTCAGCAGCGTTTGCGCCGCGCAAAAAACTCGAGTGACGGAGCTGGCGGAAGAAATGGCTTTCTGGATGTGCCGGAGCGAGCCGCATGTTGGACGTAGCGCCAGAACGTTGCTTCGTAAGTTGGTCGTGCGAGCTGACGTCGACACCAGGACGGTGCCGGATTGGCATCCGCGCGGATTAACGGCTTCCAGCGTTGGCAGATTTTCACTCTCGGTGCATATGTGAGGCTACGCTTAGCTTGTCAAAGCATAGGCAAGCGCACTAGAAGCACAAACAAATATGAATGGCGATAATTTCGCGATGACGAGTTGACGGATGAGTTTCAAGACACCTTATGCTGCGGGATCCATCGAACTGATGGACGGAATTAGAAGCTGGCGTATATGGCACCTCTTGGGTACCGCGGATTTGCGGCGCAGGCACTCCAGGTCTAAGTTCGGCCAATTGTGGATTGCCATGTCGACGGGCGTGACAATTTTGGCTCTCGGGCTTGTCTGGTCTCTGCTTTGGAAAATGCCGGTTGCAGGAATACTTCCTTATATAACGGTCGCAATGATCTTTTGGGGCCTGTTATCTGGTACCTTGAACGAGTCCACGACGGCCTTCACTTCGACAGGTAATCTTTTCCTAAATCAGAAAACCAGCTTCTCGGTGGCGATCTATACGCTGATCTACCGGAACCTGATCACCACAGGCTATAATTTCATCATTGTTGTCGTCGTTTTTGCTTGCTTTCAAGTGATACCAAACTGGAACATCTTGATGATATTTCCAGGGCTGGTTTTGACGGTGCTGTTTTTGGTTCCTGCATGCTATATACTTGCGCTCATTACAACGCGCTTCAGAGACGCTGCTCCTCTGACGCAGAGCGTAACGCAGATAGGATATTTTGTGACGCCGGTTCTCTGGCGGCCGGAGTTCATTCCGCAAAATTACCAATGGATGAACATTGTGAATCCATTTTCGGTCTTCTTGGCTATTCTGCGAAATCCTGTGCTAGGCATAGAGACATCGGCAACCGTATGGCTTGTCGCTGTAGCCTACACCGCCCTTATCTGGATTCTTGGGTTGCCCTTCATTGGCGTTTACCACAAGCGCGCCATTTATTGGATCTGAAGAAATGGCACACATACGCCTCAGAAATGTCTCGATCTCCTATCCGATCTTCAATTCTCACTCGCGGTCTCTGCGAACAGCCGTATTTTCGAAACTTGGCGGCAATATCGTAACTCATAACAATACAGTCGTTGTCGACGCCATTAAAGATTTGACTCTCAATTTGGAGAATGGCGATCGTCTCGCGTTGCTGGGACATAACGGTGCGGGTAAAACGACCCTTCTGCGCACTCTGGCAGGCGTCTATCCGCCACTGAGAGGTACGGTAGACATCGAAGGACTCATCAGCTCCTTTACCGATATAACCCTCGGAATGGACATGGAAGCGAGCGGCTGGGACAATATCATCTTTCGCTGCGCATTCATGGGGCTGAGTTTTAAAGAAGCTTGGGAATTGGCGCCGTCGATTGCAGAGTTTTGCGAACTTGGCGATTTTCTCGATATGCCGGTACGAACATATTCCTCGGGCATGTTTGTACGACTGGCCTTCGCAATTTCAACGTCGATCGAACCCGACATAGTCATCATGGACGAAATGATCAACGCAGGCGATGCGCAGTTCATAAGTAAAGCGAGAGCGCGCATCGAAAAGATCTTGGGGAACGCAAGCGTTTTCGTGATCGCTTCGCACGATATTTCGATCACGCGCCAGTTCTGCAAGACCGCCCTTTGGCTCGAAAAGGGCGTTGCAAAGGCTATTGGCCCTGTTGACGAGGTCACTGAAGCGTATTTGGCATCCAGGGCCGCTGTAGGGTGAACGATGTGGCGGCAAATTCACCACATTTCCTTGAATTGAGGATAGCTCAATCTTCGAAACAGATTACATTGGACTTTGCAGATGAAGCGCGCGGACACAAGCAGAACGGTTTCGATGCTCCGCGCACGCGTTATGCGATTGCGCCATGTGCTTAAGACCGCTTTTCGGTTGATTATTAGCGGCCAGATCTATGTCATTTATGCTACACTGTTAAGGCGCGTCTTTCCTGTACGCGAGGAATATATCCAGATTGAGTATGTCAACGGCACCGCGGCGGACGAAGTAACAGTCAGTTCTGTCGACTCGGCTGGAAGCTCTACTGACAGACGTAATGTAGATCAGGCCAGTCCTTCGGCGGAACTAGATGGGCGCCAGGTCGACCCTCTAGTGTCTGTCATTATTCCTTGCTTTAACTATGGGCGGTTTCTTGAGAGGGCGATCGATTCTATTCTCGGTCAAACTATTGATAATATTGAGATAATTGTTGTTGAAGGTGGCTCCACCGATGGCGAAACTCCAGATATCGTAAAGAGGCTGAACCGACCTAAAACCCGTGTTATCATTCATGATAGGCCGACGCTTGTGGGAGCTAATCGCAATGCCGGCATCGCGATCGCGCGTGGAAAGTTCATTTGCTGCCTTGATGCGGACGACACGCTCGATCCCACCTATCTAGAAAAGGCAGCGTATCTCCTGGATGCTCATTTCTATGATGTCGTTTCCACGGGCATTCGCTTCACCGGCGCTCGCACTGGAGTAATCGATGTCCTGGAGACTCCCAGTCTCAAGGACATGACCTACGGGAATCATGTGACGACCTGTGCAGTGTTTCGTCGAGACTTATGGGAAAAGGCAGGTGGCTTCTTCGATACCGGGAAGGGGCAGGATCACGTCGCGGAGGACTGGGATTTTTGGCTACGCTGCGTCGCGGTTGGCGGGCGCGTCCGCAATATTACGGGAGAATATCTCTTCAATTATACTGTACACGACTCGGGTTCGTTATCATCGACTGGCGTCCGCAGCCTCGGATTTCAGAAGAACGCTATATTGGCTCGAAATAAGGCGCGTCTTCAACCTGAAGCGTTTGCCAGTTCGAAATCGCAAGCACGTAGGCGACTGGTACGCACGCCTGAAGGCTGCTTGCCTTGGCCGTCAGCGCCTATCTCGTCGCGAGACCGCTCGCTTCTGATCGCAGTCCCCTTTCTCATTGTTGGAGGCGCGGAGCGCCTGCTGTCCTCCATCGTGCGTTACCTGGTCTCTGAGGGATGGCATGTCACGATCATCTCGACACTTCCGCAAAAGGGACTTGAAGATTCCAGTGGATGGTTCAAGGAAATCACGGGCGAGGTGTATATTCTCCCTCAGTTTCTTGGGGAGTGGGAATATTCGAGCTTCATCCACTATCTCATTCAAAGCCGTCGTTTCAACGTTGCACTGCTTGCTGGTAGCCGCGTTTTCTATGAACTTCTTCCCGAGTTGAACGAAAAATATCCCGACATGGCAATTGTTGACCTGCTGTTCAATACTGCAGGTCACACCCACTCCCATGTGGAATATCGATCTCTGCTTACTTCCGCCGTTGCTGAAAATCCCGAGGTCATTGCCTGGTTAAAGAAGCAAGGATGGTCTGACGATAGAATCAAGCTGATCGAGAGCGGTGTCGATGCGACGAGGTTCGATACCGAACGCTCACCGGATGTGGTCAAGGCACTTCAGATTGGAGAGGAGGAGGTAGTTATTGGTTTCTCCGGCAGGCTCTCTGAAGAAAAAGCGCCTGAGGTCTTTGTGAAGCTTGCTGCGGCTTTCAGCGGTGAGCCTTCTGTTCGCTTCATCATGACGGGGGGGGGGCCGTTGAAGGGGGCGGTCGAAGCTGAGATCAAGAAGTTGCCGGCTGATGCTCGCTTTCAATTCATGGGGCTCGTAGACAGCACGCGGGAGTATTTTGCGACTTACGACATATTTGTGTTGCCTTCGCGAATAGATGGGCGCCCTATTGCGTTACTGGAGGCTCTGGCTTCCGGGTGTGCGGTCGTCGCATCCGACGTCGGAGGGATTCCCGCTATTCTATGTGACTCCGGTGCCGGAATTCTCTGCAGGCCCGCGAACACCTCCGATTTTATTGCGGCTATTCGCTCCCTCATCTCTGATAGAGCCAAGCTGGCACTCATGAAATCAGCAGCGCGCGAAACAGCGCGCCAAATGTTGTCGGAAAGACAGATGGGCGCCAGCTACGAGGCTGCGCTGGAATCAGCTATCGAATTCAAGCGCTCGGCGTTGGGGATGAGGGTCGCGCACGAAAACGATGCAACGTAAGGCGGCGCGCAAATTTGGCAAGGGTCCAGGGTATCAGCGCCAAGTATTCGGGTATTCGGATAAGACCCTTTCGTGCAAGAAGGCAGTGCGTACGCATCTCACCCAACTGCATAGCGAGCATCCTAGCACTAAGCCCGCTCGCACCGAATGCCGGCTTATCGGCTCGTGCGAGAGTGAGATTCATCTTTAGTGAGACGATTCCCGAAAGCAGATTTGCTGCGACGAAGGCGTAGTCCTCACCTGCATACCACGTGGGGAACAGGTGGCGAATAGAGTCGCGTCTTACGATTACGGTTGAGATCGAAGCTGGATTCTTGACGAGTATTTCCCAGCGGCTGAACTTTGAGGTCTGCTCGAATGATGGCAAAGACCAATCTTCGTTGGAGAAGGACTTTAAATGTGCGGAGAAGTCCGGCCCTTTCGGACCCAGCATAACCTTCATCTGTCGCTCGATTTTTTCGCTGTGCCACTCATCATCGGCATCGAGAAAGGCAACATACAGCTCGGTGCTGGCGGATATGCCGGCATTTCGGGCGCCACCGGGCCCAACATTCTGATCGAGTGTAACAAGCTTTATTGGAAGATCATCGAAGGCCGGCAGGAATTTCGAGCATGTATCGTCATTCCCAGCATCGTCCACGACAATAATTTCTGCAGGTTGCCACGTCTGGCAGGATATCGATGATAGCGCGCGAGCGAGAGCTTTACCATCACGATAGGTTGGGATTACCACGGACAGCGGTACGGTCGTCACGTTCAAGACTTCCGAACGATCGTGCGCTCATGCGATAGCATCTTTTCCAGAACCGCCTTAAAGTCTGGCTTGGATATATCGATCCCCACCGCACTTAGTTTATCATTGCTGCCGATGACCGTGTCGATGTCACTGGTACCACGGCGGGCACTTTCGATCTGATGCTGAACTGCAATGCCGGACACTTCAATCAACTGCGATACGAGATCCTCCAATTTGACTCCTCTGCCAGTACAGACGTTGTAGACCTTGCCTTGGGCGCCTGAGAGGAGCGAAAGTCTCACAATCGCAGAGGCAGCTTCCGCCACCTCAATGAAGTCTCGTGTGCTATGAAGGGAGCCTGTCCGGAGTATTCCTCCTTCGGTCGGCATAGAGGCAATCTGGCGCACGAAGCTTCCAAGCGCGGTACTTGCTGGGCTCCCTACCCCAATCGGATTGAAAAGTCGTGCCACGGTAACAGGCAGACCGGCTTCACTTGCAGCCAAACCGTGATGCGTTTGGGCAAGCTTGGAAATGCCATACGCCGAAATCGGACCACATATATCGCTCTCCCGCGCGGTCATGTCGGCGCTGACTGGCCTACCATATTCAGCCGCACTTCCGATTAAAATGATTTTTGGGGGAGATTTTGCCGACGCCGCTCCGCTTAATACTGATTGGGCAAAGAATACATTCGCCTGATAGAGCGCCTCTAGATCCGAAGCGTGGCTCGTCCCAGCGAGATGATAGACAATTGCTGCTTGCCTTTCATCAATGATTTTGCATATTTCTGCAGCCGTCGGTTTAGCGGATATCAGAGATGTCTTTTTATCCTCAGTGATCGAACCGCGGATGAGGCGTACGACCTCGTATCCGCGGTCCTGAATTTCTCGGCAGACGTAATGACCCAGAAATCCGTTGGCGCCCGTTACCAAGGCAACTGACATTGCCTAGTCCTTCAAAAAGAGGCTGCGCTGAGTTTCGAACATTTGCTGGGCGGACGCATAGTCATCGGGGCGACCAATATCCAGCCAGATGCAGTCTTGCCGCTGACACTGGACAGTTTTTCCGCTTTGGTGAAGCGACTGCATCAATTGCGGCATATCAAGATGCACACCAACTTCCAGGTAAGGTGCAACCGAATCCCGATTTAGAATATAGAGACCCATGCTCACAAGATGAGAATAAGAAGGCTTTTCGCGATAGCCGGTCAGGCGCATATGATCATCGACTTCTATCAGTCCGAAATCGATGTTGACCTTCCGCTCATAGACCGCGATCGACGCACTCGCCGCGGACTCCTGATGCTTTCGAGCCATCTCCGGAATGGAGAAATTGGTGAGCAAATCGCCGTTGGTGACGATGAAATCCTCACCGGCGCGATCGAGCACCGCTGCAATTGGGCCAGCGGTTCCCAATGGCGTATCCTCAAGAACATAATCGATGTTGAGTCCAAAGGATGAGCCGTCGCCGCAAAAAGCTCGAATCAAATGATGCAGATGGTTGACTGCCAAAATCACGTCTTCGACGCCCGCAGCTTTCAGCTGACGCAGAAGCAATTCTAGCACCGGCATGTCCCCCAACGGGACGAGAGGCTTCGGGAAGGAGGCAGTGAACGGCTGAAGACGCGTTCCCTTGCCCCCTGCCATAACGATAGCTTTCATGGCCGATCCTTTGTAAGCTTACTATCAGACGGTATATTCTGCCGGACGGTATAGATGAATGTTCGCTTCTACAAACGATATGGTCTGCTGCAGGCCGTCTTCCACGGACGTCGCCGGCGACCAGCCAAGTAAACGCTTGGCCTTATTGTTGTCTGACACCAGTTTCAAAACTTCGCTTTCCGCCGGGCGCAGGCGCTTCGGATCTTGTGTCACTGGTTTGTTGCAATTCATCAGATTCAGGATCTTTGTAGCAAAATCGCCAATCGATGCAGTGCTGCCAGTCCCGAGATTGATGGTCTGCCCGTCAACGCCGGCCGTTGCTCCTGCCAGCAGGAAGCCTTCCACCGTATCGCCCACGAATGTCATATCACGCATCGGATCAAGGGCGCCGAGCTCGATGACATCGCGCGTTACGGCTTGAGAAATGATCGTTGGTATGAAGGCACGAGCCGACTGTCGGGGGCCAAATGTGTTGAATGGCCGCAAAGTTACGATCGGCGTAGCGAACGATCGATAGTAACTTTCTGCAATCTTGTCCGCACCGATTTTGGAGGCGGAATATGGAGACTGGCCTTGAAGCGGATGGTCTTCGTCGATCGGTTCGCGCAACGCAGTGCCATAAACCTCTGATGTTGAGGTATGTACAACGCGGCTTGTGCCAAGTTGGCGTGCCGCCTCAACCACATTTAAAGTGCCTTCGACGTTCGTCCGCACGTAGCTTCTAGGCGCGACGTAAGAATAAGGAATCGCGATCAGCGCTGCTAGGTGAAAAACAACATCCTTGTCTTTCATGACGTTCATGACGAAGTCAGAGTCTTCGACGTTGCCAGCAACCACCCGGAGAGAACGCTTCGTATTCGTGTCCGCATGCTCTAAGTTGCCCCAATGAGATGAGGAGCCGTACTTAATCATCGCGGTAACGTTTGCACCGCTGCGGACGAGGGCTTCAGCTAAATGACTGCCGATAAACCCACCCGCGCCGGTAACGAGAACATTTTTCCCGCGGTAAAAGCTCTGGAGGTCAATCATTGGCTAATTCTCTTCAGTTTCTCGGGGTTGAGGAGCCGCAATTAACGCATTTGCGGATATCTAACAAGGTTAAAATAAACCTCGATTATTCTGGGAACAACGCTCTCAATGGAGAATCGTTGTTCAAAATCGGACCGTGCCGCTGCGCCCATTCGCGCACGTAATTCAGGGTCGTTTGCAAGCTTCAAGATTGCGTCCGCAACTCCATGAACATTTCCGGGCTGGATCAAAAATCCATTTATGCCATCGTGCACAATGGACCGGCAACCGGCAACGTCAAAGGCAATCATTGGCAGTCCCGATGCTGCGGCCTCGATAAGAGAGCGCGGCATACCTTCTCGCTCTGAAAGGAGAATTGCGATATCGGCGCGCTGCCAAGTCATCGACACATCGGAAGCCCGACCGCACCATTGTACGCCGTCTAATTTGGAGAATTCAAGCAGCTGATCTTCCGTCAAACTTGTTAGATTGCCCGGATCAGGCGTTCCCCACAACTCAAGCCAAACGCCAGTTTTTTCCCTTGCGAGTTGCACGGCCCTGACGGTTGGTTCTACACCCTTCGACTTGAGCATTCGACCTAGATAGAGCACACGAACCGGCGAGACTGGATGCGTGCTCTTCGAGAGGAATGGTGTGGCATCGACCCCCCACCCCCCAATAACGATCTTGTCTTTCAAGCGCGGAAACTCGCGGGAATCGTCTTCATTTTCGAAGGTAAATGTCGCTGGGGAGCGCAAACGCAGAAGACGTAGAATAAGTCGGACGGCCGCACGCGATAGTCGCAAGACTGGTCTATTTCCACTCCAAAGATAACCTAGGCCTGTTAGGGAAAAGACTCCAGCACTTCCAATAC
>NZ_JAELUG010000524.1 GCF_016429255.1 Rhizobium sp. ASV8
GCTCAACAGCAACCGGATAATATTGATATCCAATTTGGAAATGAGGCGACACAGGCCCAGTCAAGTACCAATGAGACACAAGTAAACGTTGATGATGACGACGAAGATTTGTTTGCTGGCCTTGAACATGAAGAGGAGTTTAGTGATCCCGAGGATGAAGAGCTCCTGGCACAAATGGCAGAGGAAGCAGAAGAACACGCCAGGTTTGCCAGTGAGCTGAACCAAAAGTCCGCTCAGCAAAATCGAGAAGACTACGAGACGGAGCTACGCGCTTTGCGAAGCCAGCAGAAGAAAGATCGTCGAGACGCCGATGAAGTCACGCAGGTCATGATTACAGAATGCCAGGCTTTACTGCGCCTGTTTGGTATTCCATACATCACAGCACCTATGGAGGCGGAGGCGCAGTGTGCGGAATTGGTTAGTCTGGGTATGGT
>NZ_JAELUG010000525.1 GCF_016429255.1 Rhizobium sp. ASV8
ATCCAGGGTCTGTCCCCGACAGAAATGAGGACGTTGCGCTGCGACATATCAAGGTTAATATCCGTTTATAGTTTAGTTCTGTCACCGCAAGAGGCCTATACTCACCCTATTGTCGCGGTAACTAGTCGCTTATGTAGGGCAGTCGCCGTACCCATGAAAATGTTCTGGAAATATAGACTGTGGCAAAACCGGGCATGTTAAGTATTTTGTCACGCCTGAAAGATATTGTTATTGACTCACTGCCATGACAGCGAAGCAAAGACGATTTTTGAGACGCCCAAAGCTGCGTACCCAAAAAAATAGAGGTTATTTTCCGGGTCTTTATCAAGCCAGATGCGCAGGAAAATCACTGTATGGAGAGTTTTAGCAAACTATACAACGTTTTCTCGCATGCTGAGTACTCACCGGGTGTCCTATCTGACACAGATGACATT
>NZ_JAELUG010000526.1 GCF_016429255.1 Rhizobium sp. ASV8
CACTTCGTCACCGAATCGGTATGCGAGACGCAAAGGCCGCGGGCCAAAGAAACGAAAAGCTCACCCGGCCAAGGCTCCCGGGAAAGCTTCCTCGCACCATGAACCGGCGAGTGACTTTGGTGAATTAGCAGATGCGACACCGGGTGCGGACATGCCATTTACACCCGAACCGGTCGAGGGGCTCGCCACGCTATTGACGAAGACGAGACAAGACGAATCTGGGAGTCCTGGTGCCCCAACATGGCTCTCCCTCTCGGAACGACTCAAACAACAGTCGTCCTCTGAAAAGGCGAGATCTGAGGCATCCAAACCAGAGCCAGCCAAGAAGCCAACTTCGTCAAAGCGAGCAGCGTCAACAAAGAGCAAGAAAGCCGAGGGAGCGAATATTGACGTAAAGACTCTCCGGCCACGTCAGCTTCGACTTGACCCTATAT
>NZ_JAELUG010000527.1 GCF_016429255.1 Rhizobium sp. ASV8
GGACGGGTCTCGCGTGCATTTCAGCAATGTCGATATGCTTTATGCGTTATGCAATTGACTGCCATGTTTGGACATAGGAAGCTCTATAAATATAATTCCATTGTTGAGGCAATCTGTTTACATATAATACACTTCCATCAGCGACGTGATTCGGCTACGCAATGTGGTTGAACATCATCTTTGCGGGGCTCGGCATATTTGGAGGCTGTGTTGGAGTGTGGCGTTGACGAGTCCGATCTGGACATGGCTCGGACTGGGGGCGGCGCTCAGAAAAATGTAAGAGCCTCATAGGGTTTAATTGCCTTTGTTGTTTTATCTAGTCGAAAACGAGCAGTGAGTAGCTCGCAAATTGTCAGAAAGACAAGGCAGTGGATTGTGTGTTGACGTATAAGCCGCGCAAGCAGTCTCGTTTTCCATTTACAGCTGTCCTGTAT
>NZ_JAELUG010000528.1 GCF_016429255.1 Rhizobium sp. ASV8
GCCGCCCTCTGCACCGTCATTGTCAAAGTTGTACTGAATAATGTCATCAATGGTCTTGATGTTGGTATTCTCCAACTCGGAAAGGTACTTGTTGATGTTGTTATAGAAGTCAACCTTGACATATGTCAGTTCAGACTCGTTGACACGACCACGGACTGTCCCCCAGTCCCAGTTCCAGCCATCGGGGCTGACAATTGTCTCATAGTCGGTAATCTCTGTGCCATTAAGAATGGTTGCACCAGCGGACTTGATGAGGTCAAGCAGCTCGGTGAGCATCGCCAGCTGCTCGTCGTCGGCATACTTCCAGTAGCTCTCCCATGGCAGCCCAAAAGTAGCGCACTTGAGAGCCTTTTTCGTACTCAGGAACCGTGCGTAGCCGCCCTGGGGAGTCTTGCCCTCTTGTGCGGATGTATAATTGTCGTGAGGGTCAATGC
>NZ_JAELUG010000529.1 GCF_016429255.1 Rhizobium sp. ASV8
GTTTTAGCCCAATCACGCGCGGGGATCGAGGCACAATCGAACGAGTAGACTTGTTACTAAACTGCATTAGGCAGTATATACTCAGGTGTCGTCTTTTTGATGTGATTGATAGTTTGGATCACATCAGCAAACGCAGGTTTTGTCAGCGGGCGATTTGCACTACGAAGCTATGGTTAGGCTGCCGAAACAAGGTCCGCGACTTTGTTCCTTGCTCCGCTACCGGTGCTGATGTGCACATCGTGAAGACTTGTTGCGACAACGGGCGTTGTTAGCCTTGTGACCTTTTCTTTTGTAATGATCTGCCGATTCAGAGGTGCCTCAAATGCTGGTTACCTTTGCCTACGAGCTTCAAACGACTGAAAATACAGATACCTTTCCTCTTGATGGTTATTTCGGCTTTTAGACGGGGACTCGTCCGCCCCGTGCGATGGGT
>NZ_JAELUG010000530.1 GCF_016429255.1 Rhizobium sp. ASV8
CTGTTACCCTTATAGGAAATACTGACATTTTTCTTCTTTCCAGGTGTCTGCACTCACTTGGGTTGCGTCCCCATCGGCGAAGCCGGTGACTACGGCGGCTGGTTCTGCCCCTGCCACGGTTCTCACTACGACATTTCCGGCCGTATAAGAAAGGGTCCTGCCCCGCTCAACCTCGAGATTCCCGAGTACGACTTCCCCGAGGAAGACAAGCTGGTCATTGGATAAAGAGAAGATAACACTACTACTTTGCTTGCGTTGCACATGCGATGTACGAATATGTATTGGGAGCAGGGGCGAAGTGCTTGGCTTTACAGAAGAAAGAAGAAGAAGAAAGCGAAAAGGAAAAAAAGATTTCTCCTTTACGGTGAAAGAGAAGAGATGGGATTGTAGAGCATTAGATTCTGTTTCGGGAGCGTTTTGCTTAGCAAGAAGG
>NZ_JAELUG010000531.1 GCF_016429255.1 Rhizobium sp. ASV8
GGCGAAGGCTGAATCTCCGCTCCGCCACCTGAAAGCAGTTTTCCGTCGTCAAGAATAGCGTGAAGCGTCCTGATGCTGTCATCCTTGCCATCAAAGAGACGTTCCAGTGCTACTGCAGTAATGTTTCCCCAGGCAGTGATGGACTGGCCGAGATAGTTGGATAAAGTGTCCTGAGACTCTTCGCTCCACTCACTTTCGCTAGTGCTGAGCAGATCCTTGGCAATAGTGGTGGACTGACCAATGGCGAGCATAGTCAGGTCCTTGATATTGCCTGCAGCAGCTTCTTTACCAATGAAGTAGGGCAGCTTGGCCAAGAAGTTGTTAAAGAATGGTGCAGCAGCAGCAGAGACACCGACCGTGACAATGTCGAGCAGGAGAAGCAACCAAGTATTGTCCTCCTCAGGCGGTATTGGAGAGAACTTGTTCTCAAAG
>NZ_JAELUG010000532.1 GCF_016429255.1 Rhizobium sp. ASV8
CCCCCCCCCCCCCCCCCCCCCCCCCCCCCCCCCCCCCCCCCCCCCCCCCCCCCCCCCCCCCCCCCCCCCTCTTTCCCAGCAGAAGACGCAATACGAGATTTAATAGACCGTCTCGTGGGCTCGGAGATGTGTATAAGAGACAGGGGGATGTGCGCAGAAGGATAGAGTGTAGTTTAATTTGTGCAGTGAACCTGAGTAACCCCTAGTTAGAAAAAGAAGAGTTTGCCTGTTGCTTTTGTAAGGACGACCTACGGTACTGTCATAAGCAGCTGCTCATCAGCGTCGCTTTCCAGCTCCTGTCTCTTATACACATCTGACGCTGCCGACGACGTGTCGTGGGTGTTGGTGTGGGGGGGGGGGGGGGGGGGGGAGGGGGGGGGGGGGGGGGGGGGGGGGGGGGGGGGGGGGGGGGGGGGGGGGGGGGGGGGGGGG
>NZ_JAELUG010000533.1 GCF_016429255.1 Rhizobium sp. ASV8
GAAATAGAGCAAACAGGTGTGTTCAAAATTAGGTAGAATTGGCTTACTACTAACTTCTCTGATTAGAGAATGCCGCTGAAATATTGCGGCGAACATGCGTGGCTACGAAAATGTTATCACTGTACGGTAAATGGAAAGGCTTTGGCTATCTTCGCAGCACTTTACACACAATTCTCGAACGGCTTATGATGACATCCCAAGAACTGGACTTGGAACTTGATCCTGCCAGAGTCTCTACGGCAGAAGAGCTGCAAGAAAACGCAGTTCAGTTACAGATTGTGGCCAAGGTCTTCATGGACGATATTTGTGCATCCGCCCCAAATATACCACCATCTTTCAGAAAGATCTGCAATATTGTGAGTTCTGGACGCATTGCGAAAGTACATCAGGGTGTCTAATTTCCTGGTCTAGATTCACAGTTCTGTTCTACCT
>NZ_JAELUG010000055.1 GCF_016429255.1 Rhizobium sp. ASV8
CGAGAGGACCCGCATAGGAGCGTAATCATGGCTACTGTAAAGAAAGACGACGTTTTTTCAACGGCTGCATTCGATCCGTCCAAGTTCTCCGAATCCTTCCGCGATTTCGCCGAAAAGGGCGCAACGCAGTCCAAGGAAGCCTTCGCCAAGCTGAAGACCGCCACCGAGGAAGCCGGCAAGACGGTTGAAGCAACCGTCCAGACCGCACAGGCTGGTTCCGTCGAGATCGGCCTCAAGGCCATCGACGTTCTGCGCACCAATGCCGAAAGCTCGCTGGCGCACATGGAAGCCCTGCTTCGCGTCAAGTCGGTTGCCGAACTTTTCGAACTTCAGACCGCTTTCATCCGCAAGCAGGCCGAAGTTACCGTAGAGCAGGCCAAGTCCATTCAGGAAACCACGAAGAAGGTTGCTGAAAAGCTGGCAAAGCCGGCCAAGGACGCTGCTGAAAAGGCAATGTCCTCCTTCAAGGCCTAATTGCTTTCCATAAGCCTCCCAAGGCATGAATGTCCCGTTCCCAGGTCAAAAGCCTGGGGCGGGACTTTTCGTTGGAGCATTCCCAGGAAAGGCGCGGAGCGGTTTTCCGCCCGGAATGCCTCAGGAAACACTCTGTAAGCGAGGGATCTGTGCACCTCGATCGGCATCCGGCGATGCATCGTCGTTTGGATATCTGCACAGCTTTTTCATATTGCGGGGAGATAGGACTTGAAATAATTTCAAAGTCCTCGTATGTCACCCCCGTTCGCGGCGACGCGAGCATGTGCGGTTGTAGCTCAGTTGGTTAGAGCGCAGGTTTGTGGCACCTGAGGTCGGAGGTTCGAGACCCCCCAACCGTACCATTCTTTCCCAGCAATATTTCATGTCAATCCGATCCGGCCTGCTCCAAAGGCGATAGTGTCGCGAGCGGTCTGCCGCCCGGCCTGGATCAGGCAAGTCACTACGGCTAAATGGGGAAGCCTGCGGCGTGTAGCACCGCCCTGATATAGCTCCTGGCATCCAAAACGTGTTCATCGCCGGGATAGGCCAAAAGCCGATAGGAGAGGGCGCCGCCGAGCAGATCCTGCATGAGTTCGGGATCCAGATCCGGCCCGATCTCGCGCCTTTCCTGCGCTTGCCGAATGATGAGGCTAAAGGCCTTTCGCCGTGGTTCGACGATTGTTGACCAGTAGAGATGCTTAATCTCTGCCTCCTGATCGCTCAGCGCAAAGAGCTGACGAAGCAGATTGCGAGCGAAGGGATCGGAAAAAGCCGCCACCGTCTGATCCACGAAAATGTCAAGAATTTCGCCAAGCGGTCGACTTGTCCAATCCTCGAATCCGCTTTCGGCCTTGGCGCGGTACCCCTGCAGTGCGGAAGTCACCAAAGCCTCACGCGTGGCCCAGCGGCGATATAGCGCTGCGCGGCTTGCGCCGGCGCGTTTTGCTACCTGATCGAAGTTTACCGCTGCCAGCCCGCCTTCGGCAAAAAGGATCAAAGCGGCCGTCTGCAATTCCTGATCGATCGTTTCGTCTCGGGGCCTGCCACCGTTCAAATCATCGCTCCGCTTGCCAATTCAGCAATTACGATACATAGGTGTATCGTAATTGGAGATGCCACCAATGTCACATCCTATCTTTGACACGGCGATAACCGCCTTTGTAAGCCTCTTCGGTCTCTACGCGCTGATCAAGTTTACCTTCTTCTTTGTGCTGAGCTACGGCACCCGGCGCAAGCTTCTCGACAAGGCCTATGCCGGACGCTCCTATGCGACCGGCGGCTCGGATGTCGCATTGCTTGCCGTCACGATCGCCATGTCGATCGCGCTTTTGGTCCGCAGCGCCGAGCCCATCACCTTCCTCGGCGGTCTTTTGGCCGGCGGAACTTTGATCCAGCTCTATTTCCATGCCTTCCACGCGCCCGTGTCCCGTGAACATGATGCGCCGGAGCCCCGCTCTCCGCTCAAAGTCATGTCCTATGCCATTCAAGCCGCGCCCTGGCGGTCCTGGAAGGAGCTGCTGACCTACGCGGCACTGGTAATGGCCTGCATCGCGCTTTATTGGCTTGGCTGAAGCCGGCCGGTCTTCTGTTTCGCAGGCGAAACCCGACATGCTCATAAAGCCGCCGAGCCTTTTCGTTCTCGGGATGCACGCCGAGCGCGACGCACGGGCATAGCGGGATCTTTGATATCAGCTCGATGATCTGGGTGAGCGCTGCGTTCCCATACCCGCGTCCCTGAAAGCGGCCGTCGATCATCAGACGATAAATCCAGTAATTGCCGTCGTCTTCATCGAGCGTGTACATGGCAATCCACCGGCTGAGCCGCTGCTATTGCTATTTATTCGTGAGGCCGAGGCCTACTTCTTGCCTTCCGGTTTCTTTGCCACGCGTCCGGGTGAAATCGGGTCGCTTGCCGGAAAGGTCTCTTCCAGCGCTTCCTCCAGATAGTCGTCCTGTTCCTTGCGCTCTTTCTCGTCGAGCTTCTGCTGCTTTTTGTCGTTCATCGCTTTGGCTCCCTGATACCTACTGGAAATACTAGGCCCCGCGCGCTCTTTGTCCAGCATCGCAGACGACTTGGGGGAGTGGGCAAGGGCGAATGACGGCCCGTCTTGCCCTCGTGCCGGAATTGGCTTGGAACAGTGCCGGCTGTCCATCGTTCTGTTCCTATCCGCAACGAGACGAAAGGAGCGAGCGATGTCCGTACCGAACGAGCCGATCCCAGAGTCGCCTCCGATACCGGAGCCGGGCTGGACGCCGAAGCCGCCGATCGAGGAGCCGGATCCGGATAGGCTGCCGGACGAAGTTCCCGTCCCCAATCCCGACGAGAACGAGGAGCCGCCGAAACAGGCGATTATATTGTCACCCTGATGATTCTGATCTTTTCGGCTGGGCTGGAGTGATGCTGGTTGTGCAATCGAAAAGTTTGCTATTTCCTCTTGTGACGCTTGAGCAAAAAGCTCATCTTTTTCGCAAACAAGGGGGGGTGGATGCGGTTTCGAACGTTGGGCATAATGGGTATTGCCTTGGCGATGTGTTCGTCGTCGGCTGAAGCAACTGACATGGATAAGTTTCTGGAGAAAACGGCAGGAAAGCTCGATGTATCGAGCGAGCCGGTCATGGCTAACGGCATGCTGATGGGATGCCAAATTGCCTTTGACGGGATTATCGAGGACACGACGACCGCAGAACATAAATATTTGAAAGTCGGCGGATCGGTCGGCATGTTTGCCGGCGAAGGCCCTCAGAAGCATGTTGGTGCATTCATTCGGTTGATTGTCTTGTCCATTAACAAGTCCACCGGAAAGATGCGGCCATCACGGCCCTCGAGAGTTTTTCTTGTTGATTCTACATTCAACACCAATTTGGCAAGTTTGGTTAAGGCATCTCCAGCGGAAGCGCCCGGTGGATTGGATGCTGTTTTTCCAATGTCGCCGAGCGGGGAAATTCTACTGGATGCCATCAAGCGCAGAAAGTTGGTTGTCGCGTTCAATCAAAATAATGGAAAGGGTGATATACAGTTGCCCATAGAGCTCGGCGTCACGGATGACCTTGACCGACGCGTGAAAGGTCTTGAAACTGCTATCGAATTCTCACAATGCACATCTACTATGTTGAACCAAGTGCGGGCACGATAGCTGAGAAACATCCACAGTCTGTGTCGGTGGTTCTCGCCGTAATTACAAAAACATCCGCCGCTCTTCGCTTACTAGCTCCTGCAGGAAATCCGCGACGGTGCGGACGCGTACCAGGTCGCGGGCGCTTTCGTGATAGGTGGTCCAGTAGGCGCGCTTGATGGAGACATCGGGCAGGATGCGGGTCAGTTCCGGAAACTGTCGGGCGATATAATCGTGCAGAATGCCGATGCCGGCGCCGGAGCGCACCGCTTCCGTCTGGCCGATGGCCGTCGATATCTCAAAGGCTGCGTCCCAGCTGCGCATGATCTCGCCTGAAAAATTCAGCGAGGCGGTAAAAATGAGATCTTCGACATAGCCGATGCGCGGATGCAGCTTTAGTGCCTCGACGCTGTCGGGCAGTCCTGCCTGTTCCAGATAGGCCTTCGAGGCATAGAGCCCGAGCGTGTAGTCCGTCAGCTTGGACGAGACTAGCCGACCCTGCTCGGGGCGCTCCAGCGTGATGGCGATATCGGCCTCGCGCTGCGAGAGCGAGAAGGAGCGGGGAACGGGCACGAGCTGGATGCGCAGTTCCGGATAGCGGGCGATCAGCCGCCCAAGCCTTGGGGCAAGGAAGGAGACGCCGAACCCGTCGGGCGCTCCGATGCGGACAGTTCCGGTAATGGCGCTGTCGAGATGACCGACGCTTGCCTGCGCACGCAGCATTTCGGTTTCCATGCGCTCCGCCGCATGCAGGAAGATCTCACCTTCCGCCGTCAGATCGCAGCCATTGGTGCGGCGCACGAGCAACCGCGTCTTCAGCCGCTCTTCGAGCGTCGTCACCCGCCGGGAGAGGGTGGCGTGGTTCACACCGAGCCGCTTCGAAGCGGCGAGGATTTGCCCGGTGCGCGCCACGGCGAGAAACATGCGGACATCGTCCCAATCCATTTGCACATCCAGGACTTTAATTTTTGCACAACGGTTGCTTATAACAGCTCATTGATTTGTGCAAATTGAAGTGCCATCCTGTCATCATCCAAGAAAACGAGGAGGCACATCCATGCGTGAGATCGGTCATTTCATCGGCGGCAAGCAGGTCGCCGGCAAGAGCGGACGCACCAGCAACGTCTACAATCCGGCAACCGGCGAAGTCCAGGCGACCGTCGCGCTCGCAAGCGTCGAGGAACTTCGCGCTGCCGTTGAGAACGCCAAGGCCGCGCAGCCGAAATGGGCCGCCACCAATCCGCAGCGCCGCGCCCGCGTTTTCTTCAAGTTCGTCGAACTTCTGAACCAGAACATGGATGAGCTGGCTGTCCTGCTCTCCTCGGAGCACGGCAAGACGGTTGAGGATTCCAAGGGCGATATCATCCGCGGTCTCGAAGTCTGCGAATTCGTCTGCGGCATCCCGCATCTGCAGAAGGGTGAATTCACCGAAGGCGCCGGCCCGTCGATCGACATGTACTCCATCCGTCAGCCTGTTGGCGTCGGCGCCGGCATCACGCCGTTCAACTTCCCGGGCATGATCCCGATGTGGATGTTTGCACCGGCGATCGCCTGCGGCAACGCCTTCATCCTGAAGCCGTCCGAGCGTGATCCGTCCCTGCCGATCCGCCTGGCCGAACTCATGATCGAAGCCGGCCTGCCTGCTGGCATCCTCAATGTGGTCAATGGCGATAAGGCTGCCGTCGACGCCATCCTGACCGATCCGGATATTGCTGCTGTTTCCTTCGTCGGCTCGACGCCGATCGCCCGCTACGTCTATGGTACGGCTGCCATGAACGGCAAGCGCGCCCAGTGCTTCGGCGGCGCCAAAAACCACATGATCATCATGCCGGATGCCGATATGGATCAGGCCGTCAACGCCCTGATGGGTGCAGGCTACGGCTCGGCCGGCGAGCGCTGCATGGCGGTTTCCGTCGCGGTTCCGGTCGGCGAAGACACGGCCAACCGCCTCGTCGAAAAGCTGGTGCCGAAGATCGAATCCCTGCGCATCGGCCCCTACACCGACGACAAGGCCGACATGGGCCCGCTCGTCACCAAGGACGCTTACAACCGCGTCAACGGCCTGATCGACCGCGGTGTCGAGGAAGGCGCCAAGCTGGTCGTCGACGGCCGTGGCTTCAAGTTGCAGGGCTATGAGGACGGATATTTCGTCGGCGGCACGCTGTTCGACCACGTCACGCCGGATATGGATATCTACAAGACCGAGATCTTCGGACCGGTTCTCTCGGTCGTTCGCGCCAAGAACTATGAGGACGCTCTCGAGCTGCCGATGAAGCACGAATACGGCAACGGCGTCGCCATCTACACCCGCGACGGCGATGCAGCCCGCGATTTCGCCTCGCGCATCAATATCGGCATGATCGGCGTCAACGTTCCGATCCCGGTTCCGCTCGCTTACCACTCCTTCGGCGGCTGGAAGGCTTCCAGCTTCGGCGACCTCAACCAGCACGGCACGGACTCGATCAAGTTCTGGACGCGCACCAAGACGATCACGGCCCGTTGGCCGTCCGGCATCAAGGATGGTGCCGAGTTCGTCATGCCGACGATGAAATAAGCATCGGCGTTGCCGCCAATATCGACCGCCGTCCGATAGGTTTCGGACGGCGGTTTTTTGTTGCGTCTGTTTTCGATAGAGTGATCTTGCCTAAGTCGTCGTTTTCGACTAGAACAAAGCGAGAACAACGGGAGGACCAGTATGTCCGCGACCTATCAGATCGACTATCTCGAATTTCCGTCGAAAGACGGCCTGAAAACTCGGCGCTTCTTCGAGGAGGCCTTCGATTGGAGTTTTGTCAGCTACGGGCCGACCTATCACGTGATCGAGGCCGCCGGCATCGATGCCGGTATTGACGGAGATGCCGGTGAGGCTGCAGGAACGCCTTTGCCCGTGGTGCGTACCTCCGATCTTGAGGCAGCCCAGCGCGCAGTCGAGTTTGCAGGTGGCGTCATAACCCGTCCCGCTTTCGATTTTCCGGGCGGACGGCGCTTTCATTTCCGTGAGCCGGGCGGCTGCGAAATGGCGGTTTGGATCGCGGTTCCCTAAGCGCAAATGCCGGTCTGGCATTCGCTTGCCGATCTTGGGCTTATGTCCCTCGCATTGTTGAGATCTTTTCCATTGATGGGCAGGGTTTTTCCTGCTTTCTAATGCAACGGTAAGGCGAGCGATGTGCCGCGGGGCACATCTCGTGGCGGCTCTCGTTCTTGTAGGCCGCACCCGGGGCAGGCTCGTCCTCTTGTGGGGTAGAGGACTACATATGGCAGCGATCGAACAAGACTATCCGGCGGATGGAAGCCGCTTTTTCCAGCGGGCTTCCTTCACCGGCAATGCTTCGGAATATTTTGGTATCTGGATCGTCAACATCCTGCTGACGATCGTAACCCTGGGCATTTATTCGGCCTGGGCGAAAGTAAGGCGCAATCGGTATTTCTATGGGAATACGGTCCTTCTGGACCACAGTTTCGAATATCACGCCAAGGGCAAGCAGATCCTCATCGGCCGGCTGATCGTGTTCGGCTTTCTCGTTGTCATGAATATCCTGTCCCATCTGGCGCCTCTGGCATTGCTGGCGATCTGGCCCATCATGTTGGTGATATTCCCTTGGTTCCTGATGCGCGGCCTCAGGTTCAACGCGCGGGTTACGAGCTATCGCAATGTGCGCTTCGATTTCGTAGGCACCTATGGCGGTGCGTTTAAGGCCATCTTCCTCGGTGCCCTGGTGACGGTGGTTTCGGTCGGGCTTCTGTCTCCGATCGCCAGCCGCTGGCTCTATAAGTATATCTTCGACAACCTTCGCTATGGCGATCGGCCTTTCGCGACTGAACCGAGGTTGGGTGCGCTTTACGAGGCATTCATCACGGCAATTGCGATCATGCTTGCGGCTGTCGTGGTCCTCGGGCTTTTGAGTGTTGTCATGATCGGTTTCGGCAGCAATTCGATGGGGCCGGGAATGGGCAGCATCAGCCTGTGGCATTGGATGATTGTGTTCATTTTCCCGATTTATATACTGACTGGCCTCTATTACCACGCCGCGGTGCGCAACATCATTTGGTCGGCCGCAACGGTCGATCGCCGCCACCAACTCAGAAGCGATCTCGGTCGCCGACGTTATGCCTGGATTGCGATTTCGAACGTAATCGTCACTCTGGTAACCTTCGGGTTGATGCGTCCCTGGGCGGCGGTGCGCATGCAGCGTTTTCTCACCGAGCATACTGCGATCCACGTCGACGGGGAGATCGGCGTCGTCTTCGATCAGATCCGCTCGACCGGCAGTGCCATCAGCGCGGAATATCTGGATGTCGATGGGTTCGACTTTGGTTTCTGATCACAAAACGATTGCGACGGGTGTCTGGCACCCGCCGCATTCGAACCGCGAGGTTCCCGCACGACTCGTTGATATCGGCGGTTCGCTGATCGTGGTGTCGATCGAGGAAGGCGAGGAGGACAGGCGGCTCGTCTGGGGTATCCGCTCGGATATCGAGATCAGCCCGCGCGTCGGCTCCATCCCGCGCCGCATCGTGTTCGGCAATGAATCCCTGTTCGAAACCCGCGATAACGACGCCATCGATACCTATTTGCGCGGCCGAGGCGAAGGGCGCAGCGGCCTCATTCACGGTCTTGAGATCGTGCGTCCCCGGTTGATCGGTTTCGCGCTGGCGGTTGTCGTCCTCGCCTCCGTCATCTATCGCTATGCCTTGCCTGCTCTGGTGGAAGTAGCCGTGTTGGTGACGCCGCCGGTGGTGCCGGAAATGATGTCGGCAGGAACGTTGAAGACGCTCGATCAGGTGACCTTCGGCCCCAGCAAGTTGCCCGAGGCGGAGCAGACGGCGATCCGAGATGATTTCGCCAGGATAGCCGTGAATGCACAGGGTGGCGCGAGCCGCTATCATCTGAATTTCCGCGATGGCGGCCTTATCGGTCCCAATGCCTTCGCTTTGCCGGACGGCAATCTTGTTCTCACCGATCAGCTTGTCGCGCTCGCCGGAAGCGACAAGGAGATGATTACCGCCGTGCTGGGCCACGAGATCGGCCACGTCGAATACAAGCACAGCCTCCGTCAACTCTATACCGCAGCGGGTGTTGCCGGTCTCGTGCTTCTGATCGCCGGCGATGTCGGCTCCGGCGTCCAGGATATATTGACGCAAGGCGGTGGCCTTCTCGCGCTTTCCTACTCCCGGCAAGCGGAGGCGCAGGCCGATCGCCGCTCGGTGGAGCTGATGCTGACTGCCGGCAAAGACCCGGCGGCACTGTCGCGCTTCTTTGATCTGCTCGAGACGAAACTGGACGATCACGGCAAAACCAGCATGCTCTCGACCCATCCAGGCACGCCCGAGCGCAAGCAAGCGATACTGGACTATGTCAGGGAGCTGAGAGCCAAGGGAGATCAGCCGAGCGGTTAGGGAGCGTGCGGTGCTCGCGATAAGCTGAATATTAATTTCATATTTTGGAATTGTTCAAAACTAAGAAAGCCACTATATACGGTTTTACCCCTAGGCGGCCTTGATTCCAGGAGATCGGCATGCGTTTGACGAAACAGACAAATTACGCAGTGCGCATGTTGATGTATTGCGCCGCCAATGACGGCCATCTGAGCCGTATCCCGGAAATTGCCCGGGCATACAGCGTATCGGAGCTGTTCCTGTTCAAGATCCTGCAGCCGCTGACCAAGGCCGGCCTTGTCGAAACCGTTCGCGGCCGCAATGGCGGCGTGCGCCTCGGAAGAGCTGCGACCGCGATCAGCCTTTTTGACGTTGTTCGCGTGACCGAGGATAGTTTCGCCATGGCGGAATGTTTCGAGGATGGCGTTGTCGAATGCCCGCTGGTGGATAGCTGTGGCCTCAATTCGGCGCTGCGCAAAGCGCTGAACGCCTTCTTCGACGTTTTGACGGAGTATTCCATCGACGATCTCGTCAAGGCGCGTCCGCAGATCAATTTCCTGCTTGGCCTCACCGACGAAGATCACCGGGCGATTGCCAAGAAGCCGCCGGTCACTGCTCCCGCGGCCTGATTCTGCTTCGAGTTGCATCGTGTTTTCCATCCGTGGTTGCCACCGGCAGCCGCGGATTTTTGTTTTTATGGCCTCCTATCGGAGCTTTGGATGACCCGCGGATCAAAGGGAGAAAGCGTTAAATCGTCCTGAATCTGATAAAATCACGCAAAAATCTGGCAGAAAATTACCAATTCAGAGGTTTTTTCGTCCGAAAATTTCCAAACTCGACAAATTGGAAAAAATTTAGGCGGGGCTTGTTGCTTTCAAACTTAAAATAAAGTTCCATCGGCGCGATCCGAATGGGAACCTCTGGGGTGTCCACGGTTTCAAAAGAATAACAAATCTGGGAAACGATATCATGAAAAAGATTTCTGCCCTGCTGGCAGTGACAGCCCTGGCTTCGGTCATGGCAACGTCCGCCTGGTCGAAAACACTTGTCTATTGCTCGGAAAGCTCGCCGGAAGGCTTTGATCCGGGACTGTATACCGGGGGCAATACTTTTGACGCCTCCTCGCGTACCGTTTACAGCCGTCTCGTCGAATTCAAGCACGGCAGCACCGAGGTCGAGCCGGGCCTCGCAGAGAGCTGGACCGTTTCCCCCGACGGCAAGGAATACACCTTCAAGCTCCGCAAGGGCGTGAAGTTCCAGTCGAGCGATTATTTCACGCCGACGCGTGATCTCAACGCCGATGACGTCATCTTCTCGATCGGCCGTCAGCTCAACTCGGACAATCCGTGGGCAAAGTACGTGGCCGGCGGCTCTTACGAATATGCTGAAGGCATGGGCTTCCCGAAGCTCATCAAGTCGATCGACAAGGTTGACGACCTCACCGTTAAGTTCGTCCTGAACCGTCCGGAAGCCCCGTTCATCGCCGACCTGGCAATGGACTTCGCTTCGATCCTCTCGAAGGAATATGCAGACAAGCTGCAGGCCGACAAGAAGATGGAGCAGATGAACCAGCAGCCGCTCGGCACTGGCCCGTTCGCCTTCGTCGCCTATCAGCCGGATGCCGTCATCCGCTACAAGGCAAACGACACCTACTTCAAGGGCAAGGAAAAGATCGACGATCTCGTCTTTGCAATCACGCCGGACGCATCCGTTCGTGCGCAGAAGCTGAAGTCCGGCGAATGCAACATCATGCCGTACCCGAACGCAGCTGACATCAAGGACCTCAAGGCCGACAAGAACCTCAAGGTTCTCGAACAGGCCGGCCTGAACGTGTCCTACCTCGCCTACAACACGCTGGTTGCTCCGTTCGACAAGGTCGAAGTGCGCAAGGCGATCAACATGGCCGTCAACAAGCAGGCCATCGTCGACGCCGTCTTCCAGGGCTCGGCCAAGGTTGCGACGAACCCGATCCCGCCGACCATGTGGTCCTACAACAAGGAAGTGAAGGACGACGCCTTCAATCCGGAAGAAGCCAAGAAGCTGCTTGAAAAGGCTGGCGTCAAAGATCTCAGCATGAAGATCTGGGCGATGCCGGTTTCGCGTCCGTACATGCTGAACGCGCGCCGCGCTGCCGAACTGATGCAGGCAGACCTGGCCAAGATCGGCGTCAAGGTCGAGATCGTCACCTATGACTGGGCGCAGTACCTGAAGCTCTCCTCCGCCAAGGACCGCGACGGTGCGGCCATCCTCGGCTGGACCGGCGACAACGGCGACCCGGACAACTTCCTTGACACGCTGCTCGGTTGCGACGCTGTCGGCGGCAACAACCGCGCGCAGTGGTGCAACAAGGAATTCGACGCTGTAGTGAAGAAGGCCAAGCAGACAGCTGACGTCAAGGAGCGTACCAAGCTCTACGAAGAAGCCCAGGTTATCTTCAAGCGCGAAGCACCATGGATGACCATCGACCATTCGGAAGAGTTCATCCCGATGACGAAGAATGTCTCCGGCTACCATCAGGATCCGGTTGGCGTTCACCGCTTCGACGGCGTCGATATCGCCGAATAACGAAAAATCTGTGAGAATGCCCGGCTAGGACCGGGCGACCCGGCGGTCAGACACTCTGTCTGACCGCCGGAAAAATTTGGACAACTGTCATGTTGCGATTTCTTCTCAGCCGCCTTGCGGTGCTGATCCCGACATTCCTTGGCGTGTCGATCGTTGCCTTCTCATTCATTCGCCTGCTTCCCGGCGATCCCGTAATGCTGCTGTCGGGCGAGCGCGTCATGTCGCCGGAACGCCACGCGCAGATCTCGCACGATCTCGGCTACGATCAGCCGATGGTCGTTCAGTACGGGAAATATATCTGGAACGCCCTGCACGGCGATCTCGGCACTTCCATCACCACCAAGCGTGATGTGCTGACCGACTTCTTCACCTTCTTCCCGGCGACGCTCGAACTGTCGATCTGCGCCATGATCCTGGCGATCTGTCTTGGCATTCCGGCCGGCGTTTTCGCCGCCGTCAAACGAGGGACATGGTTCGACCAGAGCGTCATGGGCGTGGCTCTCGTCGGGTACTCGATGCCGATATTCTGGTGGGGCCTGCTGCTGATCATCGTCTTCAACGGTTATCTGCACTGGACGCCGGTCTCGGGTCGCATCGGTCTCATCTATTTCTTCAAGCCGATCACCGGCTTCATGCTGATCGACAGCCTGCTGTCCGGTCAGAAGGGCGCCTTCTGGTCCGCCTTCAATTCGCTGATCCTGCCAACGATCGTCCTCGGTACCATTCCGCTCGCGGTCATCGCGCGTCAGACGCGTTCCGCCATGCTCGAAGTGCTCGGCGAAGATTATGTGCGCACGGCGCGCTCGAAGGGCCTTTCGCCGCTGCGCGTCGTATCCGTGCATGCGCTGCGCAACGCCATGATCCCCGTCGTGACCACCATCGGTCTGCAGGTCGGCGTGCTGCTCGGCGGCGCGATCCTGACCGAAAGCATCTTCTCCTGGCCGGGTATCGGCAAATGGATGATCGATGCGGTCTTCAAGCGCGATTATCCTGTGGTGCAGGGTGGCCTGTTGCTGATCGCCGGCATCGTCATGCTCGTCAACCTCGCTGTCGACTTGCTCTACGGCTTCGTCAATCCACGCATTCGTCACTAGGAGCGGTCCATGAGCACGGTAAGCGTCAAATCCGACCGTCCTTCCGCTCTCGCGGAGTTCTGGTACTACTTCTCTCGCAACAAAGGGGCCGTCATCGGTCTCGCGATCTTTCTTTTCGTCCTGTTTCTGGCAATTTTTGCCAGCTTCGTGGCACCCCATAATCCCGATGTCGCTTATGGCAGCGACATGCAGCGCCTTCCGCCGGTCTGGCAAGAGGGCGGCAACAGCAGCTTCCTGCTCGGCACGGATGCCAATGGCCGCGATCTGCTGTCGCGCCTTATCTACGGCACGCGCTTCTCGCTGTTCATCGGTCTCGTGGTCGCTTCGCTTTCGGCAATCGCCGGCATTCTGATCGGTCTCGTCGCCGGCTATGTTCGCGGCCGTACCGATACGATCATCATGCGCATCATGGATATCATCCTCGCCGTCCCGTCGCTGTTGCTCGCCCTGGTGCTGGTGGCAATCCTCGGGCCGGGCCTGACCAATGCCATGATCGCGATTTCCATCGTCAATCAGCCGCATTTCGTTCGCCTGACGCGCGCTGCGGTCATGACCGAGCGTGACAAGGAATATGTCATCGCGTCGCGCGTTGCCGGTGCCGGTCCGCTGCGGCTGATGTTCAAGACGATCCTTCCGAACTGCCTTGGGCCGCTGATCGTGCAGGGCACGCTTGCCTTCTCGTCGGCCATTCTCGACGCCGCCGCGCTCGGCTTCCTCGGCCAGGGCGCGCAGCCGCCGACGCCGGAATGGGGCACCATGCTCGCGGACTCGCGTGAATTCTTCCAGAGCAACCCTTGGCTCGTTACTTTCCCCGGTCTCTGCATCTTGATCACGGTTCTCGCCATCAATCTGATGGGTGACGGCCTGCGCGATGCTTTCGACCCGAAGCTGAAGAGGTCGTAATGGCACTCCTCGATATTGAAAACCTATCCGTAGAATTCCAGACCTCGTCCGGCCTATTCCGGGCGGTGGATGGCGTTTCGCTGCAATGCGACAAGGGAGAGATTCTGTCGATCGTCGGCGAATCCGGCTCCGGCAAATCGGTCTCCATGCTTGCCATGATGGGACTGCTGCCTTGGACGGCGAAGATCACTGCCGACCGCATGATGTTCGACGGCAAGGACCTGCGCGGCATCTCCGCCCGTCAGCGCCGCAAGATTATCGGCAAAGACATGGCGATGATCTTCCAGGAACCTATGTCGAGCCTCAATCCGTGCTTCACGGTCGGCTTCCAGCTCGGCGAGACCCTGCGCATCCACATGGGCCTCGACCGCAAGGCGCGTCGTGAGCGCTCGATCGAGTTGCTGAAGCTGGTCGGCATTCCGGCACCTGAGGATCGCCTGTCGAACTTCCCGCATCAGATGTCGGGCGGTATGAGCCAGCGCGTCATGATCGCCATGGCGCTCGCGTGCAACCCGAAGCTCCTGATCGCCGATGAGCCGACCACCGCGCTCGATGTGACCATCCAGGCGCAGATCCTCGATCTGCTCGTGCGCCTGCAGCGGGAGCAGGGCATGGCCCTTGTGCTCATCACCCATGATATGGGTGTTGTCGCCGAAACGGCTGAGCGCGTGCAGGTGCAGTATGCCGGTCAGAAGGTCGAGGAGCAGCCGGTCAAGGAGTTGTTCCGCGATCCGCATCACCCCTATACGGCGGCACTCCTCTCGGCTCTGCCCGAGCGTGCCGAAGTCGGCGAGCGTCTGCCGTCGATCGCTGGCGTCGTTCCCGGTCAGCACGATCGTCCCAGCGGCTGTCTCTTCGCGCCGCGTTGTTCCTTCGCCACGCCGGAATGCGACAAGGGCGTCAAGCGACAGGGCGCTGAGCTCGGCCTGACCCTTTGCAACTATCCGCTGGAACATGGCAAGCCGCTCGGTCATCCCGGCATTGCCGCCACGCAAGCAGCAGGAGGTGCCGCATGACCGGCGCTGTTCTCGAAGGGCGCGATCTCGCCCGTTTCTACACCATCAAGCGCGGTAGCTTTAAACCGGAGGCGACCGTCAAGGCGCTGAACGGTGTCAGCTTCAGCCTGCAATCGGGCCGCACACTCGCCGTCGTCGGCGAATCCGGCTGCGGCAAGTCGACGCTTGCCCGCTTGGTCACGATGATCGAAAATCCGACATCGGGCGAACTGCTGATCGATGGCAAGCCCGCTAAGCTTGGCGACCGCAGCTTGCGCAGCGCCGTGCAGATCGTGTTCCAGAATCCGTATGGCTCGCTCAATCCGCGCCAGAAGGTCGGATCCATTCTGGAAGAGCCGCTGAAGATCAACACCGATGACGATGCTGCCACCCGCCGCCGCAAGGCCGAGGAAATGATGGCCCGCGTCGGCCTGCGTCCGGAACATTACGATCGTTATCCACACATGTTCTCCGGCGGCCAGCGCCAGCGCATCGCCATTGCGCGCGCCCTGATGCTGCGGCCGAAGGTGCTGGTGCTCGACGAGCCCGTTTCCGCGCTCGACCTGTCGATCCAGGCACAGGTGCTCAACCTCTTGATGGACCTGCAGAAGGAGATGGGGCTCGCCTATCTCTTCATCTCGCACGGCCTTTCCGTTGTCCGTCACATCGCCGACGACGTCATGGTGATGTATCTCGGCCGCCCGGTTGAGACCGGCACGGCCGAAGAAGTCTTCAGCCGTCCGCGCCATCCCTATACGGCAGCGCTTCTGTCGGCGACGCCGATCGCCGATCCGGACCGCGAGAAGAACCGCATTCGCCTGCAGGGCGAGCTGCCGTCACCACTCAACCCGCCGGCCGGCTGTCACTTCAATCCGCGTTGCTGGCGCGCTCAGGACAAGTGCCGGCAAACGGCGCCGGAACTCGCGGGCGAAGACGCACACAAATTTTCCTGTTTCTTTCCGCTGGATTGATCCAAGTTGCGAATCGGGCATGGCTGGTAAAGCGGCCATACCCGATTCAATTCAATCACTCCGGACAGACTCGATGCAGGACAATCAGGATACTCCCCTTGCCATCATCGTGATGGGCGTGAGCGGCAGCGGCAAATCCTCGATCGGCGAGGGTGTCGCATCCAGGCTCGGCATTCACTTCATCGAAGGCGATGCGCTGCATCCGGCGGCCAATGTTGAGAAGATGAGCAAGGGCATTCCGCTCACTGACGAGGACCGCTGGCCCTGGCTCGAAACGATCGGTCAGGAGATCACCGCAAGCCTGGCCAAGGGTGAAGGCATTGCCGTTTCCTGCTCGGCGCTGAAGCGCACTTACCGCGAGCGGTTACGGGCGTCGGCCGGTGGCCATCTCTATTTCATTTATCTCCATGGCTCGAAAGAGCTGCTGACGAAGCGCATGGGCGAGCGAAAGGGACATTTCATGCCCGCCTCGTTGCTCGAAAGCCAGCTGGAGACGCTGGAAGTGCCGACAGGCGAACCCGGTGTCGTAACCGTCGATATCGACGACACGATCGAGGCGATCGTCGATGCCTCCGTCAGGAATCTTCAGGCTATTCTCTCGAACTGACGCTTACGGCGCAAACCGGTTGGGGCTGTAGGCCGAGATGTCGATCAACGGCTTCTCTCCGGTGATGAGTTCGGCAAGCACGCGGCCGGTTACCGGCCCGAGCGTGAGGCCATGATGGGCGTGGCCGAAAGCGAACCACAGGCCGTTATGCCGTGGTGCCTTGCCGATGATCGGCATCATGTCCGGCGTGCAGGGGCGTGCCCCCATCCAGGGTTCGGGGTCGAGCCGCTCCCCAAGCGGGAAGGCGGCGCGGGCAAGCGCCTCGGCGCGGTCGAGCTGTACCGGCGTCTTCGGCGCATCGCGCCGCGCGAACTCTGCACCGGTCGTCAGCCGGATGCCGCGGCTCATCGGTGCCAGCAGATAGCCGCTCTCGGCATCCGCCATCCAGCTGTTGAGAACGGCATTGCCCTCGGCGGCATAATGCATGTGATAACCGCGCTTGACTCCAAGCGGGAAGGCATAGCCGAAGCGCTTCGTCACCAGGTCGGCCCAGGGGCCGAGCGCCACCACGACGTCTTCCGCATCGATGGACCCCTCCGCCGTCACCATTCGCCATGCCGATCCGGACATGCCTAGCGAAACGGCGTCGCCCGTCGTCACGCGGCCGCCGATGCTCTCGAAGTAGCGGCGATAGGCTGATATCAGTCCGTGTGGGTCGAGCACCGACCAGGGATCGCGCCAACGCAGAGCACCTGAAAAATTGCCCCTCAGATGCGGCTCCGCCGCTGCAATCTCCGCACTGCTTAGTGCCTCGTAGCCGATGCCGAATTCGTGGTTGAGGCGCTCGGCCTCGGCAAATTCCGCATCGCGCTTCTCGTTCGAGCGGTAGAGCTCCAGCCAACCGTCCTTGCGAATGAGGTCCTCGGCATGGGAGGCTTCGATGAGGTCGCGATGTTCGCTGATGGAATGCTCGATCAAGGGCGCATAGGCGCGCGAGATCATCTGATGACGCTTGGTATTCGAATTCCACCAGTAGCGGGCAAGGAAGGCGAGCTGGGAGGGCAGGGCGCGCAGGTGATAATGTGCGTCGACACGATTGTTGAGGGCATAGCGCAGCAGCAGGCCGAGTTGCTGCGGGAAGCCATAGGGCACCACGCCTTCCCGCTGGATGAGACCGGCATTGCCGAAGGACGTTTCCCGGCCGGGCTCTGTCCTGTCGACGAGAACGACCTGTCGCCCCCGCCGCTGCAGATGGATTGCCGTCGAGACGCCGACAATACCGGCGCCGAGAACGATTGCGTCCTTTGTCATTTTATCCTGCTATCCGCATGGTCATCTGTTTTCGGCGCGACCACAACGAAGGTTGATTACTATCGGTGGGTTGCGCTCTAAGCATCGAAAATGCCTGCCAAATTTCAGCGGTGCAAACGAAAAATGCGGTCAGATCGCAGTCTGTTTCAGGCTGGCGTTTTCAGCACGGATGCGAACGGTAAGAATGATGCCGTTCAGCAGCGAGAAGATCGCCGCATAGAGTGGCAAGCCGAAGCAAAGCGGCAGCACGGCGATCTCGCCGGCAACGATCGCATAGTTGGGGTGGTTGAGAAAACGGTAGGGTCCCGTCGTCACCAAGGATGCCCCCGGCAGGATGATGATCCGCGTCGTCCAGCGCTCCTTCAGCGTTGCCAGGACCCAGAGACGCAATCCCTGCAGCAGCATGAACAGAAGGAACCAGCCAAGTACGACCGGTCTGCCGATCGCCACCAGCCACAATCCGAGCAACCAGGCGGCATGCATCGCCACCATGAAGGGATAATGCCCCGGCGCACATTCCCGGCCGCCGCGGGCCAGAAGGGCGGCGGTGTTGCGTCTGGCATGGACCAACTCTGCCAGACGCTGCAACGAAACGAAGGTCAGAAGCGCGATCGAGGGCCAAAGCATCAGCCAACCCTCTTCAACGTGATGCAGCTGGCGGAGAAACCCGGCCCCAAGGCAAGCAGTGCCGAACGCCGCGGCAGTCCTGCGGCGATCAGCCGTTCCAGCACGAACATGACGGTGGGGGAGGACATGTTGCCGTAGTCGCCGATAACTCCTCGCTCGATGTCGAGCGAGCCCACGTCGAGACCGAGTGCGCTCTCCAGCGCCAAAAGCACCTTTGCGCCGCCGGGATGGCAGATGAAGCGGTCGATATCCGACAGCGAGAGCCTGGCGCGGTCGAGAATGCCTGAAACGGCACTTCGCAGGTGCGTCTCTGCAAAGACCGGCAATGATTGTTCCAAGATGATGCCGAAGCCCGCATCGTCGACCTTCCAGCCCATGATGCCGAGGCTGTCGGGAAAAAGGTGCTCGCCGGTCGATTCGATTTCCGCGATGCCGCTTTCGCCGGTCCGCAATACACAGGCTGCTGCGCCATCGCCGAACAGCGCTGTCGCGATGATGTTGGGTCTGGTCAGTTCATCCAGTCGAAAGGCAAGCGAGCAGAGTTCGATCGCGATAAAAAGGACCGTCGCGCCAGGCCGGCTTCTCGCCATTTTCGTTGCTACCGCAAGGCCCGAAACGCCCGCCGCGCAGCCAAGGCCGAAGATCGGCACACGCTCGATGTCGCAGCGAAAGCCCAGTTCGCCGGCCAACCGTGCTTCCAGGCTCGGCGTCGCAAGCCCGGTCGAGGAGGTCGTGACGATGCAGTCGACCCCTCCGGCTTCGATACCGGCCCGCTGCAGCGCCAAGGTTGCTGTGCGGCGAAAAAGCTCCGATGCGACTTCCGTATAGGCGGCCATGCGATCCTGCCAGCCGTGCGGTTGTTCGAACCAGGAAAGCGGCCGCGCCACATGGCGCTTGCGAATGCCGGTGCTCTCGAACACGCGGGCGAGATATTTGAAGTCCTGAAATCGATCCGAGAACAGACGGCTCGCAGTCTCGGCGGCATCCGTCTGGAGGATGATGTTGTCGGGTGTTGCGACGGCGAGGCTTAGAAGTTTGACAGTATCGGTCACGAGTTTCTCCTGTGGCCCTTCGAAGGCCCTTCACGGAAACACGCGACAGCGTCGGTCTATTCGATGCTCCAGCAGTCACAAAAGAGTGACGCCTACTCCGGACCGACCACGCAAAAAATATTGCGTGGTGCGCCGAATAAAGAGGGCGGGCGGTGTGTTCTCCTCTTGCAACGTTCATTTTGCCAAGGAGACATTCCATGACGACCAATACATTCCGCCTCGCTGCCATCACGATCGGTGTCGGTCTCGCACTTGGCGCCTTCGCCATTCCCGCCTTCGCAGCCGGTGACGATTCCAGCACGACGCCGACCTGCAAGAAGGGTGAAATCTACGACAAGACGAGCCAGAAATGTGTGAAGCAGCAGGGTGCCAATGTCACGGACGAGAACCGCGCCGACTACGCCTATTCGCTGGCGAAGAAGGATCATCGCTACCAGGAAGCTCTCGCGGTTCTGGACACGATGAAGAACCCGAACACGGCCGAGGCGCTGAACTATCGTGGTTATGCCACTCGCAAGCTCGGTCGCACGGACGAGGGCATCTCCTACTATACGAAGTCCGTCGCCATGGACCCGAAATATACGCTGGTACGCGAATATCTCGGTGAAGCCTACGTCATCAAGGGCCGGATGGATCTCGCCAAGGATCAGCTGAACACGATCAGGACGCTCTGCGGCAACACGAGCTGCGAAGAATATCGCGACCTTCACGCCGCCATCATGAACCCGTCGAGCCTTTGAGGTTGGTCTCTGATCGATGATGGCCGTCAGTAGGGAGCTTTGCGAGGGCTATGGGAATGATGCCGGTCGCTCGTACTGCGATTTCTGCTTATAGTCGGGTAGCATCGGAGCCGCCGAAAAGGTTGGCGGCTCCCCGGAACGCGGATGTCGCGGAGGCTGTCATAGCGAGCGAAGAGGATATCAGGGCAGGCCTGTCCCAGCACCTGACGCGGCTTTGGCGTTACGGCGTGGTGCTGTCGCGCCAACGCGACGTTGCCGACGATCTCGTGCAGGCGACCTGTGTCAGAGCCTTGGAGCGGGCCGCGCAGTTTACATCCGGCACGCGGCTGGATCGCTGGCTTTTCGCCATCCTCCATTCGATATGGCTGAACGAGGTTCGTGCGCGGCGCGTTCGCATGGGGCAGGGCTTCGTCGATGCGGACGAAACGCTTGTGTTCGACGGTGCGCGGGAGACGGAAACGCATATTCTGGCCGGGCAGGTATTGCAGCGGATTCAGGCGCTGCCGGAAGCGCAGCGCACCGCGGTATTTCTTGCCTATGTCGAAGGGCTTTCCTATCGCGAAGTGGCGGAAATCCTCGACGTGCCGATCGGCACGGTGATGAGCCGCCTGGCGGCCGCGCGCATGAAGCTTGCTGAAGGCATGGGGGTGGCAACAGAAGGAAAGTCTTCCGGAGGTGGGCGACTGGGGAATGGAAATGAGTGAACTGGATAAAGGAAAGATGCCCTCGGACGAACAGCTCACCGCCTTCATCGACGGCGAACTCAATGATGCCGACCGAGAAGACATGGAACGATTGATCGCCGCCGATGAGCGCGTGGCGGAGCGTCTCGAATTCCTGTCGCGCAGCGCCCTGCCGTTCAGGGAGGCATTCGAGCCGCTTCTCGCGGAGGCCCCTGCGGCGAAACTGGAAGCCATGCTTGCCGCCATACCCGCCGCCACTGAAACCCACAAATCGCGTGCCTTTGGCGTCAGCCGCCGCGGCCTCTTTGGGGCCATCGCCGCAAGCTTCGTTGCTGCCATCGCCATCGACCGCGCCGCGATCGGTATCAGTCGCCGGCTCTCGAAGCCGGACGAGGATGCGGAATGGCGCGCCGTGGTTGCCGAATATCTCTCGCTCTATACGACGGATACATTGAGCGCTCCGGCTGGCGACCATGCACAACAGGTCGCACAGCTCGGTGACGTCGGCAGCAAGCTCGGGCTGTCGCTGGCACCGGAAAATGTCGCAATGCCGGGCGTCGATTTCAAGCGCGCCCAGATTCTGAATTATGACAGCAAGCCCCTGGCTCAGATCGCCTATCTCGATCCCGAAAGCGGGCCGATGGCGCTTTGCATCGTTCAGTCGGCAAGAGGTGCGGCGGCCCCGGACGTGGAAAATCGCCGAGGGATGAATGTCGTTTACTGGTCGAGCGCCGCCCACGCCTTCATGCTGATCGGTCACGCGCCGATCGACCGGATGCAGCAACTTGCGGCTGATGTCAGGGCGCATCTGGTCGCCTGATGGCTGTTTTGAGCGCGACTAAATTGGCGTGATTCAAAAAGAATTTGGCGAAAACCCATCCTGCTGGTATTCTTTGCCCAACGAAAATCGAACGAGTGCCAGCAGCATGCCCCCAGGGCCTTGCGCGGCGCGGTGGAAAAGATACGTGAGTGACCCCGACAGCGGCAAGGCGCCGCAGGCAGACGGGGCGTCGACAGCAGAGCGCAGGAAGGCGAAATCCTCCCGGCGCGCGAAGCGTAAGCGCGGCCATGGTCGCCCGAATGCTCATTCTGCGGAGGCCAGCCAGGCAGGTAAGTCCAGCCCGGTGGCGATGCGCCCAGCAGAGGACGAAGCCGAATCTCCGGCCAAGAAGCGTAAGCGCAGGCGTCGTTCGCGCGGCGGGGCTACTGGCGGCGGACAGCCTTCCTCCCAGACACAGCAGCAGACGCAGGAACTCCGCGCAGCGGCCGATCACGGTCATGCGTCATCACATAAGAGCGGCAAGAACCGGCGCAAGCACCGCAGCAAGCGTGGCCTGCAGGGTCGGCCGCTCGCGCATGAGAAAACGCCGCAGATCGTTGCGCCCGCCAATGCCGCTCAAGCGGGCCACGCACAGGTGCATGGCGATCGCCGCAATGACCGCCAGTCGCCGCGACGCGAGGGGCAAGGACAGCATCATCAGCCGGAGCCCGATTTTCGGCCCGCCGACCTTTACGCCGCACTCGATCTCGGCACCAACAATTGCCGCCTGTTGATTGCGCAGCCGACGCGACCGGGCCAGTTTCGGGTCATCGATGCATTTTCCCGCATTGTGCGCCTCGGCGAAGGACTTGGCGCCAGCGGCCGCCTGTCTGGCGACGCTATGGATAGAGCCGTCGAGGCCCTGCGCATTTGCGCAGCCAAGCTGAAAACGCGGGAAATCCGCCGTATGCGGCTGATCGCGACCGAAGCCTGCCGCGCGGCCGACAACGGTGAGGCCTTCCTCGAACGCGTCATCGCCGAGACCGGATTGCAGCTGGAAATCATCGATCGCGAGACCGAGGCACGGCTTGCCGTTTCCGGCTGCTCGTCGCTCGTCGGACCGGAGGCTCGCTCGGTCGTTCTGTTCGATATCGGTGGCGGCTCCTCCGAAATCGCAGTCATCCGGATCGGTGAAAATCGTTCCAGCCGGCTTGCCAATCACATCACCCATTGGACCTCGCTGCCCGTCGGCGTCGTCACACTCTCGGAACGGCATGGCGGGCGCGACGTGACGCCGGAGCTGTTCGAGACCATGGTCTCCGAAGTTCAGCGGATGCTCGAGCGCTTTGATTGCCCGCCGGTACAGGGCGCGGCGCGTGATAGCGCCGATTTTCATCTCATCGGAACATCAGGCACGGTGACGACGCTTGCAGGCGTCCATCTCGATCTGCCGCGCTATGACCGGCGTCGGGTGGACGGAGTCTGGCTGTCGGACGACGAGGTGAGTGCCATGCAGGCCAAACTGTTGTCCTGGGATTTTGCCGGCCGCGCCGCCAACCCCTGCATCGGGCCGGATCGCGCCGATCTGGTTCTCGCGGGTTGCGCGATCCTGGAGGCGATCCGCCGCCGCTGGCCGAGCCCGCGCATGCGTGTCGCCGATCGCGGCCTGCGCGAGGGACTGCTGACTGATATGATGGCGGATGACGGCGTCTGGCGGCGGGGCCGCTCGCGCCGGGGTCATCGACCGAGGGATACGAAGGGGCCGCAGACGTGACCAAGCCAACCATCGCCGGCAACCGCACGGGCCGCAAGCTCGGCCAGCGCGTCAAGAAAAAGAAGCTCAAGGCCTCCTCGCGGCAGTGGCTGCAGCGGCATATCAACGACCCGTATGTGCAGCGCGCTCAGCTCGAAGGCTATCGCGCTCGCGCCGCCTTCAAGCTGCTGGAAATCGACGAAAAGCACCAGATCCTGAAGGGGGCGCGTCGCATCATCGACCTGGGTGCTGCACCGGGCAGCTGGTCGCAGATCGCGGCCAAAGTCACCGAATCGACTGAAGAGGATGTTCGCGTCGCAGCCATCGATTTCCTCGAAATGGCGCCGATCCCCGGCGTCGCCTTCCTGCAGCTTGACTTTCTGGAGCCGGATGCGCCACAGCGGCTGATCGATGCGGTCGGCGGCACGCCGGATCTCGTCGTCTCCGACATGGCAGCGCCGACGACGGGCCATCACCGTACCGATCACTTGCGGACGATGCATCTTTGCGAAGTCGCCGCGCATTTCGCGGTCGAAGTGCTGGCGGAAGGCGGTCATTTTCTTGCCAAGACCTTCCAGGGCGGCACGGAACGCGATCTTCTGACTTTCCTGAAGCAGAATTTCCGTCAGGTCATCCATGTGAAGCCGGGCGCATCCCGCGCGGAGTCCGTGGAAATGTTCCTGCTGGCCAAGGGTTTCAAGGGTCGCAAGACGGATGAGGAAGCCACAGAGGCTTGATCTGAGCGTCTTCTTCGTCCGATGATGTCGTCTCCCAAGGCATCACGGAAGATCAAGATTCAATCATGCTCCTCTACATAACCCTCGGTTCCAACGACATCCTTCGCTCGCGGGATTTCTACGACGCTGTTCTGCCCATGCTGGGCTACCGGCGCCTGCGCGAATCGGATGAGGAAATCGGCTATGCCGGCGAAGGCGATACGCGCTGCCGTTTCTGGGTGGTCAGGCCCTTTGACCAGAAGGCGGCAACCATCGGCAATGGCTCCATGGTCGCGTTGCATTCCGAAAACCGAGCTGCCGTAGATGCTTTTCATGCCGCAGCTCTCGCCCATGGCGGCACCGATGAAGGCAAGCCCGGGCTGCGCTCTTTCCACGCCAACTTCTATGCCGCCTATGTACGTGACCCCGACGGCAACAAGCTGAGCGCCGTGTGCGAGAGGCCGGAATAGCGCCTCTCCGGGAAAACGGTCCAGCAGATCCAAAATGCTACAGCGTCCTTTGCGCGTCACATATGGCGTGCGCCGTAGACCCCGATTGCGCCGACACTTGATCGGGGCTGTATCATTTTCCGACCGGCTGCTGGACCTGCGGCTCCAGGGCGGCGACGCGCTTCAGACCTGCCTTGTGACCAGAAACCATGGCGCCGGCATTGCGATCCATCCGAATGAAGGGAATGGTGGCAAGCACGGTCAGCACCGAAATGCTGAAGAAGGCGATGTGGAAATCGCTGACTTGCAGTTCTGCTCCGCTGAAGAAGGTCGAGGTTTCCAGGATCATGGCGGCGACGGCCACGCCGAGCGCGAGGCTGATCTGCTGCATGACCGAGCTCATCGACGTCGCCTGGCTAGCCTGCTTGTCACTGATATCGGCAAAGGCGAGGGCATTGATGCCAGTGAAGAAGAACGAACGCGAGAACCCGCCGATCAACAATATCGCGACGATGATGAGATGCGAGGTCCAAGGCTGGAAGAGACCGGTGCAGATCGTCGTGACCGTCGTGACAGCCGCGGCCGAAAGCAACGCCGTCTTGAAGCCGACGGCGGTAAAGACCCGGCGGGCGATGAACTTTGTGGTGATCGCGCCGATCGCTCCGGCAAAGGTGATGAGGCCGGACTGGAATGGATTGAGACCAAAGCCGAGCTGCAGCATCAGCGGCGTCAGGAAAGGCATGGCGCCGATGCAGATGCGGAAAAGCGTGCCGCCGGTGACGGAAGCGCGGAAGGTTGCGTTCCTCAATAGCGACAGGTCGAGGATTGGCGCCGGATGACGGCGTGCGTGGCCGATATAGAAAAAGCCGCAGATGACGCCGACGACGACGGCCGAAATGCCGATATAGGGCGGCAGTGCCGGCAGGCTGATGACGGACATGCCGAAGACCACGCCGGATGCCGCAAAGGAGGTCAGCAGGAAGCCGATGACGTCCAGCTTCGGCGGCATGGTCGCTTCCACCTCGGGCAGAAAGATCGAGGACAGGATAACGCCGAGGACGCCGACGGGCACGTTGATCAGGAAGATCCAGTGCCAGGAGGCATAGGTGGTGATGAAGCCGCCGAGCGGAGGACCGGCAAGCGGACCGACAAGCGCGGGAATGGAAAGCAGGGCCATTGCCGAAACCAGATCGCTCTTCTGGGTCGTGCGCACCAGCACGAGACGCCCGACCGGCGTCATCATCGAGCCGCCGACGCCTTGCAGGAAGCGGGCGAAGACGAATTCGAACAGGCCGCCGGAGAAGGCACACATGATGGAGCCGATGACGAAGACGCAGATGGCGATGCGAAAGATGTTCTTCGCGCCGAAGCGATCCGCCATCCAGCCGCTGATCGGGATGAACACGGCCAGCGATACCATGTAGGAGGTCAGCGCCAGTTTGAGTGTGATCGGGCCGACATGGAGATCGTTGGCGATGGCCGGTAGCGCTGTCGCGATAACAGTGGAATCCATCTGTTCCATGAAGAGAGCAACGGCGAGGATCAATGGAACGATGCGATTCATAGGCATCTGCCTTGATAGGTCTGTCTTCGGGAAGGCCGCCGCTTGGGGCGCGGTCAGCCGCTCTGTAGTCCTATGCGAGGCTGCTGCCAATCCCGGATTCTGCTCCATGAAGGCTCGAGGATCACGTCTTCGTGATATCCACCGCCGCGCGGCGCGGAACGCAGGATTTGACATATGCTAAGAGCATGTAAATGCTAAACGCATAAAACGTCGCCCGGTGTATTAGCGGATTTGGATGAGCTTGTCATGGCCAAAGTTCGGTCGATGATGACGAGCGTCCAGGCTGCGGCTCCGGGTGGCGGCGATAGGTGCAGCTTACGCTGCACATCAACAAAGGAGTGAGTTCATGACTGCTGTCCTGCCCCCGGATACGCACCAATTCAAACTGGGATCCTGCACCGTCACTGTCGTCAAGGACGGTGCCAGCGTCATGGAGAACCCCTGGGAGACCTTCGGTTCAAACCAGACGCCAGACACCGTTCGCAAATTGCTGGAGCAAAATTTCCTGCCCACGGAAAAGCTGGTCAACAGCTACGCGCCCGCGATCATCGATACGGGTTCGGATGTGATCGTCGTGGACACTGGTTTTGGCGCCGCTGGCCGCGCCCGTGGCCTCGGCCGTCTGCGCGAAGGATTGAAGGCTGTCGGCTACACGCCGGAGCAAGTCACCGTCGTTGCCCTGACGCATCTGCATGGCGATCACATCGGCGGCTTGGTGGAGGAGGGCGCTCCGGCCTTTCCGAACGCGCGCTACGTCACCGGGGAGATCGAGTACGGTTTCTGGACGGATAAGGCCCGCGAAGGTACGCTGGCGGAAGGCGGCCACAAGGCTGTGCTTGCCAATGTCGTGCCATTCGCCGAGAAGATGACGTTTCTCAAAGATGGCGACCAGATCGTCAGCGGCATGACGGCCATGCTGGCTCCGGGGCACACCCCCGGCCATCTCGTTTTCCATCTGGAATCGGATGGCAAGCAGCTGGTCATGACTGGCGATACCGCCAATCACTATATTCTGTCGATCGGCCGTCCTGATTGGGAAGTGCGTTTCGATGTGGACAAGGCGCAGGCCGCCAAGACCCGTCGCCGTGTCTTCGACATGATCGCCGCCGACCGCATCCCCTTCCTCGGCTTCCACATGCCGTTCCCGGCCGTCGGCTTCGTCGAGAAGCAGGCGGAGGGCTTCCGCTACATTCCGAAAACCTACCAGTTCGACCTGTAAGGCTGTTCAGCCGACCAACTCCCCGCGTCGCAATTGACGGATGAGAATACCGGGAAAAGCAGCTGCGTCCTTTTCCCGGTATTGCTCTAACGCGGAAGAATGCCCTTGGCGGCGAAGGTGGCTCTTGTGGCTTCGTTCAGATCGTAGCCCTCGAGATTCTGCGGCTCGACCCAGGCATATTCATCGAATTCTTCATTGATGATCACATCGCGATTGGCCGCCTCGCAGTCAAAGATCAGATAGATCATGTGAAGTTTTTCCGTCGATCCGTCAGCGTATGATTTCGTCCGGACGTCATCGCGAAATGTCCAGGGCTCGATCTCTGTGATTTGCAGACTATCGCCAAGCTCCTCGCGAATTTCGCGGCGTAAACCCTCCTCGATCCGCTCTCCCGGCTCCAGGCCGCCTCCGGAAAGAGCCCATTGTCCCGGAAACACACCGCGATTTTGCGGCATTTTGCAGAGCAGGTAGGCCCCCTCGTTTTGAATAAGCGGGCATACGATGATTCGCTGTCTCAATTGCTTCTCCCAATGAATGCGCGCGGGACGAGCACCATGCTGCCTGTGCCCGCCGGTCGAATATGCGTTCTTGGCAGCCGAAGAGGCATGGATCAAGGCGCCTGGCAGCACGAATCGCAACTTTACCGGAAGCGTGGTGCAGAGCTCCTCGGAGAGGTCGACAAGACACTGGCCGACGACCTCGAAGCACCGTGACGACGGCGCTAGGCAAAGCTTGCGCGCCCGGCATACCAGCCGGGCGTATTTTGCTATTCCCTTCCTGTCATAGACGTGTTACCAGCCCTCGCCAACTTCCAAGCAACACTTGCAAGATCGCCCGGTAGACGATTCGTTCCGGGCTTTCCTGTTTTTCACAGACGAAGGAATTGGCCATGGCACGCATTATTGAAACGCCAACCGGGTTGGATGCTCTGACATTCGACGACGTGCTCCTGCAGCCGGGACACTCCGAGGTCATGCCCGGCCAGACGAACGTCGCCACCCGCATCGCCCAGGATATCGATCTCAACCTGCCGATCATTTCAGCGGCAATGGATACAGTGACCGAAAGCCGTTTGGCGATCGCCATGGCCCAGGCCGGCGGTATCGGCGTTATCCACCGCAATCTGACGCCGGTGCAGCAGGCCGAAGAGGTTCGCCAGGTCAAGAAGTTCGAAAGCGGCATGGTGGTCAATCCGGTGACCATCGGTCCGGACGCTACGCTTGCCGAAGCACTCGCCTTGATGAAGGCGCACGGCATCTCCGGCATTCCGGTCGTCGAAAAGAGCCATCGCCTCGTCGGCATCCTCACCAATCGCGACGTGCGCTTTGCGTCTGACCCGTCACAGAAGATCTACGAACTGATGACCCGCGAGAATCTCGTGACGGTCAAGGATGGCGTGCAGCAGCAGGAAGCCAAGCGCCTGCTCCACACGCATCGTATCGAAAAGCTGCTCGTCGTCGACGGCGATAGCCGTCTGGTCGGCCTGATCACCGTCAAGGACATCGAGAAGTCGCAGCTCAACCCGAACGCTTCCAAGGATGCGCAGGGCCGCCTGCGCGCTGCCGCGGCCATCAATGTCGGCGACGATGGCTTCGAGCGTGCCGAGCGCCTGATCGAGGCCGGCGTCGACCTTCTGGTCGTCGACACTGCCCACGGTCATTCGCAGCGCGTTCTCGACGCCGTCACCCGCGTCAAGAAGCTTTCCAATTCCGTCCGCATCATGGCCGGCAATGTTGCCACCTATGACGGCACGCGCGCACTGATCGATGCTGGCGCCGATGCGGTCAAGGTCGGTATCGGCCCCGGTTCGATTTGCACCACCCGCATCGTTGCCGGCGTTGGCGTGCCGCAGCTTGCCGCCATCATGTCGGCGGTCGAAGCGGCGCGGGAACAGAATATCCCTGTCATCGCCGATGGCGGCATCAAATTCTCCGGCGACCTTGCCAAGGCGATCGCCGCCGGAGCATCGGCTGTCATGATCGGCTCGCTGCTTGCCGGCACGGATGAAAGCCCCGGCGAGGTCTTTCTTTACCAGGGCCGCTCCTTCAAGGCCTATCGCGGCATGGGCTCCGTCGGCGCCATGGCACGCGGCTCGGCTGACCGCTACTTCCAGGCAGAGGTTCGCGACACGTTGAAGCTCGTGCCGGAAGGCATTGAAGGCCAGGTCCCTTACAAGGGTCCGGTTGCGGGTGTCCTGCATCAGCTCGCAGGCGGCCTCAAGGCTGCCATGGGCTATGTTGGCGGCGCCGATCTCAAGCAGTTCCAGGAGCGCGCGACCTTCGTGCGCATCTCCGGCGCTGGCTTGCGCGAAAGCCATGCCCATGACGTCACGATCACCCGCGAAAGCCCGAACTATCCGGGCGCAGGCGGCTGATCGATGGATGATCGCGCTCAGGGTAATGCCAGGTCCTTGCAGGGCCTGGCAGCGATCCTAGCAGCTCTTTCCCTGGCACTTTTCGCATGGATCTACGCCGGCTTCGTGCGCGCCTTCAGCGAGGCGGCAGCCGGCCAACAAATGCTGGATGCGCGCATCGGCGGCTATGAGCGGGAAGACGTGCTTGCCATGCTGCGCTACCTCAAGGATCATCCGGATCCGGCGGCCATCCTGCATTCCATGTATCTCGGGCCGGAGCTGATCTTTCCGCTCGTGCTTGGTGGTCTGTTGTTCTGCCTGTTGCAGCTCATCGGCTCAACCGGCTTTTTCTTCGGCCGAGCGATCCCGCCGGGCGCAAGGGTCTTTATTTTCTGCCTGCCGATCGTCTATGCCGTTGTCGATTATGCCGAGAATATCGCCGGCCTCATGCTGTATCCGCCGGCCGCGCCATCGGATGCGACGGTAGCGCTTCTTTCGAGCGCGCTGCCCATTATCGTCAGGTTGAAGTTCCTGACCCTGGTGGTGACGGTTATTCTGCTGGCCCGCTTTGCAATTTTTCTCTACCTCTCGCGGGACGGCTCCAGACCGTCCTGATCGACCATTTTGGCTTTCTGAAATTCCAAAGGAGTTGGCGGCGTGACAGGCTATGAAATGTTTTGGCCCATGGTGGCGCATGCGGTGCTTGTCTTTGGCCTCTACGCGCTTCTTGGATGGCGTCGCCGTATTCTGGTCAAGGCTGGCCGCATCCAGCCCGCGCAGTTTCGCGAGAACCACGCGGCGAACGAGCCTGCCGAGAGCTTGGTGGTGCGCAACAGCCTTGCCAACCAGTTCGAACTTCCCTTGCTCTTTCACGTATGCTGCATCCTGCTCTACACTGCGCAGGCGGATAATCTGCCTTCCGTGATCCTCGCCTGGATCTTCGTCGCCACGCGCTATGCGCACGCTTTCGTGCATGTAACCAGCAACGATTTGCGCTATCGCAGCCCGCTCTTTGCGCTTGGCTTCGTGGCGCTTGTCGGCATGTGGGTCTGGCTCGGCATCTGGCTCGCCTTCTCCTGACGCCATCGGCGTGACTGCGGGCGCAACCGGCGGTCACGTCTTTGTGTTTTTCCTTTACCGTTACGCCGCCGCCTGCTGACCTATCTTGTCAGCGGGTGGCCGGTCGTTTTCAGCTTGCTGCCAAGAAAACAGGGAGAACGGAACTATGAGCACGGAAAAGCCTGTTGTGACGCAGGCGATGATCAACGCCTATGACGAATACACGCATCTGACGCTCGATCGTCGGAGCTTCATGGAAAAGCTGACCAAGCTCGCAGGCTCGGCCGGTGCCGCCGCCGCTATCGCGCCGCTGCTTGCCGCCAACAAGGCGAGCGCCGAAGTCATCGCTGCCGACGACAACAGGCTTGCGACAAAGGACGTGACGTTCACCGGCAGCAAGGGTGACATGAAGGGCTATCTCGCCCGGCCCAAGGATGCGGCCGGCAAGCTCGGCAGTGTCATCGTCATCCACGAGAACCGCGGCCTCAATGGGCATATCCGCGATATCGCCCGCCGCGTGGCTTTGGAAGGTTTCGTGGCGCTGGCGCCGGATTTCCTCTCGCCGCTCGGCGGCACGCCTGACGATGAGGACAAGGCACGGGATATGTTCACAAATCTCGATCCGGCATTGACCGCTGCCAATGCCGAGGCGAGCCTGACCTATCTTGCGAAGTTAGATGGAGCCAACGGCAAGGTCGGTGCCATCGGCTTCTGCTGGGGTGGTGGCGTCGTCAACCGTTTTGCGACCATCTCGCCGGAGCTGAAAGCGGGCGTCGCCTATTATGGAGCTCAACCGGCGGCGAGCGAGGTGCCGAAGATCAAGGCGGCGCTGTTGCTGCATTATGCCGGTTTGGATGATCGTATCAACGCCGGTATCGACGCCTATCGCAAGGAGCTACAGGCTGGCGGCAAAACCTTCGAGATCTTCGTTTACGACGGCGTCAATCACGCCTTTAACAATGACACTTCCGCTGCCCGCTACGACAAGAAAGCCGCCGATCTGGCGTGGGGAAGGACCATCGAGTTTCTGAAGAAATATGTGTCCTAGAATGATACGGCTCGTCTCCATCAGCGTGCCTTCAGCACACTGATTACCCGGCCGAAACCATGTTTCGGCCGGGCTTCCGGAGTTTGCCCGCAGCTCCTAAGTGATGATTAAAATTGGACTTTTCCCGTTTACGCGCATTGAACGCGTCTGGTGTCATAGCGTCAGCCGCGCTTGAGCGTCGTTCAGTATGATAATGAAACGGGTAAAGAATGACTCCGGATAACCCAGACCGCATCACGTTCCGAAAGAGGCCACAGCAGGAGCGTAGCATCCAACGTGTCGATGCCATCCTGTCGGCCGCAGCCGCATTGATCGCCGAGAAAGGCGTCAGCGCCACGAAGATGACGGAATTGGCCGCGGTCGCCGCTATTCCGATCGGTTCCGTCTATCAGTACTTTCCGGACAAGGGGGCGATTGTCAGGGCCTTGCTCGATCGCCATGCCAGCCTCATCCAGCAGAAAGTCGAAGAGGCCTTTTCCACGGTTGCCTCGCTCGATCACGCCGTCGATTTGGTCTGCGGTATGATCGATTGGTACTACAGCGAGTTCCGCGGCGATCCCGCCTATCTGGGCGTCTGGCTCGGGACGGACATCGACAGGGATATCCTGCAGCTCAACATCCTGCACAGCAATCGCGTCGCTGAAATCTTCCTGGATAGTATCCAGCCCTTGCTGCCAGCCGAAAACCGCATCGACCTGAAAGCGCGCACCCAGCTCTTCAGCCATCTGATCGGCGCGTCGGTGCGCTTCGCGATCATGAGCGACGATGAAATGGCAAAGCGCATGCTCGGCGAATGGAAGCGAGTTATCCGCGCCACGCTGCTGGCGGAGCCGGCATTGTAGTGACAAGCTAGGAAGATCGGTTGGTGGGCGTCAGCTCACCAACCCGGCAAAATCTGCCCGGCGCGCCGCGGATAAATGCGTGCGTAGGTCTTCACGTCGCCATCGAGATCATCGTCTACGACTGTCGGCGTGATGTTGTCCAGGCAGGCGGAGATGTGGGCGGTAATGGCGTTCATCAGCGATACCGAAAGCCCGGGCCGCTTCATGATGCCGATCTGCACCGGCGGCAGGGATGGGAAGCCGTCTGCCTGGGTCAATACCTTCATACCCGTGCGCAGCGCCGATTCCGGCATGACCGAAACCGCCATGCCCGCCAGCACCGCGGCGGCAACGACGGTGCAGGACCAACTGGTGAACAGGATCTGATATTCGCGGCCGCCGGCATCGAGCGCCGAGCAGGCGAGCTGGCGCCACTGACAGTCCCGCCGTCCGACGGCGAGCGGAATGGGCGCGTCGTCGCGCAGCGGGTGATTGGCCGACCCGACCCAGCAGAGCGGCTCCGTCCGCACCACATCAGACATCCGCTCGCGCGGATTGTGAGTAACGAGCGCGATATCCAGCTCGCCGCGATGCATGCGCTCGGCGAGATCGACCGAGGGCTCGCAAACGATATATAGCTCGACATTCGGATGCGTCTTGGCAAAACGGCCGATGATTTCGGGCATGTATCGGTCGGCATAATCGTCCGGCGTGCCAATGCGCAGCGTGCCTTCGAGACGGTTGTCGTCGAAGGCGGCGATGGCTTCATTGTTGAGGCGAATGATACGGCGGGCATAGTTCAGCAGCTTTTCGCCTTCCGCCGTCAGCCTGTTGCCGCGGCCATCCTTGATGAAAAGCTGCTTGCCGACACGCTCTTCCAGCCGGCGCATCTGCATGGAAACGGCCGATTGCGTCTTGAACACGCGGTCGGCCGCCTTGGTGAAGCTGCCGGAATCCACGATTGCGATGAAGGTCTGCAACTGATCGATATCAAGCGGCGCGGACATGGGCTTACCTATAAAGGAGTTTGATAGTTATCATTAGAAACATTCGTTGGACTGATCAATAGGCCTTTGGCATCTTCTAAATGCAATTCAGCATACCAATCGAACAGACATTCCTGTTGAACTCCTCCCGGCCTGCGCCCCTTCCCCGATCCCTGGGGAGGGGCTCGGCTGGCGCGTGCCCCAGGGAAAGGATTACGGAAATGCGCACGACAGATCAGACCCTCGGCCTCGCAACGCCATCGCTGTCCCTGACGGCGCGCATGATGCTTGCTTTCGGCAATGTGGCATTCGTCTGGCGCGCGCTCCGCAATCGCCGCGAGATCGATTACCTGAACGAACTGGACGACGGCCAGCTGCGCGATATCGGGCTCACCCGCCAGGATCTCAATGCGGCGCTGACCACGTCGACCTTCTTCGAGGATCCGTCCAGCTACTTGACCCAGTCCGCGCGCCGCTGCGCGCGATCTTCGGTTTTCAGCAGCGCTGGCCGCTGATACCCGACAACAGTTTCCCCGCAGGGTGATAGCCAATAAGCCCTGCTTCTTTCCCGGTGTTCGGCCCAACGGCCAACACCGGGTTTTTTCTTTTGCAGATGCTTTATCTCATTGAATCTACGCATCAGGCTTTCCGAAAATCGATTCCGATTTTCGGGCCGATGCTGTAGTGGCGGATGGCATTCTCGACGGGAACTCGCCGGGCGCTTCTCCTGGAAATACCCCGAGATCATGCGCGGGCAAGTTGCTTCCGGCCGCAACTGTCTTATCTTACAGCCCGATTATCAGATCCGATTGAAAAGTAGGAATGCGACAATGGCAACGGTGATCTTCTTCCACTCCGTCTACGGCTTGCGTTCGCTCGAACACGAAGCCGTCGAGCGTGTGCAGGCGGCGGGGCATAAGGCTTTCGCACCGGATCTCTATGACGGGCTGATTGCACGGACGATTGAGGAAGGCTTCGCATTCAAGGATGAAATCGGCTGGCCGACGATTTGCGAGCGCGCGGAATGGGCGTTGGCAGGGTTGCCGGCATCCACCGTGCTTGCCGGATTTTCCATGGGCGCCGCCGTAGCCGCAAGCCTTTGGCCCAAGCGTCAGAACACCGCCGGCATCCTGTTCCTCCACGGAATTGCTTCCATCGCCGACAACGCGCGCAAGGGCGTGTCGCTACAGCTTCATCTGGCCGAGCCGGATCCATTCGAATCCGAGGAAGACGTTGCCGGTTGGCGGCAGGCCGTCGACCGGTCCGGGGTCGACGCAGAGATTTTCAGGTATCCGGGCGGCGGCGGCCATCTCTACACCGATGCCAGCCTGCCGGACTACAATGCTGGGGACGCCAATCTCACATGGACGCGTGTCCTGAATTTCCTTGACGCGATCGATGCCAAAGCATGATGCCGGGACGTGTGAACGGTTGCCGCTCGACGCCTCGCTTGGCTGCATAATTCCTTAGATCGGAATCGATTTGCGGATGAAATTTTGCAGCAAATTTAAAGTGCTACAGCGCCCTTCGCGCGTCACATATGGCGCGCGGCGCTGCAGGCGCAAGCCAACCGGACTTGAAACGGCGCAACTTGTCGCTTAGTTTATAGGCATCGTTGATACCAACAGGATGTGTGCCGCAATGGATTCTACCTCGACCGCAATGTCTTTCAGCCTTGCCATCGGGGAAATTCGTGCTCATGCCCATATCCATCGTTCTATCCAATCTTTCGTGGTCCACGCCTGACGGCCGGCCGCTTCTTTCCAATCTCGATCTGAGCTTCGGCGCCGAGCGCACCGGCCTTGTTGGTCGCAATGGCGTCGGCAAGACGACATTGATCAAACTCGTCGCCGGGGAACTGCAGCCGCAATCCGGCACGATTTCCTTCAACGGCAAATTGGGAATCCTGCGCCAGAGCGTGCAGGTGCGGGCCGAAGAAACCGTTGCCGATCTTTTCGGTGCGCGCGAGGCGCTGGCCATTTTGAAGCGTGCGGAGGCGGGTGAGGCGACGAACGAAGACCTTGCCGCGGCCGACTGGACGCTTGAACAGCGCATCGCCTCGGCGCTCGATCGCGTCGGGCTTGCGGTCACGGCGGAAACGCGCCTCGTGACTTTGTCCGGGGGGCAGCGCACGCGCTGCGGCCTTGCCGCCCTCATCGTCGACGATCCAGATTTCCTGATCCTCGATGAACCTACCAACAACCTGGATCGCGACGGCCGTAAGGCAGTGATCGATCTGCTGGCGGGCTGGAGGGCAGGTGCCATCGTCATCAGCCATGATCGGGAGCTGCTCGATAGCATGGATGCGATCGTCGAGCTGACGTCGCTCGGTGCCTCGCGCTATGGTGGCAATTGGACAGAGTATCGACAGCGGAAGGCACTGGAGCTCTCTGCAGCCGAGCATGATTTCGCCGAAGCCGAGAAGCGCGTCGCCGAAGTGGAGAAAAGCGCTCAGGCGGCGGTCGAGCGTCAGGCCAGACGAGACAAGGCCGGCCGGAAAACGGCGGCCAAGGGCGGCATACCGCGCATCCTGCTTGGCGGCATGAAAGAGCGAGCCGAAACGACCGGCGCCGAGAACACGCGGCTTGCCGAGCGGCGGCGCGGACAGGCCTTGCAGGATGCCGCGGCCGCCCGCGAAAAGATCGAGGTCCTGCAGCCCCTGACGGTCAAGGTTCCGACATCAGGCCTGCCGGCAAATCGGACCGTGCTCAGGCTGGGAGGCATCACCGCAGGCTATGATCCCGAACAGCCGATCTTTCGCAATCTAGATTTCGTCATGACAGGACCGGAGCGTGTCGCCATCACCGGGCCGAACGGGTCGGGCAAGACGACGCTGCTGGCGCTGATATCAGGCAAACTGGAACCGTGGAAAGGGACAGTGCGTGTCGTTGCCTCAGCTTTATTGGACCAGAGGGTCAGTTTCCTCGATCCGTCGCTGTCGATCAGGGACAATTTCCGCAGGATCAATCCGGACGCAGACGAGAACGCCTGTCGCGCTGCCCTGGCACGGTTCATGTTCCGCGCCGATGCCGCGTTGCAGATCGTGTCGAGCCTAAGTGGCGGGCAGCTTCTGCGCGCCGGGCTTGCCTGCGTGCTCGGCGGCTCGGTGCCGCCGTCGCTGCTGATCCTGGACGAGCCAACAAACCATCTGGATATCGATTCGATCGCAGCCGTCGAAGCTGGGTTGCGTGCCTTTGATGGCGCGCTGCTGGTCGTCAGCCACGACGAGGTGTTTCTCGACAATATCGGCATAGAAAGACGGCTCGAGCTTCCAGCGCGAACCGTCTCGGCATCGCCGAATGCTTGATCGGCGCTGTCAGGCGTGACTGGGACCCGCGATGCGATCGAGTTCCGTGATCGCATCGCCGGGCAGCGCCAGGCCGGCTGCGGCGATATTCTGCTGCAGGTGGGCGAGCGACGACGTGCCCGGAATGAGGAGAATATTCGGCGCACGATGCAGAAGCCACGCGAGGGCGACCTGCATCGGCGTCGCGTTCAGGCGTGTGGCGACATCGGAGAGGATGGAGGATTGCAGCGGCGTGAAACCGCCGAGGGGGAAGAACGGCACATAGGCGATCCCGTCTCGTCCCAGCTCGTCGATCAACGCATCATCCGTACGCTGTGCGAGATTGTAGAGATTCTGCACGCAGACGATTTGCGCGATCTTGCGGCCCTCTGCGATCTGGTTGCGTGTGACGTTGCTGAGCCCAATATGGCGCACGAGCCCCTCACGCTGCAGTTCCGCAAGGGCAGTCAACGGCGCTTCGATGGAGCCTTCGATCGGGTGATGCGGGCTGAACATGATGCGGAGATTGACGACATCGAGCACGTCGAGCTGGAGGTTGCGCAGATTGTCGTGCACCGCCTGCTTCAGCTCGTCCGCTGCAAATGCCGGCAGCCAGGATGCATCGGTGCCGCGCCGCGCGCCGATCTTGGTGACGATGACTAGATCGTCGCGATAGGGATGGAGCGCCTCGCGGATCAGTCGATTGGTAACATGCGGCCCGTAGAAATCGCTGGTGTCGATATGGTCGACGCCGGAAACCACGGCCTCGCGCAGAACGGCAATGGCTGTGTCGTGGTCCTTCGGCGGGCCGAAGACGCCGGGCCCTGCGAGCTGCATGGCACCGTAGCCTAGCCGTTTGACGCGGCGGTCGCCAAGAGTGAAGCTGCCGGATTGATTGATGCTGGACATGGCTGTCTCCCTTTCAAGATGAAGCAGAGATAGGCTAAGTCTCAGTGTATGATAACTGGGTGCAATCTGCACGGGCTGTGCAGAATTTCGAACAGTGACTAAATTTAGCTTTGTTTCGGCGTCGCCTTGCCGTCAGCCTGCAGATAGCTGTCGAAGATTGCTTCCATGTTCTTTTGATAGTTCTTCTGCACTTCCAGGCCGCTGTCGAACATGGCGTTGAACATGTCGGTATAGGCGGCCATGTCGACGCCGGCGGTGGGCTGTGCCTTCGGCTCTTCCTTTGCCGGGGCAGCCGGCATCGGAAAGTTCTTCATCATGTCCTGAAACGCCTTGGCGAAAGGATTGTCGAGGAAGGGATTGGCAGTTGCGGCCTTCTCGCGCTTGGTCGGATCGGCCCCGAACATCAGTTCCATCGCCTGGGTGAAAGGATTGTCGAAGATGCTCGCCTGCGGGGTCGGTCGCTGCTTTGGCGCGAAGCCAATGGTCTGCAGCCAGCCTTGCATCATCTCGCCCATGGCGGTGTTGAGGAAGGGGTTGGACATCGGCGGAATCTGGCCGCTGGTCTCCTTGAAGAGCCCGCCCATCAGCGTGTCGGCCATCGCGGGCAGCATGCGTTTGTAGACTTCCTGGCCGATGCCGGTCATCTGCGCGGCCTGGGCGGCGATCGCACGCGAGACGTCCTTGGAGCCGAATAGTCGCGCCAGCACATTGTTGCCGTCGGTGATGCCTTCGGGGGTAAAGGCCTTGCTCATGTCCTCGAAATATTTGGCATAGCTGCCTGACGTAATGTCCTGCATGACGCCCATGAAATTATAAGGGTCGGTCGCACTGCGCTTGAAGCCCGTGGAAAAGGCGGGCATCAAGGCGGCCATTGCCTTCGTGGCCTGTTCCTGCGCGAGATTGAACTGCTTGGCCATGGCCTCGGTGGCGGCGCCGTTCTGTGCCTGCATCATCATGTCGAAGAGTGGCAGCATCGAAGTCCCTTTCCCCGCAGTGAGGCCGCTTCGGAATCAGGCGGCGCTTGATTCCGATACTATAGAGCACTTCCGGGAAAAGTGCGTAGCGGTTTTCGGTCCGGAATGCGGGAAAACAAAGAGATAGAGCGTCTTCGCGCTTCCGAAAGAACGCACGACGCTCTGGCGGGAAAAAAGGGGGCGCATACCGTTTCTGCCTTCGTGCCGCTACAGCATCGGCCCGAAAATCTGACACGCTTTTCGGAAAGCCTGATGCGTAGATTCAAGGAGATAGAGCGTCTTTGTGCGTCCAAAAGGAAGCACGACGCTCTAGGAGCAGGAAGGCAGACAAGCGTATGATCAGTATTGATATTCCTCGAAGATCGGCTCGACGGACTGGTTCCAGCGCCCGTTGTAAAGCATCAAGAGATCGTCGGCGAGCGTGCCCTTCTTGGCGAGCACTTCCTCGAGCGGTGCGAGGAACACGGTTTCGTCCTGCCCATCGCCGTTCAACCGACCGCGGTTCTTGAGGCCGAGGCGGGAAATGCCGACGACTTCGCGCGCTACATCCAGCAGGCTATGGCCCTTGATCGAGGCCTTCAGGCCTTCTGCCGGCACCACGTTCCGCAGCGCATTGACGTCGTCGAAGCTCCAGTTCTTGGTCAGCTCGTCGGCTGCTGCCAGTGCTTCGTCATCATAGAGCAGGCCGACCCAGAAGGCCGGCAGCGCACAGATGCGGCGCCAGGGGCCGCCGTCCGCGCCACGCATTTCGAGGAAGCGCTTCAGGCGCACATCGGGGAAGAGCGTTGAGAGATGGTTCGTCCAGTCGCCCATCGTCGGTTCCCAATCGGTGATTTCGCCCTTCAGCGCGCCGTCCATGAACTGGCGGAAGGTGACATGCGTACAGTCGTGGTAACGACCGTCGCGCACGACGAAATACATGGGAACGTCGAGCGCCCACTTTACATAATCTTCAAAACCGAAATCGTCGCGGAAGGTAAAATCGAGCAGGCCGCCACGGCGATTGTCGGTGTCCTTCCAGATTTCGCCGCGCCAGGATGAAAGCCCGTTCGGTTTCCCTTCGGTGAAGGGCGAGGAGGCGAAGAGCGCTGTTGCCAGCGACTGCAGCTTCATCGATACGCGCATCTTGTTGCGCATGTCGGCTTCCGACGAGAAGTCGAGATTCACCTGGATCGTGCAGGTGCGATACATCATATCGAGACCCATGGTGCCGACCTTCGGCATATAGCGGGTCATGATCTCATAGCGCGATTTCGGCATGCGCGGCGTTTCGGCCAGCGTCCATTTCGGGCTGCCGCCGACGCCGAGGAAGCGGATGCCCATGGGCTCGGCAATTTCGCGCACGGCCGCCAGATGGTTGTTCGATTCCTTGCAGGTCTCGTGAATGGTTTCGAGCGGCGCGCCGGAAAGTTCGAACTGGCCACCCGGCTCGATAGAGATGGCGCCCATGCCTGTGGGTTCGCCAAGGCCGATGATGTTTTCGCCGTCCATGATCGGATCCCAGCCGCTCTTCTTCTGCAGCCCCTTAAGAAGCGCGGAAATGCTGGCATCGCCGAAGTAGGGCACGGGGCTGTTGTCGGCGCGGAAGAACACGAACTTTTCGTGCTCGGTGCCGATGCGGAACTTCTCTTTCGGCTTGTTGCCGGCGGCCAGATAGGCCGTCATTTCCGAGACCGAGGAGAGCGGAGTCTGGTCGGTAGTATCGCGCGCCATGGTATTACCTTAGATCTCGGAGGAGAACCCGCGCCAGTCGCAGGTCAATTGGAGGGTGATTGACGCGGATTGAGGTACGGTGCAAGTGAATTTCTTTCAAGGGTCGTTCAAAAAAATAGGATTTTATGTCTCGCAACTGCATCACACCCGTGACAGACGGCGGCATATTTGCACAAGCGTACAAGACATCTCGCTACTCGCATCGATAGTTTTGCCTCCACTGACATCAGGCGGAGCATATCGATGAACGGTCCAAACGGGCTTTATTACCCTATATTGACGTTGCTTTTGACCTCGCTGGTCATCGTGGGAAGTCCCGGCCCCTCGACGATCAGCGCGACGGCGATGGGCGCGGCCTATGGCTTCCAGCGGTCGCTCGGCTATGTCTGCGGCCTTATCGCGGGCACTGTTGCGGTATTGTTGGCTGTTGCGGCCGGTGTGGTTGCGATCCTGCTCTCCGTGCCGCACGGAGCTTTTGTGCTGACGGTGCTCTCGGCCGTCTATATTCTTTATCTCGCCTTCAAGATCGCCACTGCCCCGCCGCTGTCTCGCCGGGAAGATCAGGCATCGGCTCCCGCCTTCTCCGGCGGCTTCCTGTTGGCTGTCGCCAATCCAAAGGCCTATCTCGCGATCGCGGCCGTTTTTGCCGGGGTCAGCCTGTTTCACGACCAGAGGCTACTCGACGTCACCGTCAAGATTACGCTTCTGGCCGGGATGATCGTCGCCATTCACATGATATGGCTTTTCGTCGGCGTTTCGCTTTCGCGCTTCCTTCAAGATCCGGCGGTCTCGCGGATCGTCAACGTCGCGCTGGCGATCCTGCTGATCGTTGCGACCATCGTCGCTATATTGGAGTAAGGTCCTAGTTCCAGTCGCCGATTGCTGCCTGTATCACCGCCATGGCAGCAACGGCCGCCGTGTCGGCGCGCAGGATGCGCGGTCCGAGCGGAATGGCCGTGACGAAGTCGAGGCTGCGCAGCAAAGCGCGCTCCTCTTCGGAAAAGCCGCCTTCGGGCCCGACCAACAGCGCGAGATGCTTCTCCTTAACCTGCGACAGCAGCGGCAGCGGATTCTGGCCGGCATCGCCTTCGTCGCAATAGATGATGCGGCGCTCGCGCGGCCAGCCGGCGAGCAGATCGGCAAGCTTCACCGGTTCGGCCACATCGGGTATGCCGAGAATGCCGCATTGTTCCGCTGCCTCGATGACATTGGCCTTGACCTTGTCGAGGCTGGTGATCTTGCCCTGCACATGCTGCGTCATGACCGGCTGCAGCAGGCCTGCGCCCATTTCGACGGCCTTTTGCACGAGATAATCGAGCCGTCCCACCTTCAGCGGCGCGAAGAGGTAATGCAGATCCGATGGAGCAGGCTGCGGCCGCGTTTCCGCGATGGGCGTCAGCAGAATGCGTTTGCGGGAAGGAAAGGAAACGCTGACCTTCCATTCGCCGTCGCGGCCGTTGAAGACTAGCAGCTCGGCGCCGTCTTCCATGCGCA
>NZ_JAELUG010000534.1 GCF_016429255.1 Rhizobium sp. ASV8
GCTCGCACCAGATAGCCTAGCTTGTTGCGATGATTGAAAGCTGACATACCTGTGATGCCCGCAGACGTCGATAGGAACGGGATACGATCTTCTCAACTCAATCTTCTCGCCTGATGGCCGCAACTTTCAGGTAGAATATGCAGTCAAGGCCGTCGAGAATGGCGGCACATCCATCGGAATTCGATGCAAGGATGGCGTCGTCCTTGCCCTTGAAAAGGTTGTCGGATCCAAGCTTCAGAAACCCGGCGCCAACAAGCGAATCGGCACCATTGACAGTCACATTGGAGCAGTACGTTGGCCCCCCAAACATCCCATTGCATCTCTCTCACCCAACCCTCTGCTGACTTATGTCTGTGTTCTCTGTACAGGTCTACTCGGGCATGATCCCCGATGGCCGCCACTTCATCGACCGCGCACGAGACGAGTCGCAAT
>NZ_JAELUG010000535.1 GCF_016429255.1 Rhizobium sp. ASV8
GGCTGAAGTGCATCAGGACGTAGTAATTGCATCCGGTAATTCATTCGTTAATTTTCATGTTTCTTGACTAAATTTTAAAACCTTTTTCTGCATTTTATTTTTAGTTTGCCGTCTTTTCCAACAACTACGACTACAGCAGTCATTGCGGACTTCGCCGCTCTGTTGCGCAGCTGAACACAAGGCTGCCAACAGCGGAGCGGCCGAAACCACGCTGTTTTTCCAGAATCCAAGCAGGGAATGGCAGGGCAGCACGTGGCTCAGCTGCACAACGACATTGAATGGCCCGGAGGAGTTTTGCACTGCAATAAAAGCCAGGCCGCGAACAGGTGTGGGCGAGTTAGAGTCTTGGCAGGCATGGATACTGACCGTGCTAGCGCATTTACGCGACTGGCACTCGCCCACGCGGGGCACACTGCGAAAAACGGTTACCG
>NZ_JAELUG010000536.1 GCF_016429255.1 Rhizobium sp. ASV8
GTACTTTGGAGCCGTAACCATGTTTATCCCCACCGTGTTCTTTGCGGCTGTATGTGTATTTGCATGGGCGGGCGTCACAAGTGTAACAGGTTTGTATGTATGGATTGCATTTTTGGGCTACTTTTGTGCTGGAATCCAGGCCATGTTTCCCGCAACGCTATCAGGGCTAAGTACAGATTTGAGCAAAGGGGGCGTTCGAATTGGCATGATTTTTACCATTGTTAGCATTGCTGCGTTGACTGGACCGCCGCTGGCGGGAAAGCTGATGGAGATTAACAACGGCAACTACATTGGCGCGCAGATTTGGGGTGGCGTTTGTCTGCTTATTGGGACTGCCATGTTGCTTGCAGCTAGATGGGCAAGTAGTCGAAAAATTTTAGACTAGAATATAGAGAGTTCTAGAATATAGAGAGTTTTTAAATGGTGAAAGG
>NZ_JAELUG010000537.1 GCF_016429255.1 Rhizobium sp. ASV8
GTACACACCTGAGTCAAATAGCACTGTCATCCCTCGAGGCTTTGGTTTTTGTAACTTATCAGAAAGGGAGTCACTATGGCGCTACTTTGAAGTTTACCAAAACAACTACTATACATGAAATTAATCAATTCATCGGCCCCCATCTAGGCGTTTATAACTATAGATATGGCGGGAAGCCGCCGCCCGCGCTTTGGTGCCCGCTTTCTGCAGTCGGAGTAGATCGTTCTTTTACGCCTAAGCATGGCAGTAAGTAGTACATAGAGCAAAGAACCAAGAAGATCTGCTTTCTACTGTGCGCTGTCCCCCCCGCACTTTGTCGGCCTCGTGGTCAGAGGAAAATGCCAAAAGAACGGGTGCCAAGGAACAGCGTGAACCCCGTTCCTGATTTGGAAGAACCAAGCACTCCAAGAAAGGGAAACCAATGCCAATTC
>NZ_JAELUG010000538.1 GCF_016429255.1 Rhizobium sp. ASV8
CCCCCCCCCCCCCCTTCCCCTCCCCCCCCCCCCCCCCAGATCTACCCCCACGACACGTCGTCGGCAGCGTCAGATGTGTATAAGAGACAGACATATACACCACCTCTTCCAACCGACCACCCCACGTCATAGTCTGGCTGGCTGGCTGACTCGTCATCTGTCGCGCTTACAAACCCGCCGCCTTGCTCTGCTCGCAGTTCCTCAAAACAAAAACGAGGCCTTGAAATATTGGGAAACACTCGTCTGCCGACCATAGCTAGTGGGCAGACACTCTCAGGGCTCAGCCATGAACGGCTCCTCAACCACCACTCCTACCGTCCAGCATATTGATGCTGTCGACGCCTTCGCCCGCACCCTTTACCTTCGCACCAAGCAGATCCCACCACCTGCCTTTGACAATGTTGCGCTTGCTGTCCGCCAACTACACATT
>NZ_JAELUG010000539.1 GCF_016429255.1 Rhizobium sp. ASV8
GCGTCTGGCCGTCGCATTTCAAATGCTTGCTTCTCTGTTGCTTTGAATTAGTCTTCCTCAGTGGCGCGAGCTGTTGACAGCGGAATACGTACACAGGCCAGACAGGCAGCAGGGACCGCATTGTCTTTGGGACGGGACTCGCTGAGTACCGAGGAGGCAACAGTGTCTGACAAATGTGAAGTTACTGGAGTAGTCGATGCAGAGGTGTGTGAGGGGTTCGAAGATCCGGACTGTGAGCCTGCATCTTGAGACGTTGGCGATTTAGAGGCATCGAAGTGGGGGAGAGAATTGCCAGACTGGCTCAGAGGAGCGCCGTTAGCCATGAGCTTGATAGATTGCAGGCTGCCAAAGCTTGCTCAGATGATCTAAATTCACTGCTCCTTTAAATGTTGATCCTGTTGCCGGCCTAGAAGCCGAAGTACGCTGCCGT
>NZ_JAELUG010000540.1 GCF_016429255.1 Rhizobium sp. ASV8
GGTTCTACGCGCAGGCTCTCTACGAGAAGAGCTGCACACGGAGATTGATCGCATGTTGAACGACGTCATTAAGTTCAAGATTCAGGTGCAAAAGAACATGGATGACTACGAGGGCTTTGTCGCAGACGAGCTGGAGAAGGAGCTCGGAGTGGAGGACACAGGAGATGATACCCTCGCCATGGACCTGTAGGCGTGAAGCTTGAGAGAGGACGGCTCATTTGATTCAAGCTTGAGCAACATATTCGATCCAGCATTGAGTTTTGGGCGTATAAGACAGTGATGAAGAGCGTGGCGCTGAATTCTTTCTTTTTAAATGGGAGCGCGGTGCTAGCAACATGTGTGTGGGGATTTTTGATGAACTAATGAAATTAAAGTATACATTTTCACACGATTCAAATTTACAAGTTGGAACCATTAAGCAATATTTATG
>NZ_JAELUG010000541.1 GCF_016429255.1 Rhizobium sp. ASV8
GGAAAACGAGATTTAATAGACCGTCTCGTGGGCTCGGAGATGTGTATAAGAGACAGGGCCAACTTGTCCGCAGTTGGCACACTTGCGAGTAGTCCCGGTGGGAATCTTCTCGCTTGGTGTTTGGGGAGACCCGGCGTCGCCGCCTGCTGCAGCCTTTTGATGCAGTTCTTTCTGCTGCTCTCGTGCCTGTCGTCGCGCCTTGTTCTTCTCCAATCGCTCGAGTTCCTTTTTGATTCTAGCTTGCTGTTAGTAAGGAATCCTTACTAATGGAAGAATGCTGCACTAGATACATACCTAAGGCCTGCAAGACGGTCATGGTCGGCATTGCCCGTAGGTCGCGCGCTATAGATACTGTGCAAAGATATGTGTAAGCTGGCGCTCTATACTCCATCCCTGTGAAGTCGGCGGTCGAGCAGACTGCTCCAGGAC
>NZ_JAELUG010000542.1 GCF_016429255.1 Rhizobium sp. ASV8
GTGCCGAGACGACAATCGCTAAGTAGCTCGTCGACGATGCGAAATTCCATCGCACCGACAACTTGAGCAATATCGTCCCATGCAATCATCAAAGCATACAGTAGCCCCGGCTACTATCGCGCCATGAAGCACCGCCTGCAACAACTGTCGCCATGATACGACAGCCATTCCAATGCGACTTGGCCAAACCATGAAGGAGCCAGCGCAAATATCGACACAACCAACACGATGACAACTGACAAACTTGACACGAAGGTTGCATTTACATCCCACTAGCACGAAGCGAGCATGAATTTTGTGTCTGCGTCTTTTGGTTTTCCAGCATCTCTTGTCACAAGATACTCTATCGCATATACTCAATGTGTCGCACGCTGGTCGTGCCACATGTAAAGCATTTGCTGTTTGCATTGGTACTTTCACAGTATTACC
>NZ_JAELUG010000056.1 GCF_016429255.1 Rhizobium sp. ASV8
CCGACATTTTGCCCGACTTGACGTCGCGCTCCAGTTCGAAGCCGATCTTCTGGCCTTCGACGAGTTCGCGCATGCCGGCGCGCTCGACAGCTGAGATGTGGACGAACGCATCGGTGCCGCCATTGTCAGGCTGGATGAAGCCGAAGCCCTTGGTGGAATTAAACCATTTAACTGTGCCAGTGGTCATGAAGAACCCTTTCATAGCAATAGAGAGACCACAACGCCTAAGCATTGCGGATGGTGATAACGATTTTTGAAAGGAAGGTTCGTTCAGGGCGCGGTGCCAAACGCGCGGTAACCAAAGCTCAGCAAGCAAATATCGACAATCGTGGTATAAGCTGCGGATATCGAGCTGTCAACTTTTAGTTTTTCAGAAGACCAAATATCGACACCTGGTTGTAGTCTGGAGCTTTACATCCAGCCGGAATTCTCGTTGTCCTGCTCCGTCGCAATTTCGAAAGTGGCCGCACCGTCCTGGACCGCGCCCGCTTCGATATCTCCCGCATTGGAGTAGAAACGCCTTATAATCGGCAGTGCCAATTAAGATGGGGTGGTTGCCGTCCTGCCCCAACGGCATAGCAATATGCCAAGGTGATGTGGTGTAAGCCACAAAAGAGAGAGGTCGGCAGATGAACGATATGATTGGGGTGGATCTGGCAAAGAATGTTTTCCAGGTGCACGGGGCGTCGATGACAGGCGATGTGAAGTATCGCAAGAAGCTGTCTCGCGGACAGTTCTTCCGGTTCATGTCAGAGCAGTCACCGGCACTTGTTGTTATGGAGGCCTGCGGGAGCGCTCATTACTGGGCGCGCGAGTTGATGAAGCTGGGCCATGCAGTCAAGCTGATCGCGCCGCAGTACGTGCGCCCGTTTGTGAAACGGCAGAAGAACGACGCAGTCGATGCTGAGGCAATCGTCATTGCGGCTCGTCAACCTGAAATGCGCTTTGTCGAGCCAAAGACCGCAGATCAGCAAGCTCGGGCGGTTTTGTTCCTGGCGCGTGAGCGTATTGTTCATCAGCGAACGGAATTGGTGAACGCTCTGCGCGCCGTTCTCTACGAATATGGACAGGTGATTCCGCAGGGAATTGCTCACATCAAGCGCATTGAGGCGATCCTCGACAATACTGAGATCGGCCTGCCCGAGATTGTGCAGGAGGAATGCCGTGACCTTCTGGCTCAGATTGGCGAGAAGACGGCCCGGATCGAAGAGAAGGCCAGGAAGGTCGCGGAGCTGTCTCGGCGAAGCGGAGCCACGCGCCGGCTTCAGACCATGCCGGGTGTGGGGCCGTTGACCGCGTTGGCCATCGAAGCTTTCGCGCCGGCGATGCAGGGCTTCCGATGCGGTCGTGACTTTGCCGCTTGGCTCGGCCTTGTTCCACGACAGTTCTCTTCTGGTGGGAAAGAAAGGCTTGGCCGGGTGTCGAAGGCTGGTCAGGCCGACATCCGCAGGCTCCTGATCATCGGGGCAATGGCGCGCCTGAGTTGGGTGGGTCGCAAACCGCCAGCACAAGGATCGTGGCTTTCGCGGATGCTCGCGAAGAAGCCGCGCATGCTGGTGGCGATCGCACTGGCGAACAAGATGGCTCGGACAATATGGGCCATGCTGACGAAGCAGGAAGATTATCAGGACCCAGCTCTGGCAATGGCGGCGTGACAGGAAACTGCCGCGGATAACCAGGACTGGCAAAGAGGTGTGAGAAGTCGACGACCTGAATGGGCGCATGATCGAACCGATCGGGAACGGGAAAACCAGTTTTGCACTTTGAGCCTGCAAGCTCGGAATTAAGATTTGGACCCGCTCCGCAGATCACCATACCGGCCGGCGGCCTTTGCAAGCGCCGCAACGAAAGGCCTGACAGAAGACCGCACTCGATCACACGTCAAAGAAGGTCAGAAACTTCTTGCCAAACGGGCGGCAACCACAGAAGTGTGATGCCAATCCGCAGCGGACGTGCTAACGTGCCTTAGAGCGTCAGTGCAAGAGTTGTGTTGACGGCGCTCCTGCCGAGTGATGATTCGCTACGCGAGTTTTCGGCCCATGAGGGCCATTTTCATGTCCAAAGAACCGATTGCCCATTTTGAGGCGGCCAGTACGCTTGCCGTCGTGGTCTCGTCTAACGAGCCGTTGCTCTTCCTGTCGGCAGACCAGAAGGTCATTGCGGCGAGCACATCGTTCTGCCGAACTTTCGAGATCGATGCTGCGACAATTCCCGGCAGAGCACTGAGTGAGCTTGGAAACGGTGAGTGGGCAATGCCAAGGCTCGCCTCGCTTTTAAAGGCGACGGCGTCCGGAAGTGCGAAGATCGAGGCCTACGAAATTGACCTCACGCGGCCAGACCAGAAGACACGCCAGCTGGTCGTCAATGCGCAAATCCTTGACGATGGTAACATGGAACATATCCGACTGCTCGTGGCCCTCTCCGATGTGACCGACGCGCGCGCGGAAGCAAAACTGAAAGATGATCTCGTCCGGGACAAAGCAATCCTGATACAGGAAGTCCAGCACCGGGTCGCAAACAGCCTGCAGATCATCGCGAGCGTCCTTATGCAGAGCGCACGTCGGGTGCAGTCGGAGGAAGCGCGCGGACATCTTCACAACGCCCATCACCGGGTGATGTCGATTGCGGCTGTCCAGCGACAACTCTCGACATCAAGCGGTGTCGATGTCGAACTTCGCAGCTATTTCACACAGCTTTGCGAGAGCCTGGGCGCATCGATGATAGCCGACGAGAACCGGCTCTCGATATCGGTGACAGTGGATGATAGCATCGTCGAAGCGGATATCTCTGTCAGCCTGGGGCTTATCGTGACCGAATTGGTAATAAACGCTCTAAAACACGCCTTCCCTGAGCAGCAGACAGGAAGGATTGCGATCGACTATCGCTCGACCGGCGGCGACTGGACGCTTTCTGTTGCTGACGACGGCATCGGCATGCCTACTGGCAGTGTTGCTGCCAAGGCTGGACTAGGCACCGGCATCGTCGAGGCGCTCGCCCGAAATCTGCATGGCGAGATCAAGTTGAGCGATGCGAACCCTGGAACTGCCGTGACAATCAGTCATCGCGGGGATGCCGCTCGTCGAACCAGAATTCCAGCGGCCGCCTAGGAACTGACCTTTCACCGAAACGTTATCAGCTGAGCCTAGGACTCCCCGGCTCACACAAGAACCGAGTGACATATGTTGAATGGCAAGGCGGTCATCCTGGTGGTCGAAGACAGCGTGCTTATTCGGATGGGCGCCGTGGATCTGGTCCGATCCGCCGGCTACGAGGCACTTGAGGCGAGCAACGCCGACGAGGCAATCGGCATTCTGGAATCGAGAACAGATATCGACCTGGTCTTCACCGACGTTGAAATGCCGGGAACGATGGACGGCATAAAGCTCTCCCATTACATCCGTAGCCGATGGCCGCCGGTAAAGCTGATCGTTGCTTCTGGCCGGGCAATCCTCAAAGAGAGCCACCTTCCCGAGGGAAGCCAATTCTTCCCAAAGCCTTACACCGATCATGCCATCGCAGATGCGATGGCCAAGATGCTGTCGAGCGACTGACGAATTCCCGACGCATAAGGAGCCGTTTCATCCGCTGAAGCAGTCTTGTGCAAAATTTTCTTGTATAGCTGGTAGCGAAAGAGACCGGCCGGGGATAAGGCAGAGATGTCGATGAAGCGTACAAGCTTTTACGACCTTCTGGCGGTTGTGACGATCGAGTTCATCTGGCTGCTTGTCCCTATGACACCGCTGTCTTCTGGTCCATGATCCTCGCGAAAATGTTCTTTCCGTTCACGAGCGACTGGAGCGTTTGTTAGGGGGCCGCCGCAGCATTGCCGCACGGTCGATTTTCACCGAACAGCAGAGCGCTGAAAGAGCAAAGTCCAAAAGAATTGAATGGGAATTCACCGGCTTCCCGGCACTTTAAGTAACGGAAGGGAGTGACGAAGCGTAGGTGATGGGCGAGCTTGCGGCTCTGTCTGACGGATGCGGCGGCTTGTTCCCACGTCGAAGCCCAGAGAGCCGACGCCAAGAGAACCGGAAACAATCATGGCACAAATTCGTATCCATCACCGCACGATCTATCACTATCGTTATGCGGTCAATCTCAGGCCTCACCGACTGATGTTGAGGCCGCGCGAGAGCCCCGATCTCCGGCTGCTGTCGCATGAGGTCTCGATAACACCACAGGCCCAGATCAGTTGGGCGATCGATGTATTCGGAAACGCCGTTGCCACCGCGGCTTTCAACGAGATGGCCGATGCCCTGACCGTTGATAGCGTCGCCCTGGTCGACCTTACCGCTGCAGCATGGCCGGTCTTTGCTATTGCAGGCTCCGCCCTTACCTTTCCATTCCGCTATTCGGACGAGGAATGGACGGATCTCGGCGCGCTGACGGCTCGGCAGTATGCCGACCCGTCCAAGCAACTTCAGCGGTGGGCACAAGGATTTGTCGCAAGCAATTCAACAGACACCCTCTCGCTTCTTAAGGACATAAGCGCCGGGGTGTCGTCATCGATCTCCTATCAAAGCCGTGAAGCGGAAGGTACACAGACGCCAACACAGACGCTTGATGGTGGTTGGGGATCATGCCGTGACGTCGCGGTGCTGTTTGCCGAAACTGTCCGTTGTCTGGGCTTTGGAGCGCGTATCGTGTCGGGATACTTGTTCAATCCCGATCAAATATTGCTCGGTTCGCAGGAACAGGGCTCGACCCATGCCTGGGTCGAGGTGTTCGTCCCCGGCGCAGGGTGGATCACATTTGATCCGACCAATCGCAGCTTGGGCGGGGCCAATCTTATCCCTGTCGCCGTCACCCGTGATATCGCGCAGTCCGTTCCCGTCGCCGGCAGCTTCGTCGGTGCCTCCGACGCATTTGTATCCATGAAGGTCGAAGTCGAGGTCTCCACATGAGCTTCGCAAGTAGGGCCAAATCCAATCCGGGGGCTCTGTCGGAGATGTTGCGCAAGAGAGCGCCGTTCGCAGAGCGTATCGGTTTCGAAACCGGAGCGATGTCGAGCTGGCTATGGCATGAGATCAAGCGGATCGATTTGCCTGTAGTCTGTATCGACGCTCGGCACGCGAAAGCAGCATTGTCGGTGCGCATGAATAAAAGCGGCGAGAACGACGCCCGTGGCTTGGCGGAGCTGGTGCGCATCGGCTGGTATAAGGAGGTAAAAGTAAAGAGTGCCGAAAGTCAGCAAGTTCGATCTCTGCTAGTCACGCGGTCTCGTCTCGTCGAGATAAGACGTGATCTGGAAAATCAGATCCGAGCGATGCTGAAGGAGCACGGCTTGCTATTGGAACGCGCTATTGGATCGATGTTCCGGCGAAAGGTCTCTGAGTTGGTCGACAGTGGGCATGCTCTCTGGGATGTTATCCAACCACTACTTTCGATCCACGAGCATGTTTGTAAGGAGCAGGAAAAACTCGACAAGCAGATTGCAGTCCTTGCGCGAGCCGACGAAACCACTCGCCGTTTGATGACGGTGGCCGGAATCGGCGTTGTCACAGCCCTGACCTTTCGCCATACCATTGATGATCCAACCCGGTTCAGCTCTGCGACCAACGTGGGAGCTTGCCTTGGTTTGACACCCAGACGAAAACAGTCGGGAGAAAGTGACATCAACGGAAAGACCTCACGACGGGGCGATCGGCTGTTACGAACCTATCTGTTCGAGGCGGCATCAGTGTTGCAGTATCGAACGAAAAAGTGGTGCTCATTGAAGGCGTGGGGTTTGCGTCTGGCAAAACGTGCCGGGACAAAAAAGGCGCAAGTCGCTGTGGCTCGGAAGCTGGCAGTTATTCTCCACTGCATTTGGGTTGACGGCACCACCTTCGAGTGGAGTGCCAATAAAGAAGCTTAATCAAGTTGACGCCCTTGTCGGTCTGTGACGCAGACCTGCGATGTCCCCGCCGGGACGGTAGTTGTGGTGACCTTGTTGTTTCGGCTGTTGGCGGCTTCCGCCGCCTAGCGTTCCACACGTTGAGGCACCCGACCCGAACATCAGCATGAGGCACAGACCTCGGAAAGGACCATGATCCCGGTAAGGACGTAGCAGATGCTTGACAACCAACCGCAATTAAAGGGCCGAAACAAACATTTTGCTTGCGAGGCCGGGAAACGGCTGCTTTTGCTTTTCGAACGGAGGTCTGGGATATTTCGTGGTGGGGTCCTGCATGGCGATCGATTCCTCCAATTTGTCTACGAGAATGCCGGGACGCGGAAGCGTCGCGTGTCGTCGTTGAGACAAACCTCGATCACCGCAACTTGTTCCCCGACAGCGCCTTCGCGGAACCAACGGGTCGTACCGGTGCTGAATTCACTCGAAGGAGCGACCATGTCCAAGCTTGAAACCGATGACGCTCGCATACATTTCACCGCACACGGCGAGCCGGTCATCCTCCTACGTGGATGGCCCGATGACGCCTCTACCTTGTGACGACGTCATCGAAGGGCTTGCGAGCAATCGGTATCGCTTAATCGTGCCAACCATCCTGCCATGATCCGTGAGTTGAATCGCCGATGCGCGCATCGGCGATGGTGTTGGCAAATCCGGAGATGAATTCGAGCAGGATTGCCGCTCATGTCAGCCGAAGCTCCGTGCCAGCGAGAATGCCGAGTGTTTCGCCCGTTGGACGGCCCGCCGGAACTTTAGCCTGCCGTGTAAGTTGTCTACTCACGGTCGTGTGATCGCGATGGATAAAAGGCACTTCCTTAGATCGCATGACGTCGCTGCAGCGCTCGCAGGCGCTGCTGAGTGCCGCCGCATGGACGACTGCGTAACTCAGAGGTGACGTGGCCATGTATTCCAACCGAAAAGCACCACAACCCAAGGAGCCACCATGGCTAAGGAATCCAAAACGCTCGACATTCTCTTTCACGACACCTTGAAGGACGTCTATTTCGCCGAGCACAAGATCGTCGCCACGCTTCCGAAGATGAACGCGGCCGCCAAGAGCAAGCAGCTCAAGGACGCCTTCACCAAGCATCTCGGTGAAACCAAGGTGCACGTCGAGCGGCTGGAGCAAGTCTTCAAGATTATCGGCAAGAAGCCCGAGCAGAAGACCTGCGACGCCATGATGGGCATCGTCAAGGAAGGTTCGGAAATCATGGAAGAATATGCGGGCACCCCTGCCCTCGACGCCGGACTTCTCGCGGCCGCGCAGGCTGTCGAACACTATGAGATGTCGCGCTACGGCACGCTGCGCACCTGGGCGCTTGAACTTGGGATGAAAGACGCCGCCAAGCTCTTGCAGACGACGCTCGATGAGGAACAGGCAACAGATATCGCGCTGACATCCATCGCAACCAAGGTCGTCAACCAGAACGCCGAAAAGGCCGCCTGACCAAGCGTTCGGCCGCTCTCGGGCGGCCGCACGGCACTGCTCTCCCGCCCGGCACCGGAGTTCATCCACTCTGTACCCGGACCTTCGAGAGACGGTATGATGGCGTTCTCTTCGTCAAGAGCGGTCAGATCCGCCGGTATCCGCGTGGTTGGCCGGAACCATCGAAAGTACGGCGGGTTTCCTTTGAAGTCGAAGTTATCGCAGTTGCTGCTCACAAGGCGTTACCGTGACATCGCCGCGCTGTTTCACCCAGTGACAGCTCTTGGGTCGTTGGGCAAAGGCGTCCAAAATAGGAGGGGTATATCAGCTGTACTATGAACTGACGGGAACTATGCCGAGCCCGTTCCCTAAAGCCCGAGATTTACGGTAAGGTCGAGCAGCATCCCAACATCAAGCTAACTGACGATGGCATCACTCGAATGTTGACGGGATCCCCGGCACTTAGAAACAGCGCTTGACATTCTGTTCTCGAAGTAAAGCCATTCGCCGCGGCGAAAACGGTTCAACGCGTCTCGCAACCGCCCGGCAAGACATCTTCTTTTCCCTCAGCCGTCGCGCGCTTTTTCCTTGGCAATCTGCTGCACAAAATCGAGGAAGGCTCTGACCTTTGCCGGTGGCAGATGACGTGCCGGATGGTACGCATACAAGGGATAATGTTCGTCCGACCAGTCTTTGAGAATTTGTCTCAGTCCGCCGCCTTTGAGCCAGGGATCCAAACCGATCTCCAAGCTCTGAAAGATACCTTGGCCGGCAATGCAGGCGGCGATCGCAGCGGATGGGTCGTCGAACATTATCCTGCCATCGACTTTCGCGCTGATGACTTCCCTGCCTCGATGAAATTCCCAAGGGAAAGCTCGGCCGGTCTCCGGGTCCCGGAACAGAATAACTTCGTGACCACTTATTTCCTCCGGTCGGACCGGCTCGCCGAATTTCTCGAGATAGGCAGGGGCCGCGCACGTGATGACGCGGATATCCAGAAGCTTTCTTGCTATCAGTGACCCGGCATTGGTCGAGCCAAATCGGACAGCCACATCGAACCCGCTCATCATGTCGTCACGCGCGTTCGTCGTCATAAGATCGATTTTCAGATCTGGATATTTTTCGGTGAACCGCGGAAGTTGAGGCGCCAATACCATCCTTGCGAACCAAGGGTCGATCGATACGCGCAGCCTCCCGCCGACCGCCGCTGCGGATCCCGCAGCGATCGCGGCGGCCTCCTCCAGACCGGCGACGAGCGGTAGGGCCTGTAGACGAAACAGACGTCCCTCTTCAGTCAGCGCGACGGAACGTGGTGTGCGGTCAAACAGGCGTACGCCCATCCTCGTTTCAAGTCGCCCGATTGACCGGCTGACGCCGGAAGGGGTCACTCCCAAAACGTCGGCGGCCTTGGCGAAATTACGGGCCTCGGCAACTGCCAAGAATACACTCACCCCAGTGAGAAGTCGTCCGTCAAAGCTCATGACAAGGCTTTCGCATTCTGGGAAAGGGAAATACAGTGATTTTTTGTCATTTGTAATTTGACTATTATGATCTTTTAGCATGGTTTGGCTCTTGATAGGTATTCGCGTCAGCCTTTCGAAGGCGAGCGGTTTACCAGACCCGCGATCCGTCTGGATTCAAGGTGAACATCATGAATGAGATCACGAGAAGAGCGTTGCTGACGCGCGGCACCATGGCCGCCGCTGCGGCATATCTTGGGGCAAGCGCTGTTCAGGCAGCCAGCCAAAGCCCGCGCCTCAAGACTGCGAAGTTTAAGTCCATCGATGCCGCGATTCAGAAGGCAGTCAATGACCGCACTGTCGCTGGTGCGGTAGCTATGGCTGCAACGCAGAAGGGCATCGTCTACGAAGGCCTTTTCGGCAAGGCAAACGTGGACACCCGTACCGCAATGAGGCCTGATACGGTCTTTTGGCTTCTGTCGATGACGAAGGCCATAACGGCGACCGCATGCATGCAGCTGGTTGAGCAGGGCCGCCTCAAGCTGGATGACGATGCGTCGAAATACCTGCCGCAGCTTGCTGCACCCAAGGTGCTTGTGGGTTTTGGTGCCAACGGTCAGCCACAGCTGCGTCCCGCCAAGAATACAATCAAGGTTCATCACCTTCTGACGCATACCTCCGGTTACACCTATGCGAACTGGAGCGATGTAATAGTGCGCTACGAGACCGCCACCGGCTTACCCGATATCGCCACCTGCCAGAACGCCGCCTTCAATGTGCCGCTCGAATTCGAGCCGGGGGAGCGCTGGCAGTACGGCATCAGCATGGACTGGACTGGCAAGCTGGTTGAAGCTGTTAGCGATCAGTCGTTGGAAGTCTATTTTCGCGAGAACATTTTCGCGCCACTTGGAATGAAGGATTCGGGGTTTCTGATCAGCAGCGAGCAGAAGCGGCGTGTCGCGACATGTTTCAGCCGAGAGACTGACGGCGGCTTGAAAGCGATGCCCTTCGAGATGCCTCAGAGGCCCGAATTTTTCATGGGCGGTGGCGGCGCATACAGCACCCCGCAAGACTACATGATGCTCCTTCAGGCATTGCTCCATGGAGGCAAGTTGAACGGGGTTCAGATCCTCAAACCTGAGACCGTCGCGATGATGATGCAGAACCAGATCGGGGATCTGAATGTTCGCAAGATGGAGTCGGCCGCGCCGGCCTATTCGAACAGCTTCGATCAGTTCCCGGATCAGAAGCACAAATGGGGCTACTCCTTCGACATCAACACTGAGGTAGGCCCGCACGGTCGCTCTGCGGGAAGCGTGTCCTGGGCCGGACTGCTCAATTGCTACTTCTGGATCGATCCCGTCCGCAAGGTGACCGGGTCCCTCTTTACCCAGCTCCTTCCCTTCTATGACGACCGCGTCGTTGCACTCTACGGCGACTTCGAACGCGGGCTCTATGATGGCCTCGCTTAATCTCTCCTCTTTCTGAATGGAAAAACAGACATGTACGCTATCACTGGAATCACCGGCAAAGTCGGCGGCGCGCTTACGCGGACCTTGCTTGCAAACGGCAAGGCAGTCCGTGCGATCGTTCGCGATCAGGCCAAGGGTGCTTCGTGGGCCGCTCTCGGCTGCGATTTAGCTCTAGCCGAGATGGAAGACGCAAAGGCGCTGTCGGCGGCCTTTGCCGGCGCCGAAGCCGCGTTCATTCTTCCGCCGTCCGAGTTCGACCCCGAGACTGGCTATCCTGAGGCACAAAAGGTGATCGACAGTGTCGTCGCCGCTCTAAAGACCGCACGCCCAAAAAGGGTTCTCTGCTTGTCGACGATCGGCGCTGACGCGAAAGAGGACAATCTACTGTCACAGCGCACGATGCTGGAAAATGCCCTCAACGAACTTGACTTGCCTGTCACCTTCCTCCGGCCCGCATGGTTCATGGAAAATGCACTTTGGGACATAGGCACGGCCCGCGATACTGGCATTCTTTACAGCTTCCTGCAGCCCGCGGACAAAAAGTTCCCGATGATCGCAACGAAGGACATCGGCATCCTGGCGGCAGAGCTAATCCAGCAGGATTGGACCGGAAAACGCGTCGTCGAATTGGAGGCTGCTCAGCGTGTATCGCCAGATGACCTCGCGCAAGCGTTCGAAGTTGCGCTCAAGAGGCCGGTGACGGTCGAGGTTGTCAATCGCGAAACTTGGGAGGACCTGTTCCGCTCGCAAGGGATGAAGAACCCGACGCCGCGTATTCGCATGCTCGACGGCTTCAATGAAAGCTGGATCGAGTTCAAGGACAGCGGTCGCCTCGCGAAAAAGGGAAACACCTCACTGCAGCAGGTCGTAGACGCACTCGTGGCCGGTGACAACACCGACGATCGCGCCTGATCGAACGATTAGGATGCAGGGGGTCTTCCGCCTGCATCTCCAGCTTTGTTGTTGTGGAAGGAGAATATCCAATGGACACAATCGAAACGCAAGGTGTGACGATACCTCGTCTTGGCCTCGGTACGTTCCGGATGCCGGGCGCGGGCGCGCAGCCCGCCGTAGAAACCGCGCTTTCGCTCGGATATCGGCATATCGATACCGCGGCAATGTATGAAAATGAGGCGGCGATCGGTACGGCAATTGCAGGCTCGGGCATTCATCGCCGCGAACTCTTCGTCACGACCAAGGTCTGGCGCGACCAACTGGCGCCGGACGCGCTGAACCGAGCCTTTGCTGCAAGCCTCGAAAAGCTGAAGATGGACTATGTCGATCTTTTTCTCGTGCATTGGCCATCGGCTGACATGGACATAGCGTCGACCCTGACTGCGATGGCGCGTCTTCGTGAACATGGCTTTGCGAGAGCGATCGGCGTGTGCAATTTCAACATGCCGATGATCCGCCATGTCGTAGAAGACATACAAGTCCCGATCGCCGTTCATCAGATCGAGTACCATCCGTATCTGTCGCAAGCGCCCATGCTTCAGTACCTGCGCGCCAAGGGAATTGCGCTGACTGCCTATGCCCCTTTGGCGCAGGGCCGCGCGGCGAGCGACCCAATCCTGCAGTCGATTGGCCGCAAGCACAATGTTAGCGGGTCGCAAGTCGCTATCGCCTGGCTCCTGGGCCAGGAGGGGGTGATCGCGATCCCGAAGGCTGCGCGAACCGAAACTCAAAAGGCAAATCTCGATGCAGCATCGATCCGGCTGGATGACGAAGACCTCTCCTTGATAGCCTCCCTCCCCAAGGACCAACGCTTCGTCAATCCGCCGTTTGCGTGTGACTGGAATGCCACCGACTGAGACTGGCCGACTATTCCGGAGCGCTTCGGGTCACGATAGTGAGCGAGCAGCGTCTCGACTAAAGTGATTCGTGATCACGCACCCCATGGAGGGCGGCGCTGTATCAGGGGCCATGTCCCGAACGTGGTCGCGTTTCGGCGAAGAGGCTCCTCTAGCTCAACTTCGATCCACGTAGTTCCTTACAGCCGATAAAATCAAATGATTAGAATGAAAAGGATAGCGTTTTGGCTACTGATTTCGACGTTGTGCGACCGCTGGGCGTCATTGAGGAGTTCTTCTGGCTCTTCGATCATAGTTGTCCCAAGCATTTCTGTATCGTCGCAGAGGTAAAAGGACGAACTCTCGTGACTGACTGGAGGGTGGCTGTGGATGCATTGCAGGCACGTCATCCAATGCTATCTGTTTCAATCGATTCCACGCGACAGCGAGTACCCCATTTCTACAGATGTTCCGGAGGCCCCATCCCGCTGCGCGTCGCACCTTCTGGAACAACGTGGGAGAGAGAAGCGGAACGTGAGATCAGTACGCTGTTTGATCCGACGGAGGGACCGCTTGCTCGCGTGGTTTTGATCCATGAGCCTGAGAAGTCCTTTGTTCTGCTAGTCACCCATCACGCCATTGCTGACGGCTTGTCATCAATCTTTATGCTGCGCGACTTACTTTCGGCAATTTCGGGGCAACGACTGGATCCCTATGAATTCCCGCCCTCGATCGACCAGAAATTGGGCGTTCCTACACGACCATCATCGGCGCCTGGCAAGAAATTCTCGCACACGCTCGCTGTCGAATGCCTGAAAAAGCCTGTGCACGTCACAAGCCTCATCCTCAAACCTGAAACGACCAGCCTACTTCGCGAGCGCGCTCGTCTTGAAGGGACCACCATTCACGGTATCGTCTGTGCCACGGCAACTTTGGCAGGGCGCAGTATTGACCCAACGTGGCGCGACGCTGCGGTAAGCATCTTTTCTCCGGTGGACCTTCGCAAGCTACTGGAGCTAAACGACGAGTGCGTTGTTGCGATAGCCAAAGCTTCAACGGTGATCGAACCCCATGCGCCTGATGATGCGTGGGAGATGGCTAGGTCCGTCACTGCTTCTTTACTTCCGCTGAAGACGCTTGAAGGCGGAGCGTCCGTCTTCAGTGCGGTCTATGATGCAATGTCGACTGACATGGATGAAGCTGACGGCGCTCGTTTCAACGCAGACGCCTTCTCCGAAACCATGCTCGTCTCCAATCTTGGGCAGCTTCCGTATTCCTCATCGATCGGAAATCTGACGATCGAGGCCCTTTGGGCTCCTGTCGTCCTTCGAGGCCATGATGCGGAGCAAACCCTTGGCATCTCGACCGTCAACGGCGCTCTGCACCTCGTCCATTCCAGCTGGTACCCATTGCCCGGCCTCTTAGAAGAGATCGAGCAGAGGCTGCAAAAGGCATCGATTTGATCTCCACACGCCCCAACCGAGCATGACGATGTTGCGGCACCTCGCCGGCCGCTCTGTCGGCGGGGAACGTCTTAGAGAACTCAACGCTGCCACACCAGCCTGTGACTAGGTGCCGAAGTTTGACCCCGTTGGTATCTTCGATAACGATCTGACAATGCAGAGGATAATGAAAGAGTGCTGGGGTCAAGACTTACGCCGCTCGTGGCCTCACGGTACATAGATCTATGCGTGACAATCAATAGGTTGCGCCCCGCCTAAAAGGGGTCAAACTTCGGCTCCGTTCTACATACTTGGCAGCGCGACCGCAGGACCGGGGAAGAAACCATCGCCGAGATTGCCAAGTTGACACGGAGCGTAAAGTTCCAGGACTGATCAAAGTGTATCATGGTGGCTGCGGACGACGTCTTTCGTAGCCACCATAGCCAAAAGACGATCTGCAGACACCTCGCATCAACTGCATAGAGATCTCCTTAGAGGACGATACCCGCAGCAGGCTTGCTGCCTCTGCGATACCGTCGGGCCGAGACTACTGGACCTTGATCACGATCTTGCCCTTCGCACGACCCGTCTCGACATAGGCCAAAGCCTCGGACGTCTGGTTGAACGGGAAAATCTTGTCCACGACGGGGCGCAAGGCCCCACTGTCGATCAACTCGGCGATCTCCTCGAGTTGCCGACCATTGGCGCGCATGAAGAGGAAGGAATACTGAACACTACGGCTCTTTGCCTTCTTGCGCACGCTTCGGCTCAACAGCCGTACCACAAGCTTCAAGAGGGCGTTCAGACCAAGATCTTTGGCGAAGGCCGGGTCCGGCGGGCCTGAAATGGAGACGAGGTGGCCGCCCGGCTTAAGGACGTTGAGTGACTTTGCAAGCGTCTTCGGATCCTGGCTGTTCAGGACCACGTCATAGTCGGAGAGAACTTTCTCGAAGTCCTGGCTCTTGTAGTCGATCACCACATCCGCGCCAAGGCTTTTAACAAGAGCGGCGTTCTTCGCACTCGTCGTCGTCGCGACCGTTGCGCCCAGATGCTTGGCGAGCTGGATCGCGATCGTACCGACGCCGCCCGAACCCGCCTGAATGAAGACTTTCTGGCCCGGCTTCACCTTCCCGATATCGACCAGGGCCTGCCAGGCCGTCAGCGCGACCAGTGGGATGGACGATGCTTCTTCCATATCGAGCGTGCGAGGCTTCAATGCTGCATCATCTTGGTCGATGGCGATCATTTCCGCAAACGTGCCAACGCGATGGTCCCTCGGACGGGCATAGATCTCGTCTCCGACCTTGAAGCGGTTGACACCGGAGCCGACCTTGACGACCGTTCCGGCGACGTCGTGGCCAAGCACGAAGGGCGGACGGTAAGGCAGGAAGATCTTGAATTCGCCGTCCCGGACCTTCGAATCGAGCAGGTTAACAGCGGTGGCATGGACGCGTACGAGGACGTCGCCGTTTTGAACCTGCGGATCCGGCAGTTCGGCAAGGCGCAGCGCGCCCTTCTTCTTATACTTGTCGACGACATAGGCTTTCACTGGAAATCTCCGGTCTGTGTTGTTCCTTGCCTGGCAAGGTTTTGCTTTCGCCGTGCACTCTGCAGAGGTCCAGGTATTGTCGGAGGCAATGACGCCGCGTGTGACGTCATCCGAACCCTCATGGCACGCGCGCTCTGGTATGGATTTCAGGCTCAAGAGGCCGGTGCGTGCGTAAGACCCGCCAAGGCGCGTAAGGCGTTCTTTCCAGCCTGCAGAATGCGGCCCGACACTTCATTATTGACCGCCCGTGCCAATTGGAGCGTCCCGATCAGTGTCGCAAAAAATGCGTATGCCACGTCCTCCCTCGCTTCGACATCTGCTGGAAGCGCTTCGGCAAGTAGGAGCACAAGGATGCGGGACTGTTCGGCATACATGCCGCGCGTCTCCTCCGGCTGCCGCGCAAGCTCCGGCAGCAGAGCTGCCGAGGCGCAGCCCAGTCCCGGATTGTCCCGGTGTTCTGGCGAGAGGTAGAAGTCGATCACGCCGTCGAGCCCCCCTTCGTCCAACACCGCGCGCAGCCATACTGCTTGCTTGCTCAGGGCATCAGACAACGTTTCCCGGACGAGATCGGCTTTCGAGGGAAAGTGGGGATAGAAGGCGCCATTGGTCAGACCGGCATCCTTCATGATCGTAGCAAGACCCGAGCCCGCAATTCCATCCGTGCGAAACCGCTCGATGGCGACATCGATGATCCTCCGGCGTGACGTGTCTTTTCGGCCTTTTTCGTATCGCATGAGGCGCCCTTCACATCTCCATTAAATTACGATCATAATATCACGCGATGGGCATAATACAACTGCCCAATTGGCACTGCTGCGGCCGTACACGTCGCGCGCGGAGCGGCTGCAAAACCGCTTGGAGTCTGGCTGGTTCGCGCTAGACCGGGAAGACCCCTGCTTCTTTAGTGGTCGCGTGTCATTACGGGAAAACCAAATTCCGCTCTTCCCTGACAACCCTAAAGATTGACGTCGACGACCGTGCGGCCCTGAACATGCCCGCCCAGAATGCTCTCGGCGACGTCAGGGACCTGCGCCAGACCGATGACTGTCGTCGTGCGCGCGAGCTTCGCGAGATCCAGATCGCGGGCGAGACGCGCCCAGGCTTCCAAACGCACCACCTGCGGGGCATTGACCGAGTCGATGCCGGCAAGGGTGATGTTGCGGAGAATGAACGGGAGCACCGTGGCGGGAAGGTCGCGACCCTGGGCAAGCCCACAACTGGTCACGACGCCACGATACTTCGTCTGTGCCAGGACGTTTGCAAGCGTATGACTGCCGACGCTATCGATCGCACTGGCCCAGCGTTCGGCCGCAACGGGGGCTCCTGGTTCCGACAGTGTGTTTCGATCTATGATCTCAGCCGCTCCGAGCTCCCGCAGATAGGCTGTTTCCTCAGGTCGGCCCGTGGAGGCGATGACGCGGTATCCGAGCCCCGAGAGCAGTGCAATGGCGATCGATCCGACGCCGCCATTGGCTCCCGTCACGAGGATATCGCCTTTATCAGGCGTGATCCCGCCATGCTCAAGTGCCAGCACGGACAGCATGGCCGTGTAGCCAGCAGTGCCGATGGCCATCGCATCCTTCGTGGAAAGCAATTCGGAGAGCTTGACGAGCCAGTCACCACTCAACCGGGCCTTCTGCGCATATCCGCCGTGATGGGTCTGACTCAGCCCCCAGCCATTGGCAACCACCCGGTCACCAACCTTGAAATCCGGATGGGAGGACGCTTCCACCGTTCCGGCGAGGTCGATGCCGGGAACGAGCGGAAACGTCTGGATCACCGGCAGTCGTCCGGTTACGGCCATCCCGTCCTTGTAGTTCACGGTCGAGTAATCCACGGCGACTGTCACGTCGCCGTCCCTCAGATCGGCCTCGGTCAGGTCTACGATCGTCGTGGAGAGCGTATCGCCATCCTTGGAGGCGAGCAAAGCTTTGAACGTCATTATCTTCTTCCTATCGAATTGAGGTGTGGCGATGCAGATTATCCGGCGACGCGATAGCGTTCGGCGGCATGCTGCTGGCGGTGGTGTCGCCTTAACGGTTGGAACGCTTGGTGATGACCTGTGTCGGCTGTCTCAGGCGGCGATCGAGCCGCCGATGTCACGCCAGATCGAGATGGCGTGATTGCGAAGCTGGCGATAATCAGTTGCAGTGAGATGTTTGCGGTGGAGAAGGAAAAGATTGGCGATCTGGCCATGAGTTGAGACAAAACGCTGACATTGTCGCGCTGACTTGAAGCGCATCATTCGCCGTTCGCGTCTTCGCAGAGCAAGATGCGAATTCTCGGCTCGATTGTTCAATCCCTTGTGCGAGCGGTGCTCGACGCCCGGCATCACCTCCGACTTTGCAGCTGAATAGGAACGCAGCTTGTCGGTCACCATCACGCGCGGGGCGATACCTTGGTCCTTGAGAAGCTTGCGCATGAGACGCATGGCGGCTGCCTTGTTTCTTCGGCTTTGCAGCAGGGCATCGAGGACGTAGCCGTTGGCATCGACAGCGCGCCACAGCCAGTATTTCTTCCCCTTGATCGTCACCACCATCTCATCGAGGTGCCATTTGTCGGAAAAATGACCTCGTCAGCGGCGTCGGAGCTGATCAGCAAATTTCAAGCCGAATTTCGCCGCCCATTCCGAGACAGTCTGGAACGAGACGATGATGCCTCTCTCCGCCAACAGATCTTCGACGTCGCGTAAGCTGAGCGGAAATCGGTAGTAGAGCCATACCGCATGGGCGATGATCTCAGCGAGAAAGCGGTGGCGTTTGAAGTGGGCGAGCGGGGCTTCAGTCATGCAAGCCCGGTATCAACTCAATGCAAACAGGCGGTTAAGGCGACGCCACCCGCGGTGGTGATCCGCGACGGATCTGTTCTCCTGGTTCGCCGCGCCAACCCGCCGGACGCCGGCCTATGGGGCTTTCCCGGCGGTAAAATCGAATTCGGCGAACCGCTTGCGGCGGCGGCTGTGCGGGAATTGTTCGAGGAAACGGGCGTGCGAGCCGATGCTGGACCGATCTTCACGGCGGTGGATGCCCTTGACCGCAATTCCGATGTAAGCGTTCGCGAGCACTACGTCCTTGTCGCGGCGCTCTGCCGCTGGCGAGAGGGAGAACCGATTGCCGGCGACGATGCCCTGGAAGCGGGATGGCACGATATTACCAGCCTGGACAACAATCTCCTCGTCACAAGCTTCGGGGTTACCGCCGTCGCGCGTCAGGCGAGAGCTCTTGCCGCTGAGCTTTACGGAACCGAGGATTGATGCAGCGACGGCGAACCGGCTTGCCGCGCGGAAATCCCGCCTTGCACATTCGCAAACTGACCTGCGCGACCAACTCGTCTAACGTCGCCAAAAATCATAAGGAATGATCCATTGCCAATGCAGCTTTATACTTTCTGGCGCTCCAATGCCGCGTTCCGCGTTCGTGTCGCACTTGCCCTGAAAAAGCTAGCCGTCGACGAGATCGAGATCGATATCCTGTCCGGACGCCAATTCGATCCCGGCTACGCCGATGTGAATGCCGGACATGCTGTGCCGACATTCGTGCACGACGGGCACGCCATGTTCCAGTCGCTCGCGATTATCGAATATCTGGACGACATCCAGCCGGAGCCGCGACTGGTTCCAGCTGATGCTCGGGAACGTGCCTACGCCCGCGCGCTAGCCATGGTTGCCGCCGCCGACGCACTTCCGTTGGTCGTGCCACGCGTGCGGGGATATCTCGCCAAGCAGCTCGGTACCGACGCGGAAGCCGTCAAGTCGTGGTGCCGTTATTGGGCGTCGGAGGGGCTTGCGACCTACGAGCGGCTTCTGACCCAACGCTCGCCGGCACCGTTCGCACTCGGAGAAACACCGACGATTGCCGACATCTGCATCGCCGGCCAGATCGTGACGGCGGATCTCTATAAGCAAGACCTCTCCCGCTTTCCGCAGGTCGCCGCTCTCGGTAAGCGCTGCTTCGAATTGCCGGAATTCGCGGCGGCCCATCCGTTTCAACAACCTGATTATCGGGACGTCTGAAGCCTCGTCCCACGATTGATGATGCGGGTCGCTGAAGGCGGATCGAAAAGAGGCGTTGGCATGGACTTGCCCGCGTCCCATCGCAATGTTGGCGTGCTAGGGCGCCATCGCCTCCCGGCTCGGCGGATAGCCGTGTTTGCGACTAAATGATCGGGAAAAGGCCTCGGCGCTACCAAACCCGACGGCTGCGGCGACAGCCTTAACGCTCCTGCCGGAACGTAATTGCGCCCGGGCCAGCGCAAGACGCCAATCCGTTAGGTAGGCGGCCGGGGGCTGGCCGATAGTTTTGGTGAAGGTGTCGATAAAACGGCCGCGCTTCATGCCGGCGATACCGGCGAGATCTCCGATATGCCAGCGCCTCGCCGGGTCTTCATGCATGGCCACTAGGCAGGGATGAAGATCTCGATGGGCCAGCCCCGCCAGCAGCCCCGCATTGATCGTGCCGACCGCCAGCGACTTGCGAATCGCAAGGACGACGATCACCTCGCAAAGCCGCGCATGAATCGTGCCGCCGCCGCAACTTCTGTCGATACTCTCCGAAACGATCAGATCGGCCAGTCCGCGCAATTGCGGCTCCAGCGCCAGACTGAAGCGCAATTCATCCGGCAGGGCGCCCACAAGTGGATTCAAGGTCTCGCTGAAATCGATGGTCGCCGCCGCCAGCACCGTCATGCCCTCTATGGACATGACGGCCGAGCGCGGCCGGTAGATCAGATGGGTCGGCCCTCCGGCATCTTCGCCATCGACGATCAGAAGGTTGGCTCCCTCGCCGTGGCCGCGATAATCGGCCCGGAGTGCATAGGCTTTGAGGAAGGCCGCAAGGCGATCATGCTTTTGAAGCGTGCCCGAACGTTCGATCATGCATTTTCCCTAAATTCTGCCTTTGAATTGGATAATCTCTTTTCGACGGCCATTCCAGCCGCGACGACAACTGTTGATGTGGATTTCATGACGGGCAGTTCTTCCTCCAAATTCGATCAGTCGCGCGCCGCTGAATATGGCCGCCAGAGCCGCATTGCGCTGGCAGGATACGATGCTTGTCACGAGCTCTGCGCTTGCATGCTGGCGGCTTCGGCAATAGATGCGCAAGCCCCGCGCATCCTCGTCGTCGGTGCCGGCGGAACAGCCGGCGAAATCATCGCGGCCGCCAGGCTGGAGCGGTCCTGGACCTTCGTCGCGGTCGATCCCTCGCCGTCCATGGCGGAGGTGGCGCGCGCCAATCTCGCGGAAGCCGGGCTCGCTAAGCGTGTCGAATTCATCGAGGGCAGCCTTGCGGACATCCCCGGCGATGCCTCCTTCGACGCAGCCATCATGATCGGCGTTCTGCATCATCTGCCGAGCGAGATCGCAAAGCGCGATATCATGGCTGAACTTGCGCAAAGGCTGAAAGCCGGCGCGCCGCTCGTGCTCGCCGGAAACTATCGCGCCTACAGCTCCGAACCGCTGCTACTGGCGGCTTGGGCGCAGCGATGGCGAATGAACGGCGCCGGCCCCGACGAGGTGCGCGCGAAGATGGACGGCATCCTGCAGGGCGCCGAACCACCTCGGTCCGAAGAGGCGGTCGCCGCGCTTATGGCCGAAGCCGGCTTCGAGGCACCGCTGCGATTTTTCTCTAGCCTCTTCTGGGGTGCTTGGTTCACGAGACGGACGGCGGCGATACCGCAATGACACGATTGAAAGGACACTTCATGTCTAACTTATCGTCGGCGAAGCACAAGGCGGACATGCGCATTTCCTTCCTTCACACGGTCGCGGCCAACCTGCCGCTGTTTGACGAGGCCGCGGTTGCGACGGGCCTGTCGTCCGCAAACATCCGGCACGAATTGCGCGCCGATCTTCGCGAGGCGGTCGAAGAGCGTGGAGCCCTGACCGACGATCTGATGTCGCAGACGGTCGAGCGTCTGCAGTCTCTGGCATCGCAGTCCGATGTAGTCGTGCTGACGTGCGCGACGCTCGGGCCAGCCGCGGATGGGCTTCAGGATGCCGCTATACCAATCCTGCGGGCAGATATGGCGTTGCCGCGTCTGGTGGCGGCAATGAGTGGGAGAATATCGGTTCTGTGCGCGGCAGAATCCGCGCTTGCATCAACGCGTCGCATGTACGAACAAGAAGCGAGGGAAGGAAGCGTCCAGCCGGCTGTCATCCACCTGCCGCAAGTCTGGAACCTTTTCAAGGCTGGCGATCGGGAAGCCTGTCTTGAAGCAATCGCCGCATCAGCCCGAAGCGAATACCAGGCGGGCGCCGATATCGTCACCTTCGCGCATCCATGGATGGCGCCTGCGGCTGAGCTTGTCACGGGTGACAAACGTCCACTTGATATACCGCGCGCGGTACTTAATATGGCGGTGAGACGTGGCCAAGCGCGTAGCGAGCCTGCAACCAGGAGCGACGGATGACGGATCCAGCGCGAAATCCAGTGCTTCGTCCGCGGACCCCGGTATCCAGGTACTTGGACTACATGTCGGTTTCCTCCAAACCGATCTGACGAACGGAATCGACGTGCCAAAGACCAGCCCCGCCGACGTTGCCATCAAGACCTAAGACGCGCTCGCGGAGGGCAAAGCGAGATCATGGCGGACAAGGGCACTCTTCTGCTGAAGAGCACCCTGGTAGACGAGGTGCCCGGCTATATCACGCCTCCGCCGGGATTGTTCTGAAACGCTAAGGCTGGCGAATGCTTTCGCATCTTCCGTAACGTGCGCGAAGACGCCAAGGCTTGGATTTGAAAGGAAGACAATGCTGTCGACAAACTAACCCTTGGGGATCGATTAGTGCAACTGCAACGCCATGCGAAGAGCGAGCCGACAGATCACCCGTCTTTACGACCCTCAACTGGAGCCGGTCGGTCTGCGCATAAGGTAGTTTCTCATCTTCGCCGCGTTTGCGGAAGCAGAAAGCGCGACGGTTAACATGCTGGCCGAGCGGCTCGACGTCGAACGCACGGCGATGGGTGAAGATGGTCGGCATGCTGGAGAGGGACGGTTTCGTGACGATGAAGCCGTCGCCACCGATGTCCGCTATCGGGTCATTGAACTCACCCGCGAGGGCGATGCCCTGCATGAGAAGGCATCGCCTCTCTGGAATGCAGCGCAACGGGAGTTCGCGAAGCTCAACGGTGCAGCGGGCGTCGCCACCCTTAGGATAAAACTCGACTCGAGCGTCCGGGCACCTGATGGTCTGCGAGACGGTGCTCGGAGCGATTGAGAGCCCCTGCCCTGCCTGAAGGTATAAATTACGCTTGCTCTTGACGGGATGTGAACCGTCGACCCTATAGCCCATTGACACCAAAGCATTGATTATATGTGATAAAGGACATTATCACATATAGGAGGACACGCCAACCGGTAGTTATTAAGGGGGATTGCAATCGACCGGAAATCTTGGCATGGCGACGTATCTCACCGATGGAGCAATGCAGGTGGCCGGAAGATCTAAACGAGCATCCCGAGACAAGAAAACATTTCTTGAGCGGTCGCTACCCTACGCCACATTTGCCAGCACCGCTGCAGCTGTGGCCGCCGTCGCGATTTCAGCTTTGAATTACGGAGTGGCCTCAAGACAAGCCACTACCTCGGAGCGGTCATTCAAAGCTGCGAACCGAAACACCGAGATGGCCGGCCTGTTAACAGCGCTCCGCGATACCTGCATCGATCTCTATGCGCTAGGTGACGAATTCCATGATGGAAAGAACTTCCGGTTCAACACCAATTTCAACCTATTCCACCCGGAGCCGATGCCGGGTAACGCACAGCGCATGATCATGATCGCCGATGTGCCAACCTACCCTGATACCAACAAACCAAAATTGATCGCCGATGCGATCAAATTGGCTGCCAAGTCTGACAAGACAGCGCACCAGTATGAAATCGTTCAACTCTATTTGACAGAGGATGAAGCAAAAGAAGCGGATACTGCAAACCTCGTATCGCCGTTCGAAGGGTTTGCTTTATTCACTGCAGCTATCGCCAACCAAGAACTCAGCTCACGTCAGATGATCGAAAATTTCCTCGTGTCTGGCCTGATCTGCAATACGCTCCCTAAAAAACTGGCAGCGTGGTTTCGGAACTCGGACGTTAACAAGCTCAATTATGTCCTGCGCACCGAGGACGTACAATTTCAGTGGGCAAAATCAGAAGAAGACTTCTGGCTGATCCGCGACCGACGTGGACCAAGCTTGGAGGAACGAGATGAGATGCGCGGTGTTCCGAACACCTTGCGATGGAATCATAATCCAGATTGGAAACCGTAGGGGGGCGGACCGCCGCCCCCTTTTGGTCACGAGACGACGTGGTCCATGGCCGATAATGACATCTAATCCAAATGGGTGAGGCACACGCCGCTGACATCAGATAGTGTGTTATCGGGGAACTGGGGCGGGCAACCGTATGATTGGGGATGTTTGGTATCAATTTGGCGGCACTCGACCGTGCGTTTGACCGATCGCTGGAAGCGGCTTTTGATCCATCGATCTGGAAGGACGTCATTACCGGGATATTGTGAACGAACCCAGCCGCCCGTTGGTCATACGGGTACAATGGACAACAAGCGGTTTCTTAACCCAATTGAAGGGGGCGAAATCGGCTGCACGCGATTAAGTCAACTACCTGTACCACCCGCCATAGGTTAACGTAGCCGGCGAGGGGTTGAGGCTTTTTGTTGGCGCCGTCGTTTTATATGTTTCCTTTTCCGTCGGGTCATTCGCAGGCATGTTCCATACAAGGAATAGTTTCGTGCTCAAACTGAAGCCATGCTTGAAGTTATATTCATCGATCTTTTTGATGATGGTCGTTTCTCCGTACCTGGCGTACTCGCAGGTAATAGGAAAGGGCCCAAACGAAACATACGAGGACTACAATAGAAGGTACTTGTACTGTAATCACTACGGCGATCAATTTGGTTCAGAAGGCTTTCGGGAGCACTGGAACCAGTGCATGAGAGATACGTACGCTCCCAAAGCTAACCCGCCCCCAGCAAACCGTTCTACAAAACCACAAAAGGGATCAGTTACCGTCACGCCAAAGAAACCACAAAACGCGGGCAATCTCGCCGACACGGCAAAGGTTGACCCAGCATGGGCGGGGGATACGAGGAAGCGCATCGCAAAGAAAGCCGATGAGGCACCAGAGCTCGCAGAAATGGAAGTCAAAGCCCCCTATGGGGACCGGAATTGCGGGCTATTTATGCCTGCGCCCAATCGAGGTGTGATCGATTGGGATTGGGTAAAAGTGACAAACCGCTGTTCTTATCCGATTGCGATTCTCGTTTGCTACTATGACGTGGGGCAAAAGAGCGATTGCATGCCGGGCGGAAAGGGTTCTTTCCAGACCATCGAACTCAAGCCGGGCGAAACGGGTACGAGCGTCTCCACCAGCAAACGTCTGCCCTGGCAAGTCTACGGCTTGGTCTGCAACATGACACCGCAGAAGCACAATAGAATGCTCTGCGTCCTGCCTGACAGCTACAAGAAGTCCTGATCAGGCAAGCGGCGGAGTATATTCGATGAAGCACTATTTCTTCCTGATTGCCCTCGCCTCCGGGCTCCTTGCTTCTCAGGGGCATGCCGCCGACCGGGTGGCTCTCGTAATTGGCCAGGCCAACTACAGTGCGGCGACGCCGTTGCCACAAGCCTTGACGGATACCGATGCGATTGTCGCTACGCTGCAGCAGCTGAACTTTGAGACCGTCTCGGTCACGGACGCGACGAGATCAATTCTCTCGGACGCGCTGGCGCAGTTTGCGGACCGGGCCGCCGGCGCGGAGATTGCGGTGCTTTATTACTCCGGCCACGGCATTTCTGCCGGTCAGAACAACTACCTCTTACCGATCGACGCTCACCCTTCGAACGGCGTTCGTATCCGTTTGGATGCGATCGATCTTCAAGATGCGATTTCCATGCTCTCGAAGGCCAAAAACAAGCTTGTTTTGATCAATACGGCCACGAACAATCCATTCCTGGCCACCTTCAACTCTTCGATCGCCGATGTGCAAGCCGACAATAGTTTTGCCCCCGTCAAAGATGCCGGCGCCACATTGTTCGTATCGCAAGCGCAAACGCTAGCTACGGACACTGAAGAACCAAGCTCCTATGTCACCAGAATCATCGAGGCGATGGGGCAACCCGACGCTGATCTAGCTTCCGCGCTCGCTGCAACGGCTGCGAAAATCGACTCTAAGGATGCGAGCAAGATCGTGCAATTTGGCTCGATACCTGCTCGATTGCGGTTGGGCATGGAGACCGGTGCGCAGGATGCGACGGTCACCGACAACGGAGCCCAGTTCAACCAGCTCGGAGATGAATTCCGTGACGGAAGGGGGCGCGAGAAAAATGCCGCCATGGCCTTGGTCATGTATCTCAAAGCTGCGTCGCATGGTGCCCAGGATCGGGCCGCAGTCATTGCCGAGATGTACGACACCGGCACTGGAGCGCCCCGCGATCCGGACAAGGCTACCGAATGGTATGGCAAAGCGGGGGCGGAGGGAGAATATCTGATTGGTCGGCGACATGAGTTCGGCAATGGCATTCGTCGAGACTTTGACGGCTCCGCAGCGGATGCCGTAAAAGATCCTTCTGAGCTTGCCGAAGCTGCGGTCTGGTACAAGCGCTCTGCAGAGCATGGCTATGCCCCAGCGCAATCCTATCTAGGCTATCTACACACGGCAGGCCGTATCGTCGAGAAGAACTCCTCCCTCGGCGAGAGTTGGCTGCTGAAGGCTGCTGGGCAGAACTATGTTCCGGCAATGATGGACCTTGGGGTATTTTACAAAAATGGCGATGGCGTAACGAAGGATACTGAGGCAGCACGCAAATGGTTCACCAAAGCCGTCGAATTAGGTAGCACAAGGGCGATGATTTATTTGGCAGGGCTGGAGCTGGATAGATCGCCGCCTGATTATCGTGCCGCGATGGAATTGTATAAAAAGGGAGCAGCGAGGGGTGACGCGTTTGCAATGAAAAGAGTTGGCGACCTGTTCCAAGATGGTCAAGGCGTGAAAAAGGATTACGCCGAAGCCTTGTATTGGTACAGAAAGGCTATTGATGCCGGGGAGAAGTTAGCATTCGGCCAAATTGGCATGATGTATATCAATGCAAGCAGAGATTTTTTGAACTACGCAGAGGGCGGAAAGTGGCTTGAGAGAGCAGCCGATGCTGGAGATTATCGGGCAAATCTCACCCTTGCTCGTCTTTTTGCAATGGGATTGGGCTGCCGCAAGGACAATGCTCTCGCCGTCCAGCTTGTCGAGCTAGCAATTCGGAAAGATGACGGTGCTCGCTTTTCCTTCAAATGGGACGTGTCCAATTGGCCACCGGAATTCCGTCAAGCCTTTCAGCGAAGCCTTATTAAACGCGGCCTCTATCATGGCAAAGCCGATGGGCGTTTTGGCGACGATGCGCGAGCCGCAATCGATGCCTTGGCAAAAAGCTGAGGACGTTGTTGCGCAATCACCTCGGCAGCTTGCGCCAATGAACGCGGGGTCAGAACAAGAACTGTTCCGCCAGACACGCTAAGGCCGAACGAACAATGAACATACTCACGCTGCCGGAATTTACGGACAATGCGGGTTGTTCTGTGTCACAGGACTTGAACGGTGGCGCCGACCTGCACCTTTTCGTATAGCTCGATGATGTCTTCGTTGAGCATGCGAATGCAGCCCGAGGAGGCCTCCGTGCCAATGGTCCACGGTTCATTCGTACCGTGAATGCGGTACAGCGTATCGCGACCGTTGACGAACAGATATAGCGCGCGTGCGCCTAGCGGATTAGCTGGTCCGGGCTCTATGCGTTTTGGTAACCCTGGTGTTTCAGCGTGCATATCGTCGGTTGGATGCCATGCCGGCCATTTGGCCTTTCGCTCGATCGTTGCCATCCCGCGCCAGCTATACCCACTTTTGCCAACAGCTATACCGTAGCGCCTGACGGTGCCTTGGGACTCGACAAAATACAGATGCTTGTTGTGAGGATCGACAATGATCGATCCGGGCGTGGCATCCACCTGTTTAGCCATCGTGACCGGCTGCAGATCTCTTGCGAATTTGCTACGATTTACGGGACGAACTGGAAACAGCTCGGACGCATATGGACCTTCTGCGGGCAACGAAGACACGGGGCCGCTTACAGTGCTGCAACCATGCACCGCCAGCAACCCGAGTATGAAACTCCGCCGTGAGACGGCAGAACCAGCAAGCGATTTCGCAAGCGGGATCGTTATCATGAGAGAGATCCAAGAATTGTCTGGCTATGTGACTCTGGCTTTCGCGGAATTGTTATCATCATCATTGACGGGCTGATAACGAGATGCTCCCGGCATCTGTTCGAAGCCGGGAGCGGTTCTTGCGAGTGCGATCAAAACCTCACGCGCAATCCGAGCGTTCCGCCGACCTCGTAACTGTCGGCAAATTTCTTTAGGCTGGTGTCGGCAGACACTTCGCCATAGACCGTGTATTTATCGTTGGCCCAGCTGTAAGTGCCACCAAAACCAATTCCACCGGTCAGCCGATCGGCGCGACTGTCAAACTTCGTGCCCGATACATCTACTCGTGTTCCGTCGAGGAACTCGTTGGTCAGATTGGCGATGCTATAGAACTGCGCTCGGCTCGTCTGACCGTCATCGTCCTTCCAGCTGCGCTCGTGCCCGAGGGCCAGACCCAGGCGACCCTTCAGGCTGTCACCCTTGTCGAGCGACACGCGGGCACCGTAAGGATCAGTGAAGCTGTCGAAATCGACTGACGACCAGGTCAGCTGTGCCTGTGGCGTGAGGGTCCAATTCTCGTTGAGAGCGATGCGCTTGCCGGTTTCGAGGCTCATAGCATAACCAAAACCATCGTTGCCGTCGGCAAGTCCTCGACGCAGCGTATCGGAGTAGAGATTGCTGTCGTACCAGGTAACCTGACCTTGCGCGTCTAGATAGAAGCCGTTATTGCCGTACCAGGTCAGCGTGCCGCCGAAGCCATAGCCTGTGGTGTCGATATTGCCGTTGCCGAAGATCGAAGAGACATCGGTGGAAACCTGGCCATAGTGAACGGTTACGCCGCCGATGAGCTTGCCAGCATCGCTTTCATAGAGCTGACCGTCCACACCTGCCTGCAGATTCCACATATCGTAGTCATAGTCTGACTGGCTCGTGGTGACATCGGGCTGCTGTCTACCATGCAACCCTTCGATGCGACCCCAGACGCCCGTGCCGCCAACGATCGTTGTGGAGCCATCCTGATAATAGGCGTTCTGGTCCTGAGTCGGCGTGCATCTGAAGTTCCGTGCTGGATCCTTACAGAACACGGTCTCGGCCGGAGCCTGTTCCCCCCAGTACCGATTGCCGGTGCGCTGAGCAAGCGTCGGCAAGCGATTAAGGACCTGTAGTGCGTTCGGATAAGTCTCATAAACCGGCACGCCTGGTTGATAACGGGGCGTTTCGGGACCGGTAGGCACGATCGGATCGATCAACACTGAGCGTAGATACCAGTCATTTGCGGCATAGCTATCCCCATAGACATCCATACCACTGGAGGTGGGGCTACGGTGGAGTGTATAGGCATATGCGCCTGCCACCTTGGCGTTCTGGCCATCGTTCGTCACGTAATCGCCATTACCAAGGAAGAACGCATTCGTGGTCGTGGTGCCGCCATTGATGGCGTTGACAACCTTAATACCGTCAGTGGTCGCAGCCCCGCCACCATTGATGTTGTTAATGACAAGTCCGGTTTGGCCAGTTGCTGTGCCGTGATCGATCACGATCTGGTCGGACGGCGAGGCATCGCCGCCCAGGTAAGTATTCAAGACAACCGTACCGGCTGCGCCCCCGGCGCCTCCAACGAAATTAGAGGTCGTCAGTGTCTTATAGGCGCCGTTCACAGGCGGTGCAAAGACGATCAGGCCTGCATTCTCGGTGGTGCTGCCAGCGGTGTTGTTGACAGTGGAACTAGCTATCATGTTCCAAGTGCTCGTGACATCGACAGTCATCTTGTCGGCGTTCAACGCAGCCCCGGTCAATGTACTCCCGTTCAGTGTCGCGCTGGCCCTGGCGGTTCCCTCTCCCACCACATTGCCGGTCAGCGCCATGTTGGTGAAATTGCCGCTGGTGGTGCCGCCAACGGCATGTACCACGATGCCGCTGCCTGTTGTGGGAGCGACACCGGTCAGATTGGCAACGACATTGCCGGCCGTTCCGGTGATCAGATCCCCCGTCGCGCTCAGGGAGCCGCGTGCCATCATCACCGTGCCATCTCCGGTGCCAAGAATACCCGACGAGCCGGTTCCGTTCGCCGTCACGGCAGTGCCGGTCGTGTTGATCTGGCCGCCACCGTTGACGGAAAGGCCCGAAGCGGCCTGCGTTGTGACGGACGAGGCCGTCAGCTTGACATTGCTGTTCGCACCTTCCGACAGCGCACCGAAGGCGCCGGCACCGCTAGTGTTGACGGTAGCATTCGTGGCGTCGACGACACCGCCCTGCATCGCGTGCAAGCCCATGGCGTCGACACCCGAAGTGGTGACCGCCGTGCCGCCGTTCGCACTGCTCGTCAACGTGACCGTGCTGCCGGGGCCGGTCGCCCGGATACCATCGGCAGTGAAATTGGCGGTCGGGGCGCCACCGGTCGTGATCGTGCCGCCGGCAACCGTGGCGGTGCCCCCGGCATTGGTAGCGACACCGATGGCACCGTCACCGGTGGTTGTGAGCTCGTTGTCCGTGATCGTAAGCGTGCTGCCGACCCCAATCGCCTCTGCGCCGTTGGACTCCTTGCCGATCTCACTCGCGAGGTAATGGCCGCCGGACGTATCGAAACCTGGCTTATACCCGGTGGTGATCTCGCCGCCGATTACACTCATCGTGCCGCCGCCAGTGGCACGGACACCGGCGCTGGACGGGCCGGTCGTTCGGACGATGGCATTGCTAATGGCGACCTTGCTGGCCGTTCCGTTCCCATCCGTCCCATCCGCAATCGCGCCGGTGGAGCCGGTCTCATAGGTAAAAACGCCGTAGCCCTTGAAATCGATAAAAGCCCCGCCCTGGGCCACCGCGCCGGCGCTGGCCGCTCCATAGGTGGTTACGCTGCCACCCAGGTCAATCGTGATCTGGCTGCCGGTCCCCTGGGCGAGGAGAGCCACGGAATTGCTGATGAGCGTTCCATGATAATTGCCGGTCACAACCGCGCCGCCATGGATGGTGGCCGCTCCCCCGTCGGCAACCGACATCCCGGCACTGTTATTGCCATAGGTGTTGATGTAGCTGGCATTGGTGACGATCGTGCTGCCGGCATCCGAAACGAAGGCACCTGCCGTATTGTCGCCGAAAACGAAACCGCTCACACCGGTGAGGGTGATCTGGCCCCCTGACTCAGCGACGAAGGCAGAGCTGCCCATGCCATAAGTCAAAATCCCGGACTGCTGGGCATTGATGCCGGTAATTTCAACCGTGCCACCATTGGATGCATAAGCGCCATATGCATTGATGCCGGTTGTGACCACAATCTGTTGCCCGGTATTCGGCGGCAGCGTCACTCCGTTAGAGTCAACATTCACATCGCTGCCAGTTCCGGTTGCGAAGATGCCGTAGCTGCCATCGGCCTCTGTGGTGACGAGCACACCATGTCCGTTAATCTTGCCGCCGCCATCGGCATAGAGCCCGTGACTGCCCGCGCCAGTCGTATTGACATTCGCGGTGTTGTACCCTCCGCTGCCATCCGGCGCGCCGTTCAAATTGATCGTTCCGCCGCCGCTCGCGTGAGCGCCGGAGCCGGTACCGCTCGCGTCCAATTCAACGACGTTTCCCGTGTAGACCCCAGTGCCGGAGGCGCCGACCACATCCGTGGCATCATTGCTCGATCGAGTTGGAGTGCCTGGCGTGCCTAAATCCGTGCAACTACCCGAGGCGATGCTCACAGGCGCATCCGGTGCCGGTGCGCACTGCGCGAATGCCTGCGTGGAGGGCAGTAACATGGTCACAGCAGCCGCCAGAATGTAGCGATGGTTGTAGACCGAGCTTAGCAGCGCCTTTTTGAGGGAGTTAACGGCTGAGGTGTCAAGACTGCGAATACAAATAGGCTTTTCCGTATGGTCAGATTTCATTTGCCCCCCATAAGCGCTTGATAACGGTTTCCGCGAATCAATAATCGTCATCCGACAACTAATTGGATGCTACAAACGTTATAGTTGAACGTCCAGCTACGACTTGAAATTACTCTGGCCCCAAGCGTCGATAGTGCTGGAGCACGGTAGAAAAGCTAGAATAAGTCGCAATCCTCAGGCGGCGCGAAGAAGTCGGCCTGGAAGTCGCAGCGGCCTGAAGCCTTCGGTCATTTGGTGATCAGCATCTCAAGAATAGATGCCGGTGAGATTGATATGCTCCCAACTGAGCGGCGAAACGTGCTTTAACAACTCGTCAGGGACATGCCGACCCTGCTGGCGTAAATAGGCCGTGGCCCGGCTGAGATAGACGGTGTTCCAATGAACGATGGCGCTGACGACCAGATTGAGGCCAGACGCCCGGAATGCCTGGCTGTCAAAGGAGCGATCACGGATTTCGCCGCGCTCGTGGAAAAAGACGGCGCGTTTCAGCTTGTGCGCGGCTTCGCCCTTGTTCAGTCCGGCCTGGCAGCGTCGTCGGAGCGCCGGCGTCGAATACCATTCAATCATGAACAGCGTTCGCTCAATGCGCCCGAGTTCACGTAATGCTCTGGCCAGTTCGCTGGATTTCGAGGAGGCGGACAACCGCTTGAGGATCGCCGAGGGCGCGACGGTCCGGGTGGTGATCGAGGCGGCAAGGCGCAGGAGCTCGTCCCAATGTTCCATGATCAGTGCAGTGTTGATCGGGGCGCCGATGTGATTTGCCAATGACGGATAGGCATCCGCTTTCTCGAATGTATGGAATTTCCGGTCCTTGATGTTGCGCAGGCGAGGCGCAAATCGCTTGCCAATCAAGCAGAACAACGCGAAGACATGATCGCTGGCCCCGCCGGTATCCGTGAAGAAAATATTGACTACTTGAGCCGTGAAAGTTCGTCGATGTGCTTTTTGATAGCCTCGAACACCTGCGGGTTGTCCGTAGTGGTCCGGACTATGGTGGCGAGGCCTGCAGTCTCCTCGCTGTAGAGATCACCACGGCCCAGCGCGCTGCCAGCCTCCTGCATGAATTTCCTCAAGGTTGAAGCCTCGCTGTCGCAGGAGATATAGTTATAGACCTTCTCCGGAGTTGATGCGTCAGCTGCATCCGTAAAGTTGTCGTGGGGATAGATGGTACGGAAGTCCTGCGGGCCGTCGAGGCTTTTCGATTGGCAGGACTCCTCGCGTTTGGCGGCATCATAGATGCATGTGCCTTCAGCGATCTTGGTATACCGAAAGGGATACGCTTTGGTGTTTAGTGCATAGGACGAAAATTTGCCTTGGTCGTCCTGATAGTAGAAGCCGATATAGCAGAGGTCGGTCGGCCTGTATTCGGCGAGGGGCATCGACTCGGCGGCCAGAGCCGTGTTGATAGAATCTATCGCTTTCTTCACATGTCCCACACCGCCACCCATGTCGTCATTCGGCGCCGTCAGGGAAAAGAACCCGCCGGGCCTTGCCTCCTGCGCCATGCCGACGGAGGTTAAGGTAACAAAGCTGGCAGCGAATACCGTTGTTCGAATGACGGTTCTCATGGGATTGGTCCGTGTGGTTGTGAGGTTAGATGCCAGTCAGGACGAAAGTCGGTTACGTCCTGCGATCGGTAAGCTGGAGCCGAGTCCACTGAGGTGTGGTTCAATCGCGCCTTCGGACCAGCCCGCCCAAGTCGCTGTACGGTTGTACGTAATGGACCTGGAACATGTAGCAGGTATTATCTCGCCCCTCGTTTTGAAGCTTTTCGTGCCACACCTTCATGTTGCCTTTGTTGTAGTCCGAGGCCTCGGCTTCCTGGTAGGTTACGCCTCGCTTCTTCATAACTTCGGTGAGCTGTTGGAAGTCAACGCTCAGGTTCGGGCAGTTTTCCTTCGCAAAGCGAGCAGATCCAAAGGCAAGAATGGCCTCATCGCGATCTTTCTCGACCTTCTCAACCGCGGCTTGTTCCGCCTTCTTCTTCTCGGCCGCATCATTTGCCAGTTGCGACGCTGCTTCAGCTTCGTAGTTGCGAGGACTTTTCGTTTTGAAACTCAGCGTGGCCTCGGAACCCGAACCAAACGCCGTGCACCCCCGGACGTCGCCTGCGGCTTCTGCCTTACCCGGGACTATCTCTGCGGAAAAATGGCACGGAGAACCAAAAGGCTTGCGATTACGCCCGACAGGCGCGATTTCATCGATAGTGATCGTCCACTTGTTCAATGTTCCCTTGAACGATACGTTACCTCTTCCCGTGTGCCAGTACAGCGTACCGGTGAAGCTTCCGTCAGGTCTAAATTGCACATCCCCCACGTTAAAGGATGAATAGTCCTTCTTCACGTTCCCGGTGAACCCCCGGCTTTCAATGGCGCTCTTAAATTCAGGAAACTCATCCGGGTAAGCTTGGGCTGGCGCAACAAATGCAAAAAGTGCGATGGCCGCCGACGAGCAGAACGCTCGGGCTTTGAATGAAAGTCCGCTCATATTTCCCCACCTAAAGTAACAACGACGCTCTGTATTACTCGCGTATTACTCGTATCTATCATCGACGGGGCGTGTCAATCAGATCTTGAGCTTCAAAATACCATGGCTCTCGGACTGCGGGGCCGTAGTTTTTGTTCATAACCCTTGCGCAGCTTGGCGGAGCATAGCTGGTAGAGTGCGGCTTGAGCCTCGCTCTCGGCCGGGTAGAGCGTCGTCCTCACCTGGCCGGCGCGGCCGATCCTGCCCCACTCGCGCACAAGCGACCATTCCCCCGACCAGAGTGGCCTGCAAGCGCATGGTGTAGTAGCGCGCCATGTTCTGCGCGGGATCGGTATGGGTGAGGTAGACCTTGTTCATCGTGGTAGCCTCGCAATGGTGCTCTGGCTGACATTGTAGCTACGAGCAATGGCGCGCTGGGTCTCTCCGGCGGCCAGCCGGACAAGCGCCTCGCGCCTCTGGTGATCGGTCAGCTTGAACTTGCGTCCCATCTTCACGCCACGCGCCATGGCCTCGGCGCGGCCGGTGGACGTGCGGGCGCGGATGCGCTGCCATTCCCAGCGGGCGGCCCAGCCAACCCAGAAGAATGTCATTTCCGCCTGCTCGGGTGAGCCTGTCGTGTCGATATGTGGCTCGGTCAGCGACTTGAACCCGGCGCCGCTGGTGCGGATGGCATCGAGGATATTGAGAAGGAGGCGCGGGCCGCCGCCCAGGCGGTCGGTCGCCACCACCATCAACACGTCGTCGGATTTGAGGCTCTTGAGGAGCTTGGTGAGCTGGGGGCGGTCTTCCCGCATCCGGCTTTCCTTCTCCTGATAGATCTTTTCGCACCCGGCCGCCTTGAGCTGGGCGAGCTGGGAGCGGAGTTCCTGGGCCTCGGTGGACACGCGTGCATAGCCGTAAATCATCCTCGCATGATGCATCAGATATATGCATCAAAAAAGCGAAATCGCGCCAACGGGTTAAGTTTGATGCAGAATTCTTGATTAGTGCATCATCAGCAGCTGAAAGCGTGCTATCTGAAAATGCGGAGGCGAGAAACAACGGGGGAGATTGGGCTGCCCTGTCTTGACGGTGGGGCGGTCAAGGCAAGGCAGCGGTTGCTGTCAAAACGGGCGCATCAAGACAGCAAACAGGTGTGGATATATATCTAGCGAATACCCAGGCCTTCTAGAAGGCCGAGCAAGATACACTTCTAAACAGGGCTCCTCCGTATATTCGACAATGTTGATAGACATCACATACCGTGACGATGAAGTAATACTGAGTTTATTATTTTTAACTACTTACAAAAGTTGTGGATCTTGTCTATCCGGATTCTACAGTAGCGTCGCGATTTCTGGGGGCAACATGAAATCCTACCTGCATTCTTCGGGCCTATTGTGCGCCGGCCTCGTTCTCACTTCATGCGATCTTTTTGCAAGCAATCCATCAGCTGAAGACATCCAGCAGATTTTCGGCCGGCCCATCAGTAGCGTTTCCTTCGCCGCCGCTGTAGGAGCTCCAGGTCGCGTTTGCTCGTTTCAGCTGAAGGGAGATCCCGGCTCACCGGTAACAAGACGTTTCGTGAAAGAGCCAGATGGATGGCACGCAGCATGAAAGCCCTTCAATATCCAGCACTGCTTGCGCTCGCGATCAACTTGATCGGGTACAGCAACTCTGAAGCGACTCCGTCCGGTGAATCGGTGGCTGCTGTTCTTGTCTCAGGATGGGAACCAGGCCTCTCAGGCACAATAACAGCGCGTGGCCAAAACATAGCGTGGAAAACAAGCCTCATTTCCAGTGCTCCTTATGTGACCCAATACACATCGGAAATACGGGGAGGTGCTTTTACAGGTTCGTACACGGTAAAAGCCAATGACGCCTGCAAGTACAATGTATCTTTGAAGTACGAGATCTCTGGCCAGAAATCAGAACGCGGCGAACAAAATTTCGATGTCGATTTTAGCAGCCTGAAAGACGCTAAATCCGAAGGGGATACTGAACGTTTTCTCATTAGCTTTGGTGATAGCTGTGCCGTTAATAACAAGATTTCCGGATGTGAACCCAGTTTGCATCCTTCAAAATTGGCACTTTCATTTGAGAAGTTACAGACAGCCGTTTCTGAAATGAAAGCCATTTGTAAGCCTAACTAAAGGAGCGGAGCAGTGGGAAAACTAGTCTTGGGTGGCGTCCTCTTCATGGTGGGCATCATCTTCTGTGCGACCGTCGTCGCTGTCATTCCGGGTACCCTCATGATCTTCGCAGGCGGCGGCCTGATGTTCGCGGGCTTCGCCTCCGTCACCAAGTCGACGGTCAAGGGCGGTATTGCCGCCGGAAAGTTCGTCCACGCGATGAACAAGGATTCCGGCCCAGTGGCAGCAGCGGCGCCTGCCGCACTGTCGGCCAAATGGGCCGCCCTTGTCGAGCTTGATCCCGAGATTGAGGCCGCCGCCGCCGCGGCACGTGCGCATGGCGAAGGATGCGAACGCCTGCTGGCCGAGAAATATCTCGTGCTGGACGACAAGCAGTACCTGCAAAGCGCCCTGCAAAAGGCAGTCGAGATCTTCCAGCAACAGAAGGAGGAGATCGAGACAATCCGAAAGCTATCGCTTCCCGAGCTGCCGTTCGACGGTGGTCAAACGAAAATCGGCACCATGCCGTTTCACTATAAGGTCAGTGCCTCCGGCGGCTACACCGTCACCAAGGGGCAGTTCGCAGGCTTTGTTTTCGCCTCGTATCCGGAACTCAAGGAATTCTACCTGAAGGAAAAAGCGAGGGTGACAGGCGGTCGATAGCCTTGAAGCTCTTCGGGGAGGACACACGTTGAATCCGATCTATCCCATCTTCGCCGTCGCGGGCGCCATGGTTGACAGTCTCGGCGGCATGATTACCCGTCCGACCTTCATGGGAATACCGGTGTCCATGGATATCCTCTACAGCTCCTCGCCACTGGATGCGCCGTTCAAGGAGGATATGGGCATTTATCTCCTCGCGACGACCGGCGCCGGTCTCGCGGCTGGCATCGTCATCGCATTTATCAGTTCGATGTGTTTCGGCGTGGAATATTGGACGCCGATAAGGGCGATAAACAATTACCCCTTTAGCGGACGGCATCTTTCGCCTGAATGGCGGCAATATTCCGGCTCTTGAAGGGAATCGAACCCGCGGCCCGTTGTGTATAAAATCAGCACGCTGAATATCCATGATAATGTCCTCGACCGATAATAAAGATCCGAGTAGCACAAATGCACCGGGGTCTCAGACTTGCAACAAATCGAGAATGCGGTAGGCCCGCTCCTTGATCTGCCAATCAGGATCCTCTGTCATCCGTGTTGCTTCACTTCGAATAAATTCCGATTGGCAATATTCTTGCCGCAAGACGGCCATAGCCGCAAAGCGTAGCGCCTTTGTGGAGGAATTCAGAAAGCCGCTCACCTTCGCGATGGGTTCTGCTTTCCAAGCGACACCGCTCGTCAACGTCTTGTCGAGAATATCCGCAGACACTGCTCCCTGCTCGATGTCGGCGAGGAAGGTCAACGCCAACTGGGGCTGTTCGGATAGGCAGGTGACCAAGGTTTTAGAGCCAAGCTCACGTATATCAGAACGTGTGTCCGTCAGATAGGTCTTCAGATCTTCGTACGTCGGTGCCTGGATGGCGGCTCGCGCGTCGGCGATCGCCGCACGTGGACTTTCCGGCACAACACCACCATTCTTCGGGTAAGGCTTTTCGTTGATCTTCCAGTGCGCGGTAGCCCGGTCAAGAATTGGGAGAAGACCCAGGATGTCGGGTGAGGCATAATGCACAACCAATTTACCTGCTGCGGTGATGTCACGTTATTGGCGGCTTAACGGTTGGCGGCTAAGCCGGCGCTATGAACACGTCGGCCATCAGCTACAAGAACCACCGTTTTCCAGCGCAGATCATCGCCCATGCTGTGTGGCTTTATTTCCGGTTTCCTCTGAGCCTGCGGCTGGTCGAAGAAATGCTGCTGGAGCGTGGCATCATCGTGTCCTATGAAACGATTCGGCGCTGGGGCCGAAAATTTGGCTCGGCATATGTGAAGCGGTTGCGCAGAAAGAAGCCGTCTCGAAAGGATATCTGGCATCTGGACGAAGTGGTGATCTCCATCGCGGGTCGAAAGCACTGGCTGTGGCGAGCGGTCGACCAGGACGGATACGTTCTCGACGAAATCGTTCAGGCTCGTCGCGACACGAAGGCGGCCAAGCGATTGCTGGTCAGGCTGCTGAAGAAGCAAGGCCTCACGCCTAAGCGGATCGTCACCGACAAGCTTCGCTCATATGGAGCGGCAAAGCGGGATCTCATGCCTACCGTCGAACACCGATCGCACAAAGGGCTGAACAATCGCGCGGAAAATTCCCACCTCCCACTGCGGAAACGAGAACGGGTGATGCAAGGCTTTCGATCCGCCGGCGGATTGCAACGGTTCATCTCGGTCTTTTCGGCAATCAGAAATCACTTCGTCCCGTCCAACAGGAAGCACTCCGCCCTCACCACTCACATTCATCGAATCCGCGCAATGGCGCAGTGGAAGGCTGTGACCGGCGCGGTGGCTTGATTTCAACCGCAAGCCCTCGCCTGACTTCAGGCAAACAACGTGACATCACCCCTCGAACTGATCGAAGAAGTGACCGCAAACTCGGACAACATCTCCGAGGGCGAACTGGTTTACGTTAGCGATGGCACTGAAGATGGCACGAAGGGTCTGACCGAGAATGGCATCGAAGAACTTCAAAGCCTACTCGCCGACATCAGGACGGGGGATGGCGGTATCCGCGAGTTCCTCATCGACACACAGTGCTATCCTGAAATAATCGACCGCATCATGGCCGATGAGATGAAACGCGGCCTATAGCTTCCACCTCGACACCCGAAAAATGCGTTCCCCGGACGCTCACGATCCCACATCTTCATCGCTTCGCGGTTAACGTTACGGTGCCTCGCGGCGTTCCTCGTGTCGATGACCGGCGAGTCGTGAATGGCATCCTTTGGCGCTTCCGAACCGGCTCGCCGTGGGCAGAAGTTCCCGAACGGGCAGCGTCGCCTTAACGGATCCTGCTGATCGAGGTGATATTCGATCAGCATGATCGAAGAGCCAGTTGTCCGTTACCACCGTCACCGTTTTCCAGCCGAGATCATTGCCCATGCAGTATGGCTTTATTACCGATTTCCGCTGAGCCTTCGCGATGTCGAAGACCTGCTTGCCGAACGCGGGATTGACGTGTCGTTTCAGACAGTGTCGGAATGGGTGGTGAAGTTTGGTCTCAAATTCGCTTATCAACTCCGGCGGCGATCACGCGGCAACTTCGCCGACAAATGGCACCTTGACGAACTTGTCGTATCGATCAAGGGCAGGAAATACTGGCTGTGGCGTGCGGTCGATGCAGAAGGCTACGTCCTCGATGCCCTGTTACAAAGCCGAAGGAACAAGAAGGCAGCGCTGCGGCTCATGCGCAAGCTCCTCAAAAGTCAGGGCGTCACGCCCAGGGTGATGGTGATTGACAAGCTGCGCTCGTATGGAGCGGCGAAAGCTGAATTGATCCCCGGCGTTGAGCATCGATCGCACAAGGGGTTGAACAACCGCGCCGAAGCCTCTCATCTGCCGCTGCGGCGACGAGAGAGGCGGATGATGCGCTTCAAATCGGCACGCCAATGTCAACGTTTCGTCTCGGTTCGCGGCCAGGTCACCAACCTCTTTCATCTCCATCGGAAATATCTCACCGCCACCGATCATCGCCAACTCCGCACCCAAGCCGTCACCGCCTGGCGTGAAATCGCATTGTCGATTGACGCCTGAAAAAGCCGACAGCACCACCCTTCAGATCCTGGCTTCCATTAAGGCGACGCCACCGCCTCACGTTCTGCTTTAAAGACTAGCCCGGATGTTGCTATGAGAGATCTTGCCAATTCCGGACGCGCAAACAGATATCCTTGCATCAATGTAATGCCGAGCATAGAGAGCGTAGAGAATTCATCCTGCGTCTCCACACCCTCAGCAACGATGAGGCACCCAAATGTACTGCAAGCGTCAATAATACCTTTGATCAACGCTTGACGTGTCCGATCTGTATTGACGTTTCGCACGAGCGCCATGTCAAGCTTGATAATTTCCGGTCGGAGCGAAAGAAGCATATTCAGACCGGCATAGCCGGCTCCAAAATCATCCATCGCGAACTTTACCTTGCGACCCCGAGCTGCGGAGATCCACCGGCCAAGCTTCTCGATGTCTGGAATAGGGTCATGTTCCGTCATCTCAAAAATTAGGTCATCGGCTCGCAAACCAAGCTGACTTGCAGTCCTGAGCGTTGCGTAAAGCCCATGCCGACGGTGACATATGGCCCTCGCCGATATATTCAGGCTCAATCGCTCCCGTATTCCGAAAGCGAACGCTGTGCTCAACGCGTGCGATCGGCACCTCTCGTCAAAAGCCAGTGCATCAGCGACCGGAACATTGCCGAAAACCCAATCAGCCCCCTCGCCATTTGGGCCTCGAATCAGCGCCTCATATGCGAAGACTGTACCGTTCGCACTCGTGTCCACGATGGGTTGATATGCCGTAGTAAATTCCACCTCGGACGTTGTTCCAACCTCTACCACACCCATCGTCCTTCGCTCTCCTTCCCAGGCAGCCAATCTCCATTGATAACGCGCCGCCAATTCCGACGGTTGGCAACCTTGCTGCGCCGCAAACGAGTATTCGTCGCCTGAGCCAAGGCAACACCAATGCCAGCTGGGAGCCTTAACGGGCCTGTGGAGAGAAAGTAATCAACTGGCTTCATCAAAGATCGCTCCCCGATGCGCCTTCCTCAGTTGACCGAAGGCCAATTCGCGTCGACCGCTCCGGTTCACTCGCCTCAAGGCTAGCCAATACCCGCACCTCCGATCGCTGGCGAGGCGGAGGTTCCTGCTCGTTTACATCTAAACGATGTGAGTTGCCCAACGGGCGAAGCCCAAGCGACCGAAGACCCGCCCACTGCAGTACAATGGAGATCGACAAGGCTGCGAAGATTGCTGCCGAGAGAACGCTCTGTCCGGCGATATAGCCGAAGATTGTTCCACATGCTGCGACCGCTAACGTTTCCAACAGTCGCTTTTTCCAATCTCTGATGGACCCAGTTTGAGGCGCTCGCTTTGTAGATCGGGCTATTTTCAATCTCTCAGGGGCCTTCCGATGAACCAGCAATTTACGATGCAAGATGAACCGTCTGACCATTGCCGCTTCACTGCGGTTCGCCTTGTTGTGAACGGCTTCATTACGACGGCTGGGATGTCTGAAGACACGATCACCTATCCAGATGAACCAGCAGAACAATCGACGTGGACATAACAACAGCGGCCGCGATTAAAAAGGCAATTGCCTTAAGTGCTTTGATACGTCGTGTTCTTACACCGGCCCAGTCGTACTGCACGCATACTCTCACTCTATCTCAACAGGGTCGCCTTCGAAGTTGACGCTTAGCGATCAAACACTTTTAGTTAGGCTTTATCCGAACGAGATCATTTAAAGTTTAGATAGCCCACATCTTCATATTTCTGCAATATAGCATTCTGCCTACCTGGCACACTAAATTGCATTTTTGGTATTATCTGCCTTTCATTGAATTTTCCATACGCCCGAATTGCGGGTAAAGTGGCAAGTTCTAAGAGTTTGCATAACTTGTATTTCAAGCAAGCCGAAGTACGAAAATCGCTACATATGCCTAGGCGATGTTGACAAAGTGGGTTCACAAATGAGCTTTGGTCTGATTCAAGACTACCTTTTAGGCTGTCTCTTATACACATCTCCGAGCCCACGAGACGGTCTATTAAATCTCGTATGGCGTCTTGTGCGTGTAAAAGGGGGGGGGGGGGGGGGGGGGGGGGGGGGGGGGGGGGGGGGGGGGGGGGGGGGGGGGGGGGGGGGGGGGGGGGGGGGGGGGGGGGGGGGGGGGGGGGGGGGGGGGGGGGGGGGGGG